>CAIJRK010000074.1 GCA_903823025.1 uncultured beta proteobacterium
CGGCGACCGCGTGTCCGGCTGGGCCGCCCGCCAACCCCTGCGAGAAGACGGCTCTGCGCAACGGGCTAAAGCGTGGCGTGATGCCAAGAAAACAAGCGGGAACATCATCGCGGCCACCAGCACTGCCAAGGCAAGAACTGAACCTGAACCCGCTTCAGCGTCAGCATCCACGCCTGCACCCGTCAGCCAAGACCGATCCACGGCTAGGCCTTTGGACACGTCTGTGGACAGGCCAGTGGACATGCCCGACACGCCCGTGGTGCTGGTGTGTGCGGCCTTGTTGGCGCACGGCATCACCGATATTGAGACGACACACCCGGAAATTCCAGCGTTGTTGGCGCAAGGCGCTGATACGCCGCAATTTGTCGCTGCTGCAAAAATAGCCAAGGCAAAGCGCAAAGGCTTTGCCTATGTCATGGGCATTGTTCGCCGCAAGTTGGCCGACGCGCACAGCGCCACACCGGTCCAATCCGCCCGACCCAATCACGCCAACCGGCCTGCGCCAGTACCGTTCAACGTCACCACCCCATCACCGCCCGGCCTGGACCCGGCGCTGGCCAAGATCATGGCCGACCAGCGCATTCCACGCAGCGGCCCCAGTGCCGAAGTGCGCGCCAAAATGGCCGCCCTGACGCGCCGCCCGGCATCTCCGGTACAGGCCACGACTTTGCACACCACCGCAACTGAGCGTAGGCCTCTCACCCCACCGAATGCAACTCCACCAACGCTTTTTCAACCACCTCGCGCGTCAGTGTTGGCACAAAGGTTTCAATAAAACGATAGGCGTAGCCGCGCAACCAGGTGCCGCGCCGAATAGCGAGACGGGTCAGATTGATCTCGAACAAATGCCGGGCATCCAGAATGCGCAACTGCTGATCGCGCTCGGCATCCAGCGCCACAGACGCCACGATGCCCACGCCCATGCCCAGTTCGACATAGGTCTTGATCACGTCCGCATCCATCGCGGTGAGCACCACATTCGGGTGCAGTCCTTCGCGGGCAAACGCATCATCAATATGGGCGCGTCCGGTGTAGCCGACGTCGTAGGTAATGATGGGAAACTCAATCAGCTGCTGCAAAGTCACCGGCTCTTGATAAGCCAACAAGGGATGGCCGGGCGGCACAATAATGCTGTGCGTCCAGCGATAGCAGGGCAGTGTCACCAGCTGCGGGTAATGCGCCAGCGCTTCAGTGGCGACGCCAATATCGGCCTCACCGGAGAGCAGCATCTCGGCCACCTGTTTGGGTGAGCCTTGGTGCAGATGCAAAGTGACTTGCGGGAACAGCGCCCTGAAATCGCGCACTACATGCGGCAGCGCGTAGCGGGCCTGCGAGTGCGTCGCCGCCACAGACAAACGACCGTCCATACGCGAAGTGAACTCTTGTCCCGCACGCTTGAGGTTCTCGCAATCCAGTAGCAGCCGCTCCACAATCGGCAGCAAGGCCGCGCCAGGCCCGGTCAACCCGGTGAGGCGCTTGCCCGCACGGGCAAAAATCTCAACGCCCAGTTCTTCTTCAAGCTCCCTGATTTGTCGGCTAACGCCGGGCTGCGAGGTGTAGAGCTGGGCGGCCACGCCGGTCAAGTTGAAGCCGCAACGCACGGTTTCCCTGACCGCTCTGAGTTGCTGGAAGTTCATCCGGCGGCCAGCGACTGCGTCAGATCGACCAGCAAGTCATCAATATGCTCAATGCCAATCGACAGCCGCACGGCATCCTCGGGCACGCCAGCTTTCACCAACTCCTCGGGCGACAACTGGCGGTGCGTGGTGGAGGCTGGATGCGTGGCCAGCGATTTGGCATCGCCAATGTTGACCAAACGCGTGAACAACTTGAGCGCGTCCAGAAAACGGGCACCCGCCACACGGCCTTCGCCTTGGGGCGCCTTGACGCCAAAAGTCAGCAGACCCGAGGCCTTGCCACCCAAGTATTTTTTAGCCAGAGCATGATCCGGATGATCCGGCAAACCCGCGTAGTTGACCCACGCCACGTTGTGATGGTTTTGCAGAAATTGCGCGACTTTGAGCGTGTTGTCGTTGATGCGATCCATGCGCAGAGCCAGCGTCTCGATGCCTTGCAGAATCAGGAACGCATTGAATGGCGAAATAGCCGCGCCCATGTTGCGCAAAGGCACCACGCGGGCGCGACCGATGTAGGCCGCCGGCCCCAGCGCTTCGGTGTAGATCACGCCGTGGTAGCTCGGGTCGGGTTCGTTCAGGCGCTTGAAGCGCGCTTTGTGTTCGGCCCACGGGAACTTGCCTGAATCGACAATGGCACCGCCAATCGAGGTGCCGTGCCCACCCAAATACTTGGTCAGCGAATGCACCACAATGTCGGCACCATGCTCAATCGGGCGCAGCAAATACGGGGTTGCCACAGTGTTGTCCACAATCAGCGGCACGCCGTGGCGGTGCGCGATGTCGGCAATGCGGGCAATATCAGTGACGTTGCCCAGCGGGTTGCCCAAAGATTCAATGAACACCGCTTTGGTTTTGTCATCAATCAGCGCCTCAAAGCTGGCCGGGTCACGCGGGTTGGCAAAGCGGGTGGTGATGCCGTATTGCGGCAAGGTGTGGGCAAACAGGTTGTAAGTGCCGCCATACAAAGCGGTGCTGGCCACGATGTTGTCGCCCGCCTCCGCGATGGTCTGGATGGCGTAGGTCACGGCCGCCTGACCCGAGGCCAGCGCCAGTGCCGCAATGCCGCCCTCCAGCGCGGCGACGCGCTTTTCCAGCACGTCCTGCGTCGGATTCATGATGCGGGTGTAGATGTTGCCCGGCACTTTCAAATCGAACAAATCGGCGCCGTGTTGGGCGCTGTCAAACGCATAGGCGGCGGTTTGGTAAATCGGCACGGCCACGGCTTTGGTCGTGGGATCAGGGGAATAGCCCGCGTGGACGGACTGGGTTTCAAATTTCCAGGATTCAGACATAAAAACTCCTCGGGTACTTGTGGTTATAGATAGATTGAAAATGCGAGATTTCTTAGGACTTTGTCGCCTTGGGATGCGCGGGTCGCGCCAGTCCCAGGTGGTCGCGCAAGGTGCGCCCGGTGTACTCGGTGCGGAACAAGCCGCGCCGCTGCAACTCGGGAATCACGCCTTCGACAAACTCGGTCAGCCCGTGCGGCAGCGTCGGTGCCAGCACGTTAAAACCGTCGGCAGCGCCGGTGTTAAACCAATGTTCCATCTGGTCCGCAATCGACTTGGGCGTGCCGACCACCGTCAGATGACCCCGAGCCGAGGCAATGCGTTCGTACAGTTGGCGCACCGTCAGGTTCTCGCGCCGGGACAATGAGGTGAACAAATCTTGCCGACTTTGCCAGCCTTGGGTGCGCGGCAATTCGGGCACAGGCCCGTCCAGCGGATAGGGCGAAAAGTCAAAGCCACCCAGAAAACCCGAGAGCAGGCCCAAGCCCACCGCCGGGTCAATCAGCGACTGCAGTTGCTCAAACTTTTCTTGCGCTTCTTGTTCTGTGCGGCCAATGATGGGCGAGATACCGGGCAATATCTTGAGGGCATCCTGACCCCGTCCGTGCTGTGCCAGCCGCCCTTTGAGGCTGCTGTAAAAAGCCCGCGCATCTTCTACCGTCTGTTGCGCGGTAAAAACGACTTCAGCGGTGGCCGCCGCCAAGTCTTGTCCGTCATCGGAAGAACCGGCCTGAATCAGAACCGGATAACCCTGCACTGGGCGTTCGGTTTGCAGCGCGCCCTGCACCGAATAATGCAAACCCTGGTGCGACAGTCGATGCAATTTGGCGGGGTCATAAAAACGACCGCCCGCCTTGTCAAACAAATAAGGCGCGTCTTCCCAACTGTCCCAGAGGCCTTTGACCACGGCCACATATTCATGCGCCCGCTCATAGCGCGAGGCGTGGGTGAGTTGCTGATCAAGGCCAAAGTTGCGCGCCTCAAAGTCAGAACCCGAGGTCACCAGATTCCAACCGCTGCGCCCCTCACTGATCTGATCCAGCGAGGCAAATTTTCTTGCCAAATGGTAGGGCGGCAGGTAGGTGGTGGACACCGTTGCGACCAGTCCAATGCGCTCGGTCACGCCGGCCAGGGCAGACAGCAACAGCAAAGGTTCAAAGTAATACGGCAAGGCCGCCTTGGTCTGGGTCGCCGGTGGCGCATCTGGCAGACCCACGTTGTCGGCGAAAAATATCGCGTCAAATTTACCGGCTTCGGCAATGCGGGCCAGGTTCTTGAAATGGTCCAGCCGAACCGCGCCCGCCGGGTTCACATCCGGGTGCCGCCAAGCAGCCAGGTGATGCCCCACACCTTGCAGGAAGGCCCCTAGATGAAGTTGTCGTTTTGTAGCAGTCATAGCGTTTCTTCTTTTGTGTTTTGAAATTTCAGGGGCGACTCACGCTTAAGCGGGAAATGACCACTTCAACAGTTGAATAATCCCTGTGCCTCTGGCCGCTGGTATCAACGGCTGGTGGGGTCGCGTGATCTCGGGCAACGGGGGCGCGCGATGACGGGCCTCTTCCAGTTTGAACACGGCCACCGTCTGCACCAAATCCTCAGCCTGTAAATTAAGGCGGCTGGCCGCAGCAGCCATTTGCTCAACCAGCGCCGCATTTTGTTGTGTGGCCTCGTCTATTTGCGTCATCGCCTCACTTACCTGCGCCACGCCCGAGGCCTGCGCAGAACTGGCGGCGCTGATCTGGCCCACGAGGTCGGTGACGCGACGGATAGCCCCTTCCACCTCGGTCATGGTGCTGCCCGCCTGGGCGACCAAAACGGTGCCTTGTTCGACCCGCACCACACTGGCCTTGATCAAGGATTTGATCTCTCTTGCAGCCTCGGCTGAACGTCCGGCCAGCGCCCGGACTTCCGTGGCAACCACGGCAAAACCGCGCCCCTGGTCACCCGCACGGGCGGCCTCAACGGCGGCGTTCAGGGCCAGAATGTTGGTCTGAAAGGCAATGCCATCAATCACACCAATGATGTCGGAAATCTTTTTGGAAGACTCGTTAATATCCTTCATGGTTTTGACCACTTGACCCACCGCCTCGCTGCCTTGCAAGGCGACCATCGAAGCGTTCATGGCTTGTTGACTGGCCAAGCGGGCACTATCGGCATTTTGTTTGACCGTGGCACCCAACGCCTCCATCGAGGCGGTCGTTTCTTCCAAAGCACTGGCCTGACTTTCCGTGCGGGCTGACAAATCGTGGTTGCCATGGGCAATTTCAGCACTGGCAATGGCGACCCCCTCAGAACCTTGGCGCACATGCAGTACGACCTTGGACAAACTGGCTTGCATCTCTTTTAACGCCGTGAGAAGTTGCGCGGTCTCGTTGTGACCGTGGGCATCAAAATGCAAAACCAGGTCACCGGCGGCCACAGCGCGCGCTGTTTTAATCGCCTGATAAATGGGCCGCGTGATAGAGCGTGTGATCCAGAACCCCATCAACGCCGCCACCAACAGGTTAAGCAAAGAGCAGGCGATCAGCAGGTTGCGCGCTGAAACATATTCAGCCTTTGCCGCCTCGTAATGCGCGAGGTTTTGCTGCTCCTGAAGTTTGATATTGTCAGCAATGGCTTTTTGCCAGGCGCTCGTGGCGGGGGCAGCTTCTTTCATCAACAGCGTCGTGGCCTGTGTAAATTTAGTCGCTAGGGCCAGCTCAACGACGCGGTCGTTCAGGGGGCTGGCTTTAGCGGCGGCGGCATCAATGGCCGCGCGTTGGGCCTGACCGTCAAGTCCAATATCGCCAACAGGGCTGGACGCCAGGGTTTCCAGCTTGGCGCGGGCGGCGGCATAGGCGAGACGTTCGGGTTCAATTTTATTTTTCTCATCGGCCATCTCCTTGTCGTCGCTCAACAGCGCCACCGACCGCAAAACATGGGCCA
This sequence comes from uncultured beta proteobacterium, assembly GCA_903823025.1. Classification (GTDB taxonomy): domain Bacteria; phylum Pseudomonadota; class Gammaproteobacteria; order Burkholderiales; family Burkholderiaceae_C; genus Rhodoferax. Next base: position 5,852 of record CAIJRK010000074.1, read on the forward strand.
CGGTATGAACCGATTCCGACAGCTGGTAGTTCAGGGAAATCTTGACGTTATTGTCCAAAACAATGTCATCAAGGTTGCCCTGAATCACCTTCAGTTGCCTCAAGGCAAGGCCGCTGGACAAGATGGACAGCAACACAATGAAGCCAAAGGCGAAAAAGAGCCGAGAGGAGATTTTCAGGTCTTTGAAGTTCATGAGGGCGGCCCGGTAAAAACAAAGATTCGTTAGCAGACCTGCGTTGAAGTCAGGCCCGGCGATTCAATTACAGTTTGGCAATCGACACTTCGGTGGACTTGACCAACGCCACCACTTCAGAGCCGACGACCAGATTGAGGTCGTCCACAGAACGGGTGGTGATGACCGAGGTGACGATGCCCCAAGGTGTTTCGACATCAATCTCGGAGACGACATCGCCACGAATAATTTCGCGCACTTTGCCTTTGAACTGATTGCGAACGTTGATAGCTTGAATGGACATGAATTTCTCCTTGAAAGTCCGTTTAAAAAACAATAAAAATCAAACCGCCCAGCGCAGGCCATGGGCCGGAACACCTGACCAAGAGGCCTCGGTCGGAGCGGGTTCTTCCTGACCGGGCTTTTGCAGCACCCGGTCCAGAATGCGTTTCACCAGCGTGGCAAAACCGGCGTCGCCATGCGAACGGGGCCGTGCCAGCGCAATGGTTTCGTCCAGCGCAATGCGACCGTCCTCGATCAAAATCACGCGGTCAGCCAGCGCCACCGCTTCTTGCACGTCGTGCGTTACCAGCAGCGCGGTAAAGCCGCTGGTTTGCCACAAACCTTCAATCAGCCGATGCATCTCGATGCGGGTCAACGCATCAAGCGCACCTAACGGTTCATCAAGCAACAGCAAGCGCGGGTTGTGCACCAACGCACGGGCCAGCGAAACACGTTGGCGCTGACCGCCCGACAGGCGCGCCGGCCAGTCGTTTCCCCGATCCGCCAAACCAACCAGCGCCAACACTTTGGAGGCGGCGGCGCGTTGAGAGGCGGGCAGACCCAACGCCACGTTGTCAATCACGCGCTTCCAGGGCAACAGGCGCGCGTCCTGAAACATGATGCGGGTGTCGTCCGACAAACCATTGAGCATTTTCTGGTTCAAATTAATCGTGCCCGCCGTGGCTTTTTCAAGCCCGGCGACCAGTCGCAACAGTGTGCTTTTGCCGCAGCCGCTACGCCCCACGATGGCGACAAACTGGCCCGGCTCAATGGTCAATTCAGCTTGGCGCAACACCTCGCGTTCGCCGTAACGTTTGCTTAAGCCGTGCAAGGTCAAAGACACGCCGCGCGATGTAGAAATATCAGAGTCAGTGCTCAAAATAGCGTCCTGATTTGTTGAAGAGAAATTCATAAAAAGCGCCTCTTAATCCTGATAACCCGGATGCCAGCGCAACCAGTAACGCTCCAGCGCCTTGGCAAACATGTCGGCGATCTTGCCCAGCAGCGCGTAGAGAAGAATGCCCACCAGCACGATGTCAGTTTGCAAAAATTCACGGGCGTTCATCGTCAGATAACCAATACCGGCTTGCGCTGAAATGGTTTCGGCCACGATCAAAATCACCCACATCAACCCGAGAGAAAAGCGCAGGCCAACCAGAATCGACGACAGGGAGCCGGGCAAAATAATTTGCGTGTAGAGCTGCCAACGGCTCAACCCGTAGCTGCGCCCCATCTCGATCAAGCCGGGGTCTACATTGCGAATGCCGTGAAAAGTGTTGAGGTAAATCGGGAAGAACACCGCCACCGCAATCAGAAAAAGCTTGGCCGTCTCGTCAATGCCAAACCACAAAATCACCAACGGAATCATGGCTAGCGCCGGGATGTTGCGCACCATCTGGATGGTCGAATCCAGCAGCGTCTCGAAAAAACGCACCGAGCCGGTCAGCAAGCCCAGCGCCAAACCCAAACCGCCACCAATCGCCAGCCCGGTCAAGGCGCGCCACGCGCTGACCGAAACGTGCGTCCACAACTCACCCGATTCCGCCAGCGTCCAAGTCGCCGTGACCACATCCAGCGGCGCGGGCAAAACCCGGGTTGACATCCAGCCCAGACTGGAGGCGATGTGCCACGCCACGATCAAACCCACGGGCAGCAGCCACGGCAATAAACGCTGAAACCCAGCCTGTAAAAAAGACTTGAGTTTTTCGGAGGAAAAAGCAGCGCTTGCCACACGCGGGAGTAATTCGGCAGAGGTTCGGGTGTTCATGCGGGACGTCCTTTCAGTTAGCCATGCGCCGTTTTAAGCGGCTGGGGCACATACGAATTGCCAACAACCTCACCGACCGGTGCCACCAGATTGGCCCCTTGCGCTTTGGATGCCGACTGCACACCAATGTGCGGAAACACCAGCTCGGCAAAGCGATAGGCCTCTTCCAGATGCGGATAGCCCGACAACACAAAGGTATCCGCGCCCAACGCCTCGTATTCCTTCAAGCGCCGCGCAATCGTTTCGCCGTCGCCTACCAGCGCCGTGCCCGCGCCGCTGCGCGCCAAGCCCACGCCCGCCCACAAATTAGGGCTGATCTCCAGATTGGCCCGGCTGCCGCCGTGCAGCGCAGCCATGCGGCGCTGACCTTCGGAGTCCATGCCCGAAAAACCCGCCTGCGCCTTCGCCACAGTTTCTTCGTCCAAATACTTGATCAAGTCATCCGCTGCGGCCCAAGCCTGGTCATTGGTCTCACGCGGAATCACGTGCAAGCGCACCCCGAACTTGACCTTGCGACCCAGCTTGGCGGCGCGTTTACGCACGTCGTCAAACTTTTTCTCGACCTCAGCCGGGGGTTCGCCCCAGGTCAAATACAGCTCTGTTTTTTCAGCGGCCAAGTCATGCGCTGCGTCGGAGGAGCCACCGAAGTACAGCGGCGGATGGGGCCGCTGCACCGGCGGAAACAACTGGCGTGCGCCCTTGACTTTGATGTGCTTGCCTTCGTAAGTGACTTCTTCACCCGCCAACAAGCGCGTCCACACATCCAGAAACTCGCGGGCGTGTTCGTACCGCTCGTCGTGGCTCAAAAAAGTGCCATCGGCTTCCAGATCACCTGAGTCGCCACCGGCCACGATGTTGACCAGCAAACGGCCTTCACTCAGTCGGTCCAGGGTCGCGGCTTGGCGCGCCGACACCGTGGGAGAAATCGTGCTGGGACGCAGCGCAACGAGGAACTTCAAGCGCCGCGTGACCGGAATCAAACTGGCGGCCACGATCCACGAGTCTTCGCAGGAGCGTCCGGTAGGAATCAGCACGCCGCCGTAGCCCAGTTCATCTGCCGCTTGGGCAATTTGCTTGAGGTAGTGGTGGTCCACTGCGCGGGCACCGTGTTGGGTGCCGAGGTAATGGCCGTCGCCATGAATGGGGAGAAACCAGAAGATGTTCATGAAGGAGTTCCTTGGTGAGGGAGTTGCGTAAGGGGGTTGCGTTATTGACTTGAAACCTGCGCGCTTAGGCCCGGTTTGGGTTGCCAGACGATGTCGGCGACTTGAACGGTTTTGGGAATCAGCGCCAACCGGGCAAACGCGTTGGCCACCCGTTGCTGATCAACCACCATGCCGGGCTTAAGCAAGCCCACGGGCGATGGCGGACGGCGCTGCAAGAAAAGACTGACCACGCCTGCATCCAGCCCGCTGAAATCCGAGATCAGCTTGATAGCGTCGGCACGATGCGCCTGCACAAACTGGTCGGCGCGGGTCAACTCTTCAAACAGCGCGCCGACCGTGTCGGGATGCTGGGTGGCAAAGGTGCGCGATGCCAGATAGAACGAGTTATTGCCCGACAGTCCTTTGCCGGTGGTCAACACGCGGGGTTGAATGGCCAATTCAGTGGCGGCATAAAACGGGTCCCAAATGACCCAGGCATCCACGCTTTTGCGCTCGAAAGCGGCGCGAGCGTCAGCGGGCGCAAGGTAAATCGGCTGAATGTCAGACCATTGCAACCCGGCTTTGTCCACGGCCTGCACCAGCAGGTAATGCGCGCTGGAGCCTTTTTGCAGGGCAATTTTTCGGCCTTTGAGATCGGCCAAGGTCCGAATAGGGGAATCCTTGGGCACCAAAATCGCTGAACTCTCGGGCTTGGACGGTTCGGCCCCGGCATAGACCAAATCTTTGCCCGCTGCTTGGGCAAACACCGGCGGCGAATCGCCCGTCAGACCAAAGTCGAGACTGCCCACCGCCAGCGCCTCCAGCAACTGCGGCCCGGCTGGAAACTCGTACCACGCCACCTTGGTCTGCGGAAAACGTTTTTCCAGCACACCTTGCTGCTTGAGAATCACCAGGTTGACCGCCGACTTTTGATAACCCAGGCGCAATAGTTCCGGCGCTTTGACCGCTGGCCCCGTTTGCGCCCAGGCGCCGGTCGAGGTGATGGGGCCGGTCAGGCTCCAGATGCTGGCGGTGACTGCCCGCAAACGCAGCAGTTGACGCCGCGATGTTTTTAGCAAAGGTTGAATGTGCGCCATGCGACTTCTCCTGCGACGGTTTAGCTCAGATCAACCGGTGCGGCGTGCAGCAGGTTGAGCTTTTTGGGGATGAGCTTGAGTTCAAAGAAGGTGTCGGCAATGGCTTGCTGCTCACCCAAAATCTCACGCGTGATCGGCACCGTGCCGTAGCCGGTGCGACTGATAAATAACTCGGTAATGCTTTTGTCCAGTCCCAGCACGGTGGCGAGTTCGCTGGCGGCAGCGGGCTTGTTTTTGGAAATCCAGGTGTCGATGGCACCAATTTCGGCAATCGCAATCTTCAATACATCGGCGTTTTTGGTAGCGAAGTCGCGTGAGGTGAAGTAGTAGTTGCGGTTGTTCGCAACCCCCGTGGCGTCGGCCAGCAGGCGCGCCTCCAGCGTGATTTGGGCGGCAGCGAGGAACGGATCCCAGATCAGCCACGCATCAATGGCACCGCGCTCAAAAGCGGCACGAGCATCGGCGGGCGCTAAAAAGATGGGTTGCACGTCGCTGTATTTAAGGCCGTTCTTTTCCAGCAGCTTGACCAGAAAGTAGTGGACGTTGGAGCCTTTGTTCAAGGCAATCTTCTTGCCCTTGAGGTCGCCCACGGTGCGAACGATTGAGCTTTTGGGCACGATCAGCGCTTCAAGATGGGGGCGTGGCACGCTGGCGGCGGCATAAACCAGCGGCGCACCGGCGGCTTGGGCAAAGATGGGCGGCGCTTCGCCGACATCGCCAAAGTCGATGGCCCCGACGTTAAGCGCTTCCAGTTGCACCGGGCCAGCGTTGAACTCGATCCAGGTGACGCCAACGCCTAGCGGAGTCAGACGTTTTTCCAGCGTGCCGCGTGCTTTGAGGAGGGAGAACCAGCCTTTTTGATGACCAATGCGCAATGTACGGCTGGCCTTTTGGGCGCGTACCAAGCCGGTGCTGCCGAGGGCGGTGGCGGCCAGCGCTGCGGCTAAAACTTTGCGCCGATTGAGTGAGGTGAAGTGTGTCATGAGCGCTTTCGGGATTAATTTGGGGTTCAACAGGCAAGGCTTCTCCCTTGCCGCCAATGCGGTTGATAAAAACCAGAGAAGGAAAGAAAGAATGACCCGCTTGTCAGGCGGGCATCAAGGCGTGGTTAAACGCTACATCGCACTTGCGAAAAGGGCACGGAGGCGAAGTTGCCTGCCGGTTTCACCACCGGGCGCAGCGTCTCGGTAATCAGAATATTCACGGCCTCATCCAGACGGGCACCAATTTCATCGTTGATCAGGTAAGCGCCTTCGGGCGTGAGCGTGACTTGCGCATCGGTGGCGTAAATGCCCGAAAGAATATGCTTGGCCCCCAGCGACTGCAGCACAGGCCGCAAGGCGTAATCCAGCGCAAGCATGTGATGCGGACTACCGCCCGTGGCCAGTGGCAACACGGTTTTGCCCTGCAGCGCGTTTTGCGACAACAAGTCCAAAAACACCTTAAGCACGCCGCTGTAAGCCGCCTTGTAAACCGGCGTAGCCACCACCACCACCTCGGCGGCCTTCACCCGACTGACCGCGTGAAGAATGGTGCGGTTGCCAAAGTCTGCCAGGATTAGCGCCTGCGGCGACAGGTCTCGGATTTGCAGCCGCTCGACGTGTGCGCCCCTGGCGTGCAGCCGTTGTTGAACGCCGTCCAATAAAGCGGCAGAGCGTGATTTCTCGGAGGGGCTTCCGGCGATTAATAAAACAGTCATTATTTTTTCTCCCTGACGAATGCGTGTGACAGCGTCGGGCTTATTTTTTCAGGTAAATTTGGTCGAAGCTGGCGCCATCGGCAAAGTGGTCTTTGGCCGCTTGGGTCCAGCCTCCAAAAGCTTCATCAATGGTGAACAGTTTCAATTTAGGGAACTGGCTGGCGTACTTGGCTTTGGCTTTTTCAGAGACCGGGCGATAGAAGTTCTTGCCTGCAATGTCTTGGCCTTCGTCGGTGTAAAGATAGGCCAAATAGGCCTCGGCGACAGCGCGTGTGCCTTTTTTATCCACGTTCTTATCGACCACGGTCACCGCTGGTTCAGCCAGGATGCTGATCGAGGGCACGACCAGTTCAATTTTGTCGCCAAACTCTTTTTTCAGCAGATAAGCCTCGTTTTCCCAAGAGATAAAAACGTCGCCCTGGTTGCGCTGCGCAAAGGTGATGGACGAGCCGCGAGCGCCGCTGTCAAGAATGGGCACGTTGGCGTAGAGCTTGCCGACAAACGCTTTGGCTTGGGCTTCACTGCCCAGTTTGCGTTTGGCAAATTCCCACGCGGCCAGGTAGTTCCAGCGGGCACCGCCCGATGTTTTGGGGTTGGGCGTAATGACGCTGACGCCGGGCTTGATCAGGTCATCCCAATCCTTGATGCCTTTGGGGTTGCCTTTGCGCACCACCAGCACGATGGTGGAGGTGTAGGGCGACGAATTGTGCGGCAGGCGTTTTTGCCAGTCTTGGGGAATCCAGCCCCCGTTGGTTTGCAGGGCGTCGGTATCGCCTGCGAGCGCCAAAGTAGCGACATCGGCGTCCAAACCGTCAATGATGGCGCGGGCCTGTTTGCCCGAGCCGCCATGCGATTGGCGAAAGCTCACGTCTTGCCCGGTTTTGGCTTTCCAGTGTTTGGCAAACGCGGCGTTGTATTCCACGTACAACTCGCGCGTCGGGTCGTAAGACACGTTGAGTAGCGTGACCGGCTTTTGGGCAGCAGCGCCCAATGCGGCTCCAGCCAGTGCAGCAGCCAAAGTGAGATTGAGAAGGTAACGGCGGGTTGTCATGGGGGCGTCCTTGAATTGGGGGCACTGCAAAGTTGCAAGATGCCAATTCTGGGAGCCAACGCTTAAAACAGGAACTACTGTATTTTTAGTTCTTAATTACCTAAACATCTAAAGAAGCTTTCGGCGCAATTCTTTGCCATCCGTGCTGTTATAGGCCCAACCGGGCTTATCCGGTTAACGATCAAGGGCACGACCAGAGGCGGCGACAACCGCGCATCGCCACGACCCGTAGTGGTCGAACCGAGCGTTGGGGTGGCAGCCGGACAAGCACAAAGAACCCCCACTGACGACGGGCATGAATTCCCATAACGACGCTTGATTTATATCAAATAATTTAACTTGTGTTAAAAAGTAACGCGCATTTTTCAATGCATTAATTGTCTGACAACACGCAGCGCTCAACCTTCCACCAACACTTTTTTGACTAACTCATGCGAGTCTTGATCAGCATGTGATTTGTAGGATTACGCCATGTTCTTGCTTCCAGAAAATTTTTATGCCTGTTCTTGCTGTCGTTAACGCCAAAGGTGGAAGCGGCAAAAGTACGATGGCAGCAACCATCAGCGCCTATGCCGCCAATGCGGGTGTCAAGTTGATGCTCGGCGATCTCGACCCGCAACAGTCAGTGAGAACCTGGCTACGTTTACGCCCGCCGCAACTGCCCGCAGTGACGGGATGGCTGGTGGACGGCGGGCGCGTTTTCCGCCCACCGGCAGGCATTACGCACGCCATTCTTGACACCCCAAGCGGATTAAACGGCTTGCACCTCTCGCGTATTGTGATGGCCAGCAATGTGGTGTTGGTGCCGGTTGCGGCCTCGGCGTTTGATCGGGACGCCACGGCTGACTGTATTAAAAATTTATTGCAACTCCCGCGCATTGCCTCCGGACAATGCCGCCTTGCTTGCGTGGGGATGAGGATGCACCCAGGCTCTGCTGGCGAAAACGTGACGCGAAAGTGGGCCGCTGAACTGAATATTCCCATGTTGGGCGTTGTGCGCTACGCGCAGGCTTATGTGTCTTGTGTCGATCAGGGTTCTTCTATTTTTGACAAATTTAGCCCGGAAGCCTTGACACTGCAACACGATTGGAAGGCCGTATTGGGTTGGCTGGCCACTTCTTTTTTTGGCGCTAGCGCGCACAACGCAATGGCTCATACGCTGGCGCAGAGGGGCGTTGTTGAATAAATCAAAAATTGGCTAAACCGACCCCGTTTTCCAACTCTTTTTAGATTTTCACCGACACCGGCATCCCAAGACTGGTCATGATGTTCAGTGCAGACGCACTGATCCACGCTTCAGTCTTTTGCTGTGGCAAAGCGCGTGCTTTCATGCAGTTGCCGATGATGCCCTTGTAGCGCTGGATAGCCAGCTCAATGTAGCTGCGCAAGCCGTAGTCGGTCTTCTTTTGCCAGCCGATTCGCCCGTCCTCTTCAATGGCCCGGATGTGCCCGTCGCGTTGCGTGTCGCCTGCCGCTGAAAGCACGGCTGTCTTGTGCGGTGGCACCACCACTTGGGCCTGCGGCTGCTGGGTCAATACGGCATTGGCGACCGGTTCCCCATCGTAGGCGCCATCACCCATGAAGGTCTCGAACGGGGTGTCAATTTGCGCCAGAAGGTCAGGCACTGCCGTGGGGTCGCCCACTTCGGGTGTCGTCAGTTCACAGGCCAGAATCTGGTGGTTCTCATCAACCGCCAGATGAAGTTTGCGCCACGTTCTGCGAGCGGGCACC
>CAIJRK010000075.1 GCA_903823025.1 uncultured beta proteobacterium
AACGGGGTGTCAATTTGCGCCAGAAGGTCAGGCACTGCCGTGGGGTCGCCCACTTCGGGTGTCGTCAGTTCACAGGCCAGAATCTGGTGGTTCTCATCAACCGCCAGATGAAGTTTGCGCCACGTTCTGCGAGCGGGCACCCCGTGTTTCTCCTGGTGCCACTCGTCTTTGCCATACACTTTCAGTCCGGTGGAATCCACCATCACCAAGCTGCCCGGCGCCAACGCTTTGCTCAGCACATGGCGGGGTAGCTCTATGGCGCGTTTGGAGATGCTGCTGAAGTCAGGAATGCTGATGGCCGCGTTCATGAGACGGGCGATGGAGACCATGAAGCCTTCGGTTTGACGCAGGGGCAGGTGAAACACCTGACGGATCAAAATAGCGGTCTCAATGGCGTGATTTGAATACACCAGCGGGCGTCCTCGTGTGCCCGTCTTGATGGGGTGCCATTCGGTGATGGCTGCTTCGGTAAACCAGATCGTAATATCTCCACGCCGACGCAAGGCCTCGTTGTATTCGGGCCAGTTGGTCACCTTGTATTTGGGCTTGGTGAACTTGTGGTGACGGCTTTCGCTTGTGTTTGTAGGGCACGGGATGTTTTTGGCGCTGGAATCAGGAGGGACATCAGAGCAGCTCGTGGAAGTCATGGCAGGTTTTTGATTTATTCAACAACGCCCATCCAAAGTCTCAGATGACCCCGAAGGATTCCGCGCGGATGCCAACCAGGTGCTAAAAATATTGCATGAGCGAATGCACCAGGAAAACACTATTTTCTATCCCACGATAGAGGCACTCTAAACATCCTTATCTCAGACATAAATAGAGAAGTCAATGAAATCTCCCGCCGCGACAAGCCTAAAGATGTTGTAGCGGTGGGAGATTTTATTTAGCCAATTATTTACGGCCTACAACCAGCAAAAACACGCCGAGAATCAACGCACCCGCACTGAACACGACCGGGACGTTGACCCTTTCGTTTTCTTGAACTTTGAGTTCAAGCGGGCCTATTTTCATGCCCGTGGTTTCTTTGGTGTAGTTAAAGCCGCCATAGGCCAGGCCCAAGCCGCCAGCGGCAATCAATAAGATGCCGATAAGTTTTGTGATGTTCATGTGACGATTATCTGATCAAGGTAGTTGTTGATGCGGCTGGCGAAATGGCCGCAACTATGGCGCGCCTCAGTTGGCAAACGCAGCAATGCCGGTTTGTGCCCGGCCCAGAATGAGCGCGTGAATGTCGTGCGTGCCTTCGTAGGTGTTGACCACTTCGAGGTTCACCAAATGGCGGGCCACGCCGTACGCGTCGGAGATGCCGTTGCCGCCCATCATGTCGCGTGCCAAGCGGGCAATGTCGAGCGATTTGCCGCAGGAGTTGCGCTTTAAAAGCGAGGTAATTTCGACCGAATCAGTGCCTTCGTCTTTCATGCGGCCCAGGCGCAGGCAGCCTTGCAGGCCGAGCGCGATGTCGGTTTGCATATCAGCCAGTTTTTTCTGGATGAGTTGATTGGCAGCCAGCGGGCGGCCAAACTGTTGACGATCCATGACGTACTGACGCGAGCGAAACCAGCAGTCTTCCGCCGCACCCAGCGCGCCCCAGGCGATGCCGTAGCGCGCCGAGTTGAGGCAGGTGAATGGGCCTTTCAAACCCTGAATCTCGGGGAAGGCGTTTTCTTCCGGGCAAAAAACGCCATCCATCACGATTTCACCAGTGATTGAGGCGCGCAAACCGACCTTGCCGTGGATGGTCGGAGCCGTCAAACCCTTCATGCCTTTTTCCAGCACAAAGCCGCGAATCGGGCCAACTTGACGGCCTTCGCTCACCTCTTTGGCCCAGACCACAAAGACGTCAGCAATCGGGCTGTTGGTAATCCACATCTTGGCGCCGCTCAATTGGTAGCCACCAGCCACTTTGTAGGCGCGGGTGATCATCGAATTGGGGTCGGAGCCGTGATCGGGTTCGGTCAGGCCGAAGCAGCCAATCCATTCGCCGGTGGCGAGTTTGGGCAAGAATTTTTGACGCTGTGCCTCGGTGCCAAATTCAAAAATAGGCACCATCACCAAAGAGCTTTGCACGCTCATCATGGAGCGGTAGCCGCTGTCCACACGTTCGACTTCGCGGGCAATCAGGCCGTAGGCGACGTAGTTCAGGCCGGGGCCACCGTAGGCTTCGGGAATCGTGGGGCCGAGCAGGCCGAGTTCGCCCATTTCGCGAAAGATAGCCACGTCGGTTTGCTCTTTGCGAAAGGCTTCGATCACGCGGGGTTGCAGTTTATCCTGGCAATAAGCGGCGGTGGCGTCGCGCACCATGCGCTCGTCGTCGCTGAGTTGGGCATCGAGCAAAAAGGGGTCTTGCCAGTTGAAGGCGGTGTGAGCCATGACGGAATCTCCAGTCCAATAAACGAGGGGGGGGAAACGGGGGTTGACAGGCATCGCGGCCCGCTTAAGTCGCATGGTAGCGGACACGTTTAGCATCGAGCCTGTCATTTGACCCCCAACCCCCCAGGAAACCCCATGAGTTCACCCCGAAGCGACAGTTCCCTCATCAACGACGACCTCAGACCGACCACCAACATTCAACGCACTTGGCGCATCCGTGATTTCACGGCGTTATGGATTGGCATGGTGGTGTGCGTACCCACCTACACCATGGCCAGCAGCATGTTGGACCAAGGCTTTACCTGGCAAATGGCGATCTGGCTGGTCTTTTTGGCCAACTGCATTGTGCTGGTGCCCATGATCATGCTGGGTCGCACCGGCACCCGTCATGGCCTGCCTTTTCCGGTGCTGGCACGCGCCTCTTTTGGCGTGAAAGGGGCCAACCTGCCGGCCATTCTGCGCGGCTTGGTGGCGTGCGGCTGGTTCTCCATCAACTGCTATTTCGGTGCTTTAGCGTTGCACGGATTTTTGAACGTGGTCGGCATGGGCCTGGCCGGGCCGGGCGACGGCGAGTTCATCAGCACCTCGCAACTGGTTTGTTTTTACCTGTTCTGGGCGGTGCATATTTACTTCATCTGGAACGGCGTGGAGTCAATTCGCAAGCTCGAAGTATTTGCCGCCCCGCTGATGCTGGCGGCCTCCGTGGCGCTGGTGGTGTGGGCCGTCACGCAAGTGCCTGCGGGCCAACTGTTTGACTTACCCGCCAAAGTGGTAGAGGGCGGGCCTAAAACCTGGGCCGCCTTGACCGGACTGGTTGGTTTTTGGGCCACGCTGGCGCTGAACGTTCCTGACTTCACGCGCTTTGCCAAAAGCAACCGCGACCAAGTCATCGGCCAAGCTGTTGGCTTGCCCATTCCGATGGCACTGTTTTCAATGGTTGGCGTGATCGGGTTTTCAGCGTCTCAGATTTTGTATGGCAAGGCGCAGTTGTTTCCCGATGGCTTGTTGACGCAGATGGGCACGTTTGCCTCGGCCCTGGGTTTGCTGGTGATTTTGCTGGCCAACCTGACGACCAACGTCGCCGCCAATCTGGTGTCACCGTCTTATGACTTTTCCAACATCGCGCCCGACAAAATCAGTTTCAGAACCGGCGGACTGATTGCGGCGGTGATCGGTTTGCTGTTCATGCCCTGGAAGCTGCTCGCCACCTCCGGCGGCTATTTGTTCACTTGGCTGGGCGGCTACGGCACTTTGCTGGGGGCCATCGCCGGTATTTTGCTGACCGACTATTACCTGATTCGCAAAGGCAATCTGGAGGTGGACGACCTGTATCGCCGCCATGGTGCGTATGAATACAGCGGGGGCTGGAATGTTCACGCCCTGATCGCCTTCGCGCTGGGTGTGTTGCCTTGCCTGCCCGGCTATTTGGTGGTGTCAGGCGTGCTGGACCGGGCCAGTGTGCCCGCCGGTTTGGTCAGCCTGTTTGACTTTGGCTGGTTCTTCAGCCTGTTTGTAGCGGGTGCCTATTACTACGCCACGGCCAAACGCCCTTCAAAGTGACATCCATGTCCAGACGAAAAAAATCAGCAAGCCCTAAAAGGAACTTGCTGATTTTTTGTGCAGATTAACCGGATTAGCGGATTAACCGCCCTTCTTGGCGCGCTTGCCGGGGTTTTTCTTGTTGTTGGTGGCCGCGCCACGTTCCAGGCTGCGCAATTGACCTTTACCAGCGGTAAAGCAAACGCCCTTGGCAGGCACGGGACGGGGGGTTGCGACGCGGTCGCTTTCGGTACGGATGTTCTTGGCCATGAGATGACTCCAGTTAATTGTAAAAACCAGCAATTATCCCCGCACTTCACTTGAGACCCTCCTGTCCGGCATTAAACAGGCGCCAGCGCAGGGATCTACGCACTTTCCCCTAGAAGATTTTTCGCAAAAGACGCGTTTGAGCCGCTAACATGATTGGCTTGAAATAATATTTAACTTGGGGGGTTCTAAATGCGTTTCTTTCGTACCGTTTGGCTGCTGCTGTTGGCCAGTGTGATCTCTGCTTCAGCCTTGGCGCAAGACCATGGCACGCCCGACGAAGCCCGCGCTTTGGTGAACGCGGCTTTGGGGCACATCAAAAAGGTCGGTAACACCCAAGCCTTCAAAGACTTCACCACCGACAAAGCGACATGGGTCAAAAAAGATTTGTATATTTTTGTTTTTGATACCCAGGGCATCATGCTGGCCCATGGCGCTAACGACCGTCTGATCGGCAACAACCTATCAACCCTCAAGGACCAAAAAGGCAAACCGTTTGTGCGTGAGTTGATTGATCTGGCCGCCACTCAGGGCGAAGGCTGGGTGGACTACGAATGGGCGCATCCGGTCACCAAAAAGATCGAAAAGAAATCGACCTTTACCAAACGCATTCCCGGCTTTAGCGGGAGTGTTCTGGTTGGCGTTTACCGCTAGAACCGCTTAAAGTTCAACCTGATCGGCATCCACGGCACCGGCGGGTTTGGCGGTGCGATAGCCGTTCTTGGCCAGAATTTCGAGATAGAACGCGTCGCCACCGTCTTTGACAACGGTGTCAATCAAGCTCGTGATGGTGGCGAAATGCACGACCACCGCGCTCTCTTCGGTAGTACCAAACTTGCAGTCAAAATCCCAAAAATCTACACCTTCAGGCAGTGGCACGCGCCGCTCCCGTTTGACATACTTGCGAATTTCGTGCTTGGTGGCTTCCAGCAAACGTGCTGGATTTTTGCCTTCGATATTTAATTTAAATGTTTTCTTCATGGTGTTGATGGCGCTTTTAGAGAATTTTCGGGACAGCGCCTGCAGCGCAGCCCCCAACTGATGCGGGCGTCTGAGATCCGCCCTCAAGGGCGTGATTCGCAAGCGCTCGATTATGCGGCTTCTCCTTATCGGGCGCCCCCGCAACACGCTCAGTCAGATTAAACTTGGCAGCACTACGTCCCCTCACCTCCGTGACGACCGACTGTACCGCCACCCTCTCCACACAAAGCGCCTGCTCATGCCATTTTCTACTCTGGGCCTGTGCCCCTCTCTTCTTCGCGCCGTCAGCGCCAAAGCTTATCGCACACCCACGCCCATTCAGAGTGCCGCCATTCCTGCCGCGCTGCAAGGCCGTGATGTGTTGGGTTCAGCGCAAACCGGCTCAGGCAAAACGGCCGCCTTTGTGCTGCCCTTGCTCCAGCAACTTGAAGCCACGCCGATGGAAAGCCCGCGTCGCGTACGCGCGCTGATTTTGGTGCCCACGCGTGAACTCAGTGCGCAAGTGGGCGAAGAAATTCGCAGTCTGGCGCAACACCTGTCACGCCCGGTCAAGGTTTCCATTATTTTTGGCGGCGTCTCCATCAACCCGCAAATGATGCGTTTGCGCGGCGGCTCCGACATCGTGGTCGCCACGCCGGGGCGGCTGCTGGACCTGGTGCAGCACAACGCGCTGTCACTCGCCAGCGTCAGTACGCTGGTGCTCGACGAAGCAGATCGTTTGTTTGACCTGGGATTTGCCGAAGAACTCACGCGCTTGCTGGCGCTGCTGCCTGCGCAACGCCAGCATCTGTTTTTCTCGGCTACTTTTACGCCTGCGGTGCAAACGCTGGCACAAACCCTGTTGCACGACCCGGTCCGCATCGAGATCGTGCCGGCTCCTGAAACGGCCCCCGACATTGTCCAGCGAGCCATTGCCGTGGACGCAGGACGGCGCACCCAACTGTTGCGCCATCTGATTCAGGAAAACCATTGGAGCCGCGTGCTGGTGTTTGTCGCCACCAAACATGCCGCCGAGATGGTGGCCGATAAATTGCGCAAAGCCCGCATCTACGCCGAGCCTTTTCATGGGGAGTTGAGTCAGGGCAAACGCACGCAAGTGCTGGCCGATTTCAAAGCATCGCGCCTGAAGGTCGTGATTGCCACCGATGTGGCGGCACGCGGGCTGGACATTGCGCAGTTGCCGGTGGTGGTGAACTTTGATTTGCCGCGTTCAGCGGTGGACTACACGCACCGCATCGGGCGCACCGGGCGCGCCGGTGAAAGAGGCGTGGCCCTGAGCTTTGTCAGTGCCGACACCGAAGCACATTTTCGGGTGATTGAAAAACGTCAGCAGCTTGAATTGCCGCTGGAACAAGTGGCCGGGTTTGAGCCGGTTGAAGCCGCCACAGTGGCCGCCGTGTTGCTAGGCGCTGACGGTACACCGGTTGACCTGGCTACCGGCGGCGTCAAGGGGCTGCGTCCAAGTAAAAAAGACAAGCTGCGGGCGGCGGCGGCCCGGGGCCAATAAACCGGCCAACCATGCGCCGGATTGAACCTGACCGGCGCTGGGTTTAGTTGAGTTGACGGGCGCGGGTGTGTTGTGCCAAGTCTTCGGCATCCAGCGCGGCATCAAAGGCGACCCGGCTGGCAATGGCTTCGCTGGTCAGAGGAATCAGGGGCTTGTCCAGAGGGCGCAGCTTGTGGCGACGCAGACCGCGCAGTTGGAGTGAACGCTCCATTGTTTGCAACACCCGTTCGGGTTCCATCATCAAACTAAAAGGATTGAGGGCTTGTGCAGTGGTGTTCATCAGAATTCTCCAGAGGGGTCAAGGCGTTACGGGGATGCGGTAGCGCTGAGGAGAACTGTAGCCGCCGACCTCAATAAATGAAGTCAGCAAACGGCTGCAAACCGTGTAAGGGTTTGCCTTACACGGTTGCTGCTTACAGCAGCCGCACCCGCACGCTTTTGCCTTTGACTTTGCCCGCGTTGAGTTTTTGCATCGCTTCTTGCGCAATAGCACGGTTCACCGCCACAAAGGTGGTGAATTCGGTCACATTGATTTTGCCGATTTGCTCGCGCGTGTAACCGGCGTCAGCGGTCAAAGCCCCCAGCACGTCGCCGGGGCGAATCTTTTCTTTGCGACCGCCCAAAATTTGCAACGTCACCATCGGCGGCAACAACGGGCCGCTGCCGGTGGGGATGAGTTCTTCCACTTTGTGCCAGACCGATGCGTGCTTTTGATACTGCTCAATCTTGCCGACAAACCCCATTTCGTTCATGGAAGCCAGGCTCAGGGCCAGACCTGATTCACCCGCGCGCCCGGTGCGGCCAATGCGATGCACATGCACTTCGGCGTCCGGTGTGATGTCCACGTTGATCACGGCTTCAAGTTGCGTGATGTCCAGCCCGCGTGAGGCCACATCGGTGGCCACCAGCACCGAACAACTGCGGTTGGCAAACTGCGCCAGCACTTGATCGCGCTCGCGTTGCTCCAGCTCGCCATACAAAGCCAGCGCGCTAAAACCTTGCTCTTGCAGATACGTCACCAAGTCTTTGCATTGCTGCTTGGTGTTGCAAAAAGCCAACGTACTGATCGGGCGAAAGTGGTTCAACAACTGCGCCACAGTCGCCAGCCGGGTGTGGCGCGTGACTTCATAAAAGCGTTGCTCAATCAGCGCCTCGGTGTGCAGCGACTCGACCTTGATTTGCACCGGCTCACGCATGAATTGCTTGGCCAGTTTCTCGATGCCTTCCGGGTAGGTGGCTGAAAACATCAGGGTTTGGCGCTCTTTGGGGCATTGCTTGGTGACGGTAGCAATGTCGTCCAAAAAGCCCATATCCAACATGCGATCAGCCTCGTCCAGCACCAGCGTGTTGAGCGCTTCGAGGTTGAGATATTCACGCGCCAGATGGTCCATGATGCGACCCGGCGTGCCGACCACGATGTGCGCGCCCTGCTCCAGCGAGGCCCGCTGGCCGCGCAAGGCGACGCCGCCACACAGGGTGACGACTTTGACGTTGTCTGTTGCCCGCGCCAGCCGACGAATTTCGATGGTGACTTGATCGGCCAACTCGCGAGTGGGGCACAACACCAACGCTTGCACGGCAAAGCGGCGTGGGTTCAGGTTGGTCAGCAACGCCAAGGCGAAGGCGGCAGTTTTGCCGCTGCCGGTTTTGGCTTGTGCAATCAAGTCTTTGCCAGCCAGCGCGGTGGGCAAACTGGCGGCCTGAATCGGGGTCATTTCCAGATAACCGAGTTGGGCTAGATTGGCCAAAGTGGCGGGGTTCAGTGGCAGCGCGGCGAAGCTGGTGCTGGAAGATGTGGCGGCGGAGGCCGTCTTTTGTTCGGTAATGCTCATGGGCACTGATTATCGCAAGGTCACGGCCTTTATTTCTGGTAAAAACAGTGCCATGACCGACACAGGCACCCCACCGAACCATTTCACCCAAGCTGTTACCGAATTGGGCGAAAAAAGCCCGGTGGTGACCAGTCAGACCATTTTTAATGATCGCGGCGTCAAAATTCTTGACAAAGGCATCGCGGTGAATGCCAAGCTGTATGAGCGTTTGATGGCGCACAAGTTGCCGGTGCCGCTTGAAGACTCGGTCACCAGCGAGCAATTGGTGACGGGGTCGTTTCTACGCACGCAGGCCGAGCAAGCCATGCACGGCGTGCCTTTCTTTGCCCGCCTGGGCGTAGATACCAAAATCCGCAACTTGCTGCTGGACGCGCTGGAACAACTTCCCTTACCTGACCCCATCGCGTTTCAGCTTTTATTGGCGTGCAAGGTGCGCCCGGCGCTGTTTCTCCACTCGATTCATGCCGCGCTTTTTGCAGCTTGGTTAATGCAGGCGCAAAGCCCAACCGTCTCGCGCTTTGACGTCAGCATGGCCGCAGCAGCCGGTTTGTTGCACGACATCGGCATGTTGCACCTGGACCCGGTGCTGCTCAACCCGCAAAACACCATTGGCCGTGATCAAAGACAACAGCTTTATCTGCATCCGCTGGTGGCGACGACGCTGATTGAGCGCCATCATGCCTATTCACGCGAGGTGATTCGTGCGGTTCGCGAGCATCACGAATTTTTGGATGGCTCGGGCTACCCCAGCCATCTCAGCGGCAAAGCCATCAGCCCGTTGGGGCGTATTTTGTCTTTATCGGAACTCGTCACCACCATGCTGGCAACAGGCAGCCCGGCGGCTGAACTGCGGCTGGGCGTGCAGTTGCGAATGAACCCGCACCGCTATGACGCCACGCTGGTGGCACAGGTTGTGCACAACCTGAAGTCACTGCCCCTGACGCTTCAAACCGAAGGCCACCCAGACGCAGATCAGCCCGTGATGGCTGATCCGGTGCGTCAGTTGCTGGCCATCAATGCCGCCCTGTCCGCCTGGCCGGTTGCGCTGGCCCACTGCCAAACCTTGAGTCTGCCCCGACGCGAGGGCATGGTGGCGGTACAAGAACAGGCGATTCAATTGCGCCATACCTTAGCCAACGCGGGCGTGGCGCCTCAGCAACTGGTTCAATTAGGCGGCGACTCGCAGGATGATTTTTTGCAACTTGAGTTGACGCTGCTCGCGCAAGAAGCCACCTGGCAACTCCGCACACTTGCCCGTCAGACCCGGCGACGCTGGAACTTGTCGCCCGACACGCACTACCCCAACGCACTAAAAACCTGGCTGGATCATGCCGATGCGCTGGAGACCAAGCTTTAACGCGCCAAGCATCTCAAGCGTAATAATGCGCGACAAAATCTTCAAATGGCTCTTCTTTGGCGCCGTCAAGTTGCTGCTGCTCACGCAGCGACGCTTGCACGCTGGCTTCAAATTGGGCGGTAGTGCTGGCGTTCAACGCTTGCGCCTGCAAACTTTGCGTATGTTGCTTAGAGAGTTTCAGGGCAAAGTTGGCAAAGCCACCTTGCTCCCGCGTGGCGGCGAGAACCTGGGCCGAGGGCGTGCTGTCAGGCTGGTCAATGCGACCGCGTAACGACTGCATCGTGGTGCTGTAACGGCTGCCCCCATAAGCGGTGTCCAGCATCTCGGCAAAAGGCTGCATATCGTCGAACAGCTCGTGCGCCAGCGGCCTAAAGGGAATTTCGCGGTTGTGGGCCAGCAGTTGCAAATCGGGCTGGCGGCCCCGGCTGACGACGCGACTTTTGTTCTCGTCGTTCTCGCTTTGTTCACGGCTGGTAATGGGCGGACTGTCGCGAAACAGGCACATCAGCAACAGCACATCGGCAAAGGTGCTTTGCTCCGGCGCAATGCCGATGTCGATGAACGGGTTCAGGTCAAACAGGCGCACTTCAACGTATTCAACGCCGTATTTTTGCAGCGCCTTGGCCGGGCGTTCGCCCTCTTTGCCAATGCGCTTGGGACGAATCCCGGCATAAAACTCGTTCTCGATTTGCAGCAGGTTGGCGTTGAGCTGCTTCCATTGAGAACCTTCGCGCACACCCAGTTCGGCGTAAAACGGATCAGGCGTGCGGATGGCGACTTCAAGCGCCTGCGTGTATTCGGCCAGCGAGTTAAAGCTGACATTCAGGTTGGCTTGCGCGTTGTTTTGGTAGCCCAAATCGCTCATGCGCAAACTGGTCGCAAAAGGTCCGTACAACGTGCCGGGAAACAGCTCCAGCAAGTCCGATTTGCGGCCCTGCAAGAACGACGAAGAAATCGCCGGGGACGCGCCAAACAGGTAATGAATCAACCAGCCGTAACGCAAGAAGTTGCGAATTAGGCCGAAATAGCGTTCGCTGATGAAGTCCTCAGGTTTGCCGGTGGAGGCGCAACAGTCTTTCAGGGCCAGCCAGAACTCTGGCGGCAAAGACCAGTTGTAATGCGCGCCAGCAATGGTTTGCATCTTGCGGCCATAACGCAGGCCCAAGCCTTCGCGGTAAACGGTTTTGAAGCGGGCGGCGTTGGAGTTGCCGTAGTCGGCAATCGGGATGTCTTTGTCGTCGCCCAACGCGCAAGGCATGGAGCCTGCCCACAACGTTTCACCCTGCAAATGGTGTGCGCTAAATTGGTGAATTTCGCGCAAAAACTGGAGCGGAAATTGCGGGTCTTGCGACGGCGGCGTGATGAACTCCAGCAGCGCTTCGGCGTAATCAGTGGTGATCCACGGGTGCGTCAACTTGGAGCCGAGGTCAGCCGGGTGCGGCGTAGCGGCCAACTTGCCGGTGGCATCCACGCGCAGACATTCCCGCTCATAGCCCCGGGTAATGCCCCGCAACACTTGCGTTTGCCCACTCTTAAAAAATTGCTTGACCGCATCGCAGCATGTGAACTTCAACATGAATTGAGTCTTCCTCAGTAAATCGGCTGGCAGTATGGCAGTTTTTGGGTCGGGCTTCGCCGCCTACGGTCATCCCCGCGCGGCTAACCGTCCACGCGGGTCTGATCGACCCAGATCAAGGCGTCAACAGCAATTCCCAGTTGGCGCGCTTGCGTCAGCAATTCAACCTGCACCGCCATGGGCAATTCTTTGTCGCGCGCCAGAATCCAGACGTAATCGCGATTCGGCCCCACCACCATGGCCCACTGGTAGTTTTGCTGGTCCAGCGCAATGACGTGGTAACCGCCATAAAACGGACCAAAGAAGGACACCTTGAGCGAAGCCCGATTAGGCTCCCCCGTGAACACAGCGCGGCCCACCGCTTCATTCCACCTGTTTTTTTCGCTGGAAAAGCCTCGGTTGATGACTTTGATGCTGCCATCCGGTTGCAGGCTGTATTGCGCGCTGACGTTGCTCATGCCTCGCTCAAACGCATGGTCGAGTCGGGCGACTTCGTACCATTTGCCCAAATAGCGATTAACGTCAAACGGCGTGACAACGGTGACGCCCTCGGGCGGCGTGGTGGAGCAAGCGCCCAAGGCCAGCAAGGCGGTCAAGAGCAGGGCCGATAAGCTCAGGCGCCGTCGGATGCGTGGTGTCAAGCCTGAAAAATTTGTCATATGTATTGCATTGCCCCAAGAATAAAAACGTTTTAGGTTTGTCCACGATACTGGAGGCCATTTTCAATCGCGCAAAAGTTGGACTATCTCAGGGACACACCATGACTCCTCCACCCCCGGCAACCCTTCCCAACACTGTCGCCTGGTTGGGCTACGGCGGCTTGTTTCCCTTTGTCGCGCTGGCACTGGTCAGCCTCCTTGATCGCTCGCAGATTCTGCCATGGCGTGAAGCACTGCTGGCCTACGGGGCCGTTATTCTGAGCTTTGTCGGCGCCTTGCACTGGAGTTTTGGCATGACGCTGCCCGACCTCAGCCCACGTCAACGCCATCTGTGTTTTGCCTGGAGCGTGGCGCCCGCCCTGTTGGCCTGGGTGACGCTGCTGATCCCGCCCACCGAGGCGAGCGCCTTGCTGGTGGTCGGCTTCCTGATGCATTATTGGCAAGATCGCCGCTTGGTCAGCCTCGCTCGTTTGCCCGCTTGGTATTTGCCTCTGCGCTTGCGCCTGACCAGCGTGGCCTGTCTAAGTCTGCTGATGGGCAGTGTCGTTATTTGAATTTTAAGAAAAACGCATGACTAAAACCAATGACCCCTTTGCCCCCGGCGACCTCTCCAGAATCATCGAAATGGCGTGGGAAGACCGAACCCCGTTTGATGCGATTGAAGGCCTTTATGGCTTGAACGAATCCCGCGTGATTGACTTGATGCGCCGCCATTTAAAAGCGAGTTCGTTTCGGATGTGGCGCAAAAGAGTGGTCAACCGGGCCACCAAACATGCCGCCCGGCGCGTGCCCGGCATCACGCGCGCTTATTGCCCGACCCAATACAAACCCTGACAACCCTTCAATGGGCTTGCCCAACTCTGGATAAAACCCTGATGCCTTACTTGCCTAACTTTATCGCCCCCGCCCGCTTCACCGACCCGGCGGCTGCGCTGGCTCGTGTGCGCGAGATTTACGACACCGGCCTGACCCACTTGCGCGAAGCCATGCAGCGCTTTGTGGCTGGCGACGATGTGTCCGATCATGTGCGCGCCTGTTACCCATTTGTGCGCGTGCAAACCGACACCGTGGCACGGTTGAATTCAGCCCACAGCGCCCGTTTGAGCTACGGCTTTGTGGCCGGGCCAGGTCGCTTTGAGACGACCTTGAGCCGCCCGGATTTGTTCGCTACGTACTACCTGGAGCAATTCACCCTGCTGCTGGAAAACCACCAAGTCGAGTTGGAAGTGGGCACCAGTTCACAACCGATTCCGGTGCATTTCTCTTTCGCTGAGAACAGCCACATTGAAGGCAGTCTGAATCTGGCACGCCGCCAGTTGATGCGCGATGTGTTTGATCTGCCCGACCTCGCCGCCATGGACGATGGCATTGCCAACGGCACTCACGCGCCGCGCCCCGGCGAAGCCCAGCCGCTGTCGTTGTTCACGGCGCCCCGGGTGGACTATTCGCTGCTGCGCTTGCGCCACTACACCGGCACCGCGCCCGAGCATTTTCAGAACTTTGTGCTGTTCACCAATTACCAGTTCTACATTGACGAGTTTGTGCGACTCGGCCACGAAGCCATGGCGAACCCGAACAGCGAATATCTCGCGTTTGTGGAACCCGGCAACGTGGTGACGCGGCGCGTCGGAACGCCAGCGGTGGCCGCTGACGAGCTGGGTCAAATACCGCCGCGCCTGCCGCAAATGCCGGGCTACCACTTGGTGCGCGCCGACCGTAGCGGCATCACCATGGTCAACATCGGCGTCGGCCCGGCCAACGCCAAAACCATCACCGACCACATTGCCGTGTTGCGCCCGCACGCCTGGCTCATGCTGGGTCACTGCGCCGGTCTGCGCAACTCACAACAGCTGGGCGACTACGTGCTGGCCCACGGCTATGTGCGCGAAGACCATGTGCTTGATGAAGAGCTGCCGCTGTGGGTGCCGATTCCGGCGCTGGCTGAAATCCAAGTGGCGCTGGAAGAAGCGGTCACGCAAGTGACGCAACTCAAAGGCCCGGAACTCAAACGCATCATGCGCACTGGCACCGTGGCCAGCACCGATAACCGCAACTGGGAACTGCTGCCCGACAACGGCCCGCAACGCCGTTTCAGCCAAAGTCGGGCAGTCGCGCTGGATATGGAAAGCGCCACCATCGCCGCCAACGGCTTTCGCTTTCGGGTGCCCTACGGCACGCTGCTGTGCGTGAGCGACAAGCCCTTGCACGGCGAGATCAAACTGCCCGGTATGGCGAATCATTTCTACCGCGAACGCGTCGATCAACATTTGCGCATCGGCATTCGGGCCATTGAGTTGTTACGCGAACAAGGCGTGGATCAGCTGCACAGTCGCAAGCTGCGTAGCTTTGCGGAAGTGGCGTTTCAATAAGGGAGACGCTCTTTTCAAAAGCACAAAACGCCAAAAATTATCATGGCGGACTCGGCTCGCAAGTCGTAACGAGAACGACTTGGCTATCAAACTTTTAGGAGGGTGTGTCGGCTGGACTTATCAAGCCGCCCCGCGCGAAGGCTGATTCAGGGCGGTTATTTTGACCAAATCCTTAGTTGGGTCATCTGACTAAAAGTGACTTCAATAGAATCTTCTTTGTTTCAAAATTCACAACGTCCTTAAAGGAATTTTTATGAGTATTTTCGATAGCATCTTGTCCAAATTAGGCTTGGGTGACGACAAGAAAGAGGTGGTTTCATCGGTTGCAACGCCCGCAGTACCGGTTACAGACGCACCAGTGGCCGTCGTTGGTGAGATTGATGTCTTTGCCCACCTAACGGATTTAGCGGCATCTCACGCCGAGAAACTCAATTGGAAAGTCTCAATCGTGGACTTAATGAAGCTCTTGGGCATTGATAGCAGCCTAGCGATGCGCAAGGAGCTGGCAACCGAGCTGGGGTGCCCTTCCGACAAAATGAGCGACTCTGCGCAAATGAATCTATGGCTGCACAAGACTGTTCTGCAAAAACTGGCCGCCAACGGTGGTCACCTGCCTGAAGACTTGCTGCACTAAGGATTTGGCCAAAATAACCGCCCTGAATCAGCATTCCCTCGGGGCGGCTTGAACCAGGGCGGGCGATAACACGCAAAACTAGGGGTTGCCCTAATTTAAGAAGGGTTGCACTTAACTTATAGTCGGTTGCACTTATTTTAATAAAAGGTGCAACCATGTCCACAGTCACTCTCGGCCTCAAGGTTGACGAGGCGCTCCGAACCCGCATCAGGGAAGCCGCTGCCCAGCAGGGTCAAACCCCGCATTGGTTGATCAAACAAGCGGTTTTACATTATGTCGAGCGCATTGAGCAGGGTCAGTTACCCCGGGTTGTAACGCCAGGCGCAATGGGTGCAACCCGAACAGACAAGGCGGATGAAGCAGACGCATCAGCTTCGCCGGTCAGCGCGACGCTGTCGGCACAGCCGTTTCTGGGTTGGGCTAAAAACGTGTTGCCGCAGACCAATCTGCGCGCGGCCATTACGGCAGCTTGGCACCGGCCAGAGACGCAATGTCTGCCGATGCTGGTGCAATTGGCGTACACGGCGGATGCAGCGCAGCGCACGGCCATCGAAGCGCTGGCCACCCAACTTGTCGAAGGTCTGCGTAGCAAGAAAGATGCGGGCGGTGTGGAAGCCCTGGTGCAGGAGTTCTCGCTCTCCAGTCAGGAAGGCGTGGCGCTGATGTGCTTGGCCGAGGCGCTGTTGCGCATTCCTGACAACGCCACGCGCGACGCGCTAATCCGCGACAAGATCAGTCGGGGCGACTGGTATTCGCACATGGGCAATTCCCCGTCAATGTTTGTCAACGCCGCCGTTTGGGGGTTGATGCTGACGGGCAAGCTCACCGCCACCAGCAGCGAAAAAAGCTTAGGCTCGTCGCTGACCCGCCTGATTGGCAAGGGCGGTGAACCGCTGATTCGTCAAGGCGTACACCGTGCCATGAAGCTCATGGGCGAGCAGTTCGTCACCGGACAGACCATCTCCGAAGCCCTGGCCAACAGCCGCGCCCTGGAAAAGGTGGGGTTCCGCTATTCCTACGACATGCTGGGCGAAGCCGCCATGACCGACGCCGACGCCGAGGGTTATCTGGCTTCTTACGAGCAAGCCATCCACGCCATTGGGAAAGCCTCGCACGGGCGCGGCATCCACGAAGGGCCGGGGATTTCCGTCAAGCTGTCGG
This sequence comes from uncultured beta proteobacterium, assembly GCA_903823025.1. Classification (GTDB taxonomy): domain Bacteria; phylum Pseudomonadota; class Gammaproteobacteria; order Burkholderiales; family Burkholderiaceae_C; genus Rhodoferax. Next base: position 16,256 of record CAIJRK010000075.1, read on the forward strand.
CACTGCACCCGCGCTACAGCCGCGCCCAGCGCGAGCGTGTGATGGACGAGTTGCTGCCACGACTCTTGAAACTCACGCTGCTGGCGCGTCAATACGACATTGGTTTGAACATCGACGCCGAAGAAGCCGACCGGTTGGAACTCTCACTCGACCTGCTGAAAAGCCTTTGTTTCGAGCCAGCACTCAAGGGCTGGAACGGCATCGGCTTTGTGTTGCAGGCTTACCTGAAGCGCTGCCCTTATGTGATTGACTATGTGATTGATCTGGCCCGCAGCAGCGGCCACCGCTTGATGCTGCGTCTGGTCAAGGGCGCGTATTGGGACAGCGAGATCAAGCGTGCCCAAATTGATGGATTGGATGGCTATCCAGTGTTCACGCGCAAGGTTTACACAGACGTGTCCTATCTGGCGTGCGCCCGCAAATTACTGGCCGCACCTGATGCGATTTACCCCCAGTTCGCCACACACAACGCGCAGACCGTCGCCGAGATTTATCACATGGCCGGTCACAACTACTACAGCGGTCAATACGAATTCCAGTGCCTGCACGGCATGGGCGAGCCTTTGTATAACCAGATCACTGGTGCAGTGGCCGACGGCAAGTTAGGTCGCCCTTGCCGCATTTATGCGCCAGTGGGTTCACACGAAACGTTGCTGGCCTACTTGGTGCGCCGCTTGTTAGAGAACGGTGCCAACACGTCGTTCGTGAACCGCATTGGCGATCCGAACGTGCCGGTGGCTGAACTTGTGATGGACCCGGTGATAGAGGTTCAGCGCCTTGAAGCCAAGATGGGTCAATTGGGTGCGCCGCATCCAAAAATTCCGTTGCCGCGCCAGATGTTTGCCGACTTGGGCGCGCAGTCGCGCCTGAATTCATCGGGGTTGAATCTGGCGCATGAGCAACAACTGGCGTCACTCGCCGCCGGTTTGTTGCGCAGCACGCAAGGCCTTTACGCGGCAGCGGCCAGCGTGGCCGTCGTCTCGTCCGTCTCCCCCGACAGCGCTGCAGCCGACGGTTGGCAGCCGGTTCTGAACCCTGCAGATACACGCGACCAAGTGGGTTGGGTGCGCCCGGCCACGTCGCAGGAGGTTGAGTTAGCCGTTAGTCGCGCCAGCCACGCCGCTCAAATCTGGCAGGGCACGCCGCCGCAGGAGCGCGCCGCGTGTCTCAAGCGCGCCGCTGATCTGCTGGAACAGCGAATGCAAAGTCTGCTGGGCCTGATCGTGCGAGAAGCGGGCAAGTCCCTGCCCAACGCCGTGGCCGAGGTGCGTGAGGCGGTGGACTTTCTGCGCTACTACGCCGCCCAAGTCGAGGCGACATTTGACAACGACCTGCACCGTCCGCTCGGCGTGGTGTTGTGCATCAGCCCCTGGAACTTCCCGCTTGCTATCTTCACCGGCCAGGTGGCCGCCGCGTTGGCCAGCGGCAACTGTGCGCTGGCCAAACCGGCAGAACAGACAACGCTAATCGCTGATGCGATGGTGAAAATCCTGATTGAGGCGGGCGTGCCGTTGGATGCCGTGCAACTGGTGCCCGGCACCGGCGACACCGTGGGCGCGGCGCTGGTGGCGCATTCGCGGGTGGCGGGCGTGATGTTCACCGGCTCGACCGAAGTGGCGCGCCTCATTGCACAGACGCTGGCGGAGCGCCTAAGCCCGCAAGGTCGCTGTATTCCGTTGATCGCTGAGACTGGCGGCCAGAACGCGCTGGTGGCCGACTCATCGGCGCTGGCCGAACAGCTGGTGGGCGACGTGTTGTCGTCGGCCTTCGACTCGGCGGGCCAGCGCTGCTCGGCGCTGCGCCTGCTGTGTATTCAGGAGGAAGGGTCTGACCGCGTGGTGGCCATGATCAAGCAAGCGATGCGCGAATGGGTGATGGGCAATCCCGACCGGATGCACACCGATGTCGGCCCCGTGATTGATGAGGACGCACGCGCCCAAATCGAGCAGCACATCACCCGGATGCAGGACGAAGGTCAGCCCGTCACCCGGATGGCGCGTGACGAAAGCGCGGCCCAAGGGCACTTCGTGATGCCCGCACTGATCGAGATCGACCGGATTGATCGCTTGCAGCGCGAGGTGTTTGGCCCGGTGCTGCATGTGCTGCGCTACCGCCGCGAGCAGCTAGACGAGGTGCTGGATGCCATCAATGCGACCGGCTACGGCCTAACCTTTGGCGTGCATAGTCGCATCGACGAAACCATCGCCCAAGTCACTAAAAAAGTGCAGGCTGGTAACGTTTACGTCAACCGCAATGTCATTGGCGCGGTGGTGGGCGTGCAACCTTTTGGCGGCATGGGCTTGTCCGGCACTGGCCCCAAGGCGGGCGGACCGCTCTATCTGTACCGCCTGCTGCAAGCGGGCGAGGCGCAGGGCAATCGGGCATTGGCCGCGCTGCCAGCGATGCCCGTGAACCCCGCCGAGGTGTCACTCACTGAGCGTCATTCAGCCGAACAGCCCAGCCTGAGTGCGCTGCAAAGTTTGATCGCCGCCCTGCAAAGCCCGGCATTTGCCACGCTGGAGGGCTGGCAAGGGAGCGACACTGCCCAAGCGATTGCGGCCTGTGAGTCCTACCGTGCCCACAGCGTGCTGGGTCAGGTCTTTACCCTGCCTGGCCCTACCGGTGAGGCGAACCGTTACCAGTTGTTGCCACGCGGCGCCGTCTGGGCTATGCCGCACACCGCGCTCGGCTTGGTGCATCAGGTGGCGGGCGCGTTGGCCAGCGGCAATCCGTGCTGGCTTGAAACGCCGACCGCCGACAGCGTGATCTCGCGTGCGTTGGCGGCTTTGCCGTCCGAGGTACGGGATTTCGTCTCGCTATGCAGCGTCGAACAGTTGTTCAACGCGCCGCTTCTGAGCGTCCTGCTGTTTGAAGGCGATGGCGATGCGCTGCAGACCTTGTCACCGCAGGTTGCGAAGCGCACCGGTGCTCTCATGCGCATCGAAAGTCTGACCCCTGCACAACTGGCCGCTGGTGCCCTCTACGACGTGAGCGCGCTGATGCATGAACAGAGCATCAGCACCAACACCGCCGCAGCGGGCGGCAACGCGCAACTCATGACCATGGGCTGATCGGTTCAGCCTTACTTTTTGATCCACCCCTGTCCCACCTCTAGGAGACTTCTATGAACTTTACCGATCCCACCGTGATCATGTTCAGCATTTACCTGTTTGCCATGCTGTTCATTGGCTTTCTGGGCTACCGCAACACCGAGAATCTGGACGACTACATCTTGGGCGGTCGTCGCTTGGGCAGCTTTGTGACCGCGCTGTCGGCTGGCGCGTCTGACATGAGTGGCTGGCTGCTCATGGGTTTGCCCGGCGCCATTTACCTCTCGGGCCTGAGCGAGGCCTGGATCGCCATCGGCCTCATCATGGGGGCGTACCTCAACTGGCGTTTTGTCGCGGCCCGGCTGCGTCTGTACACCGAGCGGGCGGGCAACGCGCTGACGCTGCCCGACTATTTCGCTAACCGCTTTGAAGATACGCAGAACCTGCTGCGCATCCTCACCACCTTGGTAATTTTGGTGTTCTTCACCATCTACTGCGCCTCGGGCGTGGTGGCGGGCGCACGGCTGTTTGAGAACATGTTTGGCCTGCCTTACCAGACCGCGCTTTGGGTGGGTGCAGTTTGCACCGTCAGCTATGTGTTCATCGGCGGCTTTTTGGCCGTGAGTTGGACTGACACCATTCAGGCCTCCTTGATGATTACGGCGCTGATCGTGGCGCCAGTGGTGGGCTATTTCGCCATCACTGATAGTCTGTTAGCGACCCAATCCTTCACGGATCTGATTGAGCCAGTCAAGATGGACATGATGAAGGGCGCCTCTTTTGTCGGCATCCTTTCACTGATGGCGTGGGGGCTGGGCTATTTTGGACAGCCGCATATTTTGGTGCGCTTCATGGCGGCGGAATCGGTCAAAACTATTCCGGCTGCACGCCGGATCAGCATGACCTGGATGATTCTGTGTCTGGGTGGCTCGGTGGCGGTGGGTTTCGTGGGTATTCCCTATTTCCTGGCGCATCCGGGCGGTGCCTTGGCTGTGAATGCCAACTCCGAGACCGTGTTCATCGAAATCGCCAAGCAACTGTTCAACCCCTGGATTGCAGGTCTGTTGCTCGCCGCTATTTTGGCCGCCGTCATGAGCACGTTGTCATGCCAGTTGCTGGTTTGCTCCAGCGCGCTGACCGAAGATATTTACCACACCTTTTTGCGCAAGCACGCCAGCCACACTGAACTGGTGTGGGTGGGTCGCGCCATGGTGATGGCGATTGCGCTGTTTGCCATTGGCATCGCGGGCGACCCCGAAGCCAAGGTGCTTGGCATGGTGAGCTACGCTTGGGCTGGCTTTGGGGCCGCGTTCGGGCCGGTCATTATTTTGTCGCTGTTTTGGTCACACATGACACGCAACGGTGCGCTGGCAGGCATTCTCGTGGGGGCGCTGACGGTGCTGGTCTGGAAGCAATATGGCTGGTTTGGTTTGTATGAAATCGTTCCCGGTTTCATCCTCGCCTGGCTCGCTACCGTGGTGGTGAGTCGTCTCGGCAAGCCTTCCATCACGATGTTACAAAACCACCAAGCGGTGGAAACGGAACTGCGCCAAGTGCTGAATTAAAAAGGATGGGGGCAGGCACTTTCTACCGTAAGCCAAGGCTGTCCCTTCTAAAAATTCTGCAGCAATTCGCGCGTATTGAGCGCTGGGCTGTGAAGCGGGATCGTCGAACAAGGGGCAGGCGGCCTGCCTGGCCCGCGTTTTTAAATTTATGTTGAAGGGCCGCTTAACCGCTCATCCCGGAAAAAACTCCGGGTTCGTCTGGATAATTTTCTTCAAGTGCGCGAAGCAGTCGGCATCAATCGCGGTGCCGACGGTGTCGGCCATGATGGCTAGCGTTTAAATCAACCTGCGCGAATCCCTGGGCGATGACAACGTGCCCGCGCTGAAAGCGCGCGTGACCTCCGCCACCAAAGCGGCGCAATGGATACAAGATGGCATGACCGTCGGCATGAGGCGAATTACAATGTAATTCATTAAAGGAGTTTTCATGGCTGCAAACGCATTGGTTCAAACCCGCATTGATAGCGTTATCAAAGAAGAGGCTGCTGCTGTTTTAGCGTCGATGGGGCTTACCGTATCGGAAGCGGTAAGACTTATGTTAACCAAGGTGGCCAAGGAAAAAAAGCTTCCATTTGAGCCTTTGACTCCCAACAAAACCACCATTGCTGCCATGCGGCAAGCGCGCGCTGGTAACTTGCCGCAGGTTGCCAGTGTTGACGCCCTGATGGCGGCTTTGCATGCGGACGATTGAGTGGACTGGGCAATTTAAGCGCGATTACAAACGAGAGACCAAAGGCAAGCATCGAGCAACGCTCGATATTGAGTTGCTGCCTGTCATCCAATTTTTGGCCAATGACCAAGAGTTAGATTTTCGATACCGAGATCATGGATTGATTGGCAACGGGAAGGATCATCGTGACTGCCACATCAAGCCAGACCTGATTCTGATTTACAGAGTGCAGGAGTCCGATGCATTGCAGCTCGTTCGGCTGGGGTCTCATTCAGAATTGGGGATATGAATTCGCGTGTTCAAAACCCCAAAAAATCAGTCTTTTCATTGTGGAAAAGCGCGTAGATATTTCGCACAATAAGCCGTCTTGCTAACGCAAATTTAGCGACTTCTGAGGCGGATAAATTCTAGGTAGCAATGGCAGTTTTTAAATAGAAATTTACGGTGTTTCAATACCTACTGGCAGTAGAAAGTCACGAATTTCACACCTCCCCCAACTCCCTACCCCGGAAAAAACTCCGGGTTCGCCTGAATGATTTTTTTCAAGTGCGCGAAGCAGTCGGCATCAATCGCGGTGCCGACGGTGTCGGCCATGATGGCTAGCGTTTTGTCCACCGGCACGGCGCCGCGATAAGGCCGCTCGGCGGTGATGGCGTCAAAAATATCGGCGGTGGTAATGATGCGGGTTTCCAGCGCAATCTCGGCGGCTTTCAGGCCACGCGGATAACCGCCACCGTCCAGCCGCTCGTGATGCGCCGCTGACACGCGCGCCAACTCGTCAAAGTTCTTGATACGCCCCAAAATCGACTCGGTGTACACCGCATGTTGTCGCACTGCGGCCCACTCGGCCTCATCGAGTTTGCCGGGTTTGTCCAAAATGGCGTTGCTCACGCCCAGTTTTCCCACATCATGCAAAAGCGCGCCGCGTTTGAGCCAGCGCCGACGCGATTCAGGAATGCCTAGCGACTCGCCCAACAGCGCCGTGTAGAGGCCCACGCGCGCACTGTGACCGGCGGTGTAGGGGCTTTTGGCATCCACCACTTGACCAAACGCTTCGGCAATGTCGTCCAGATAGTCTTCGTCGAGCAGCGCCTCATGGCCGCCCGGCTCCATCGCGAACACCTGCGTTTCAAGGTCGGGCGCATTCAAGGTTTCCCAGAATGGCGCAGCGCGGGCGACAGCCAGAAACGCATCCACCAAGTCGGGGTCAAACCAATTGCCACGGCGCTGTTGCACTTCGGTTTCAACGGCATTTTGTCCGCCAGACGCATGGATGACGTCCACCACTTGCGCCAGCAAGGCGATGCGCGAATACAGCGGAATGGCGTGCCCGGCCAGCGCTTCGGGTCGGCCTTGTCCGTTCCAGTGTTCGTCGAGTGAATGAATGCCCAACGCGACGCCTTCAGGAAATCGCAGTTGTCGGGCAATGTCGGCACCCCGGGTGCAGCGCGTTTGGGTCAGTTCCTGGGCAATCGCGTCGCCATTGGACAAGATGCCGCCCAAGGCTTTGAGCCGATCCATCAAGCCCGACGCCGGGCCGGTGTGACGCAGCACAAAACGCAACACTTGCGGCAAGCTGCCATCCACCCATTTGAAATCCCGTTTGAAACTGAGGTCGTCCGTCAGATACAGCTCGCAAATGCGCGAGGCGTTGCTGCTGCAGCCCAAGTCCTTGAGCAGCAGGGTGTAGTAAAGCTCCCACAATTGGGCGGGCGACAAGTCAAGTTGGTGGCCGATGTGCATCCCAATCCAGCAACAGCGCACACAGTGGCCCTCGGGCTGGCCTTCGGTGATGTCCAGCGCGTGACTGAGCGCGGCCATGAGTTCGGACAGTTTCAAGGCTTGCATCGTGTCGTGACCAGCGTGATCGCTTTAAACGGTTTTACAACGGATGTTCGGCGTAGAACTTGCCGCCGTGATAGAGCAAAGGCGAGGCGCCGACACGGTGGGTGCAGCGCTCGACTTCGCCGACAAAAATAACGTGGTCGCCTTCTTCATAACGGCTGCGGTTGAAGCATTCAAAGGTGGCGGCGGCCCCGGCCAGCAAGGGCGCACCGCCGACGCCTTCGACAAACGCCACGTCAGCAAACCGGTCCACGCCTTTGGTGGCAAACCGCAGGGCGAGTGCTTGCTGGTCGGCGGCCAGAATGTTGATGGCGTAGTGCGAGCCGGTGCTAAAAGTCGCCATGGACGCGGCCGCCCGGCCCAGGCTCCACAGCACCAGCGGCGGGTCTAGCGAGACCGAGTTGAACGAGTTGGCGGTCAGTCCAATGAATTCTCCGGTGGCGCTGCGGGCGGTGACGATGGTCACCCCGGTGGCAAACATACCCAGTGCCGCACGGAACTCGGGTTGAGAAAAATTGGGGGCTTGTGCCCGAAGGCTGAGATCAATCAAAGACATAGGGGGAGAATTTAACCGAGATTCAGCCCCGTCGTGTGCTTAACGGTTACTCGGGTTGGAACATTAAAACCAGGGTGGTTTCAGCCTTTATTGATGACGGCTTGCTGCATGGCCGCCAGCAAGGTGGCTGGGTCGTGGGCGCCCGACACGGTCAGCTGCTGGTTGAAGATAAAAAACGGCACGCCACTGATGCCCAAGGTGCGAATGTTGACATCCGCTTCGGCCACCACATCCAAATGCTCGGTATCGGTCACAAAGGTGCGGGCATCGTCCCCGTTCAGCCCGGCTTCTTCGGCGATTTCAGCCAGTACATCGGCGCTGCCAATGTTGCGGTTTTCAACAAAATAGGCTTTCAGCAAACGCTCCGTGACGTCGTTGGTGTCAAAGTCACCGGCTTGGGCAAAGGCAATCAGGGTGTGCGCGGCCAGCGTGTTGGGTTGGTGCGTGATGCCGTCCATGTTGAGCGTCAGGCCCACGGCTTGACCGGCGGCGCGAATCTGCTCGTAAATTTCGGCGGCGCGCGCTGGCCCGCCAAACTTGTCTTCCAGATACTGCTGACGCGGCACGCCTTGCAGCGGCATGTCCGGGTTGAGTTGAAACGGGTGCCAGCGAATCACCACATTGGGCAGACGGGCGGCATCGGGCAACGCCAGCGCCGCTTCAAGTTTGCGTTTGCCGATATAGCACCAAGGGCAAACGATGTCGGAGACGATGTCAATAGTAAGAGTTGGGCTGTTCATGGCTCAAATTGTAGGCGCCACATCCAGGCTCACGGGCGGTAACGCCACCTGCGCAACAGGGTTTTGATGCGCCCCAACGAAGGCCTCCAGAGTGGTAAACAAATCGTCAAAAACGACTTTGCCAAACACTTTTTCAATCTGCTGATACTGCAAATCAATCAGCGGCGCCATCTGGCTGACCAGTTGCTCGCCTTTGGGCGCCAGTCGCACCACCACCCGGCGCTGGTCTTGTGAGACGCGGTTGCGCTCAATCAGCGCCAGCTCTTCCATGCGCGCCAGCACGCCCGCCATGCTGGCACTCAGCATCTGGCACAAGGCGCAAAGTTCACGCGGCTCCAGTTGCGCGTGCTCGTCCAGCGCGCGCAACACACGCCACTGCTGATCGGTCAGCCCAAAGTGTTTGAGGATGGGGCGAAAGTGCGACATCAACTGCTCGCGGGATTTTAAAAAAAGTTGAGGCAAGTTGCGGTAACTAATCCGGGGTTTCAAATTCGACTTCATGAAGATTGTTGACTCACTAATATGTTAGTGATTAAACTACTAATATGTTAGTAAATTTTTTTAAAACAGAAACCCTGTCAGGGACTTACGAATGATTGTCAGAAGCCGTCCGTCCGGCATCAAGATGTTTTTGCTGCTGCGTGGCTCCATCTTGCCAAGGATTCTGCCATCCCTGCTCAGCACCACCTTGATCGCCACACTGGTTACCTTGACGCATGGCGACCTCTACACGCTCAAGATCACACTGACCACGATTCCCTTCACCTTGATTGGCCTGCCGCTCGCTATCTTTTTGGGCTTTCGCAACACGGCGGCCTATGACCGGTTTTGGGAAGCGCGCAAGTTGTGGGGTGAACTGGTGCACAGAAGTCGCAGTTTCTCGCGCCAGTGCCAAAGTTTGATTGCCTTTGCAGAACCCGCACACGCCGGACTCGGGTTAACCGACACGCGGGTTCGCATGATTTACCGCGCCATTGCGTTCTCACACGCCTTACGACTGCAACTGCGCGACAACGCCGATGTGGCCGAACTGAAAGACCTGCTGCTTGAAGCCGAGTGGGAGCAGGTCAAAAAAGCCACCAACAAACCCGATTTTTTGATGCTGAAAATGGGGCAAGACTTGGGGCTGTGCGTCCGGGAAGGCCGCATTAACGGCAACCTGGCCGCCAATATCGACACCACCTTGTCCTTCATGGCGGGGGCATCGGGCGGCTGTGAACGCATCAAAAGCACGCCAATTCCGTTCTCCTACACGCTGCTGCTGCACCGCACCGCCTATCTCTATTGCTTCTTGCTGCCGTTCGGGCTGGTGGACTCCATCGGCTTCATGACGCCGTTTGTGGTCGCCATCGTGGCCTACACGTTTTTCGGGCTGGACGCCTTGGGCGATGAGATTGAAGAACCCTTTGGCGAGGACTCCAACGACTTGCCTCTGAGCGCCATTTGCCGGGTCATTGAAATCAACCTGCGCGAATCCCTGGGCGATGACAACGTGCCCGCGCCGTTGCGCCCTATTAATTACTCCCTGACCTAAACGCAGGCAAACCCCACATCATCCGGCATGCTGCGGATAGCTGTACCCCCATCTTGGACGACAACTTAGGAATAAAAAAATGACAGATGAGTTTCAAAACCGTATCCGCTTACCCGCGTTAAAAGAGCGCGTGACCTCCGCCACAGAGGCTGCGCAATGGATACAAGACGGCATGACCATCGGCATGAGTGGTTTCACCCGCGCGGGCGACGCCAAAGTGGTGCCGCTGGCGCTGGCCGAGCGCGCCAGCAAAGAAAAACTGAAAATCACGTTGATGACCGGTGCCTCGCTGGGCAGTGACGTGGACAGAACGCTGACCGAAGCCGGTGTGCTGGCGCGCCGGATGCCGTTCCAGGCTGACCCGGTGCTGCGCGCCGCCATCAATCGCGGCGAAGTGATGTATGTCGATCAACATCTGTCTGAAACGGTTGAGCTGCTGCGCACCGGTCAGATTGCACCGATTGACATCGCCATCATCGAGGCCATCGCCATCACCGAAACCGGCGCCATCATTCCCACCACCTCGGTCGGCAACAGTGCCAGTTTTGCGATTTTGGCGGACAAGGTGATTGTTGAAATCAACATCACGCAGTCGCTGGCGCTCGAAGGGCTGCACGACATCTTTATCCCCAAACACCGCCCACAACGCGAACCGATTCCGCTGATGACGCCGCGTGACCGAATCGGCACCACAGCCATCGAGATTGCGCCAGAAAAGATTGTCGCCATCGTTTTTACCGAAAAACTCGATAGCTCTTCGACCATCCTGCCGCCCGATGAAGAAACCGCCGCGATTGCCGCGCATCTGGTCGATTTTTTCAAGGAAGAAGTCAAACTGGGTCGGTTGACCGAGAGCTTATTGCCGATGCAAGCCGGGATTGGCAGCATTGCCAACGCGGTGATGGGCGGTTTTATTGACAGCCCGTTCACGCATTTGCAAATGTATTCCGAAGTGCTGCAAGACTCGACGTTTGATCTGTTCGACGCGGGCAAACTTGATTTTGCGTCGGGTTCGTCGATCACGTTATCGGATGCCAAAAGCCGGGAAGTCTTTAGCCATATCGAGAAATACAAAGACCGTTTGGTGCTGCGCCCGCAAGAGGTCAGCAACCATCCCGAGATCATCCGCCGCTTGGGCATCATCGCCATCAACACCGCGCTGGAGGCCGACATCTACGGCAACGTGAACTCAACCCACGTGCTGGGCACGCACATGATGAACGGCATTGGCGGCTCGGGCGACTTTGCGCGTAACGCTTACCTATCGGTTTTTGCGACGAAATCCATTGCCAAAGGCGGCAAAATTTCGAGCATCGTGCCGATGGTGTCGCACGTTGACCACACCGAACACGATGTGGACATCATCGTGACCGAAGTCGGGTTGGCTGATTTGCGCGGACTCGCACCGCGGGAGCGCGCCCAAGTCATCATTAACAATTGCGTCGCTGAACCCTATCGGCAAATGCTGCATGACTATGTGACAGAGGCGAATCAGCATGGCGGGCACACGCCGCATATTCTGGAAAAAGCCCTGTCCTGGCACACCCTTTATCGGGATACCGGCTCGATGCTGACGCCCGCCAAAAGGCCGGACATCAGCGCGCAAGAAGTGCTGGAGTTTGCCGCCGCCTAAAGTCCCATGCGCAGACGGCGCGCCGCGTCTTCGGCGCGGGCGTCGTCAATCTCGCGCATCAGCCCGCCGACATCGACCGCCCCGGCTTTGCGCTGGAAACGGCCGGTCAGCACCGTATCAGGCTGCAACACGCCGCGCTGGTACAAGTCCCAGATTTCGGGGCCAAAGTCGGTTGGCAGCAACTCAGGGGCCGACTGGCCAAAGAAGTTGCGTAAATTGGCGACATCGCGCAACAACATACGTTGCGCGTGGTTGTTGCCCGCCGCGTCCACCGCCTGCGGCAAATCAATAATCACCGGGCCATCGGGGGCCAGCAGAATGTTGAACTCGGACAAATCGCCATGCACCACGCCCGCGCATAGCATCCGTATCACCTCGATTAACAGCGCCGCATGGTGCGTCCGCGCCTCTTGCGGCGTGAGCACTACATCATTGAGACGTGGGGCGGCGTCGCCATGGGCGTCGGTGACCAACTCCATCAGCAGGACGCCTTCAAAAAAGTTGTGGGGTTTGGGCACGCGCACACCCGCGTCGGCGAGCCGGTAGAGCGCATCCACCTCGGCGCTTTGCCAGGCGGCCTCTTGCGCCTCGCGGCCAAAACGGGTGCCTTTGGCCATGGCGCGGGCTTGGCGCGTGTTCTTGACCTTGCGGTTTTCGGTGTAGTCCACCGCTTGACGAAAGCTGCGGTTCGTCGCCTCTTTATAAATTTTGGCGCAATAGGTGTCGTCGCCGCTGCGCACCACATAAACCTCGGCCTCTTTGCCGCTCATTAACTGGCGCACTACGGAGTCAATCAGGCCTTCTTCAATCAGCGTTTGGAGTCTTTTGGGTGGTTTCATGGGAGGCCATTTTGCACTGGGTTTTGAGCGGCCATGATACGGCCCGTCTATATACTCGCACGCGGGAGTTTTATGACCACGCGGGCAACGATCTTCGTGGCATTTCTGCAGACCCAAGACCTATCTCAAGGTACACACCAACATGGTTGTGACGATTTCACCGCGACATTCTGTCAAAACCAGAATCACCCTGGCCTCGCTGGCTATTTTCCTGGTCAGCATTTGGTTATTGGCGTTTTACATCAGCCAGATGCTGCGCCAGGACATGACGCGCTTATTGGGAGAGCAGCAGTTTTCAACCACCGCGCTGGTGGCCACGCAGGTCAACCAAGAACTGGCTTTGCGGGTTAACGCCCTGGAGTTGGTGGCCCGCGCCCTGACACCGGACTTACTTGAAAACCCACCCGCCCTGAAAAAGTTTCTGGATGATCGCATTGTGTTGCTCACGCTGTTCAATGCCGGCTCGCATGTGGTGGGTCGCAACGGGGTCGTGATGGCCGACGTGTCAGATGTGGCCAACCGCGTTGGCACCGACTACTCCCGAGGTCTCGGGATTCAAGCCGCCATGACTGAGGAGAAAACCACCATTGGCAACCCCGTCATGGGCTTGCTGCTGAAGCGCCCTATTTTTTCTATTTCGACGCCTTTGCGCGATGTGCAGGGTCGCGTCATCGGCGCCTTGACGGGGGTCACAGATTTGGACAAACCCAGTTTTCTGGATCTGATTTCAGGAAGCCGCTACGGCCAAACTGGCGGCTTCTTTCTAGTGGCTCAAAATGATCGGCGCATCATCACCGCGTCCGGTAAACGCCATGTCATGCAAGCCCTGCCAGCGTCTGGCGTCAATCCGGTCATAGACCGTTTTCTTCAGGGCTTTGAAGGCTCGTCGGTGGTTGCCACGCCTAATCCGCTGGACGTTGAAGTTTTGAGCGCGGTGAAAGCCGTGCCGCTGTCGGACTGGCTGGTGGCGACCGTTTTGCCCACCGCTGAGGCGTTTGCACCGATACACGACTTGCAACAACACATGCTGTTGGCGACAATTTTTCTCACAGTGCTGGCCGCCGGGTTGACTTGGTGGCTGCTGGGGCGACAACTGGCGCCTTTGCTGAATGCAGCTAAAACATTGGCTCACCAAGATGAGACCCAACAGCCACACCAGCCTTTGCCCATTGCCTACCCCGATGAAATCGGCGAACTGATTACCGGGTTTAACCGGGTGCTTGATACCTTGGCGCAGCGCGAGGCGTTGCTCAGGCAAATTCTGAACACCTCAAGCGTGGCGATTTTTTTCATTGATGACCAGGGGTGCATCCAGCAAGCCAATCAACGCATGGCCGAGATGTTTGGGCTACCGCTCAACCAACTGGAAGGCTTGCCCTACACGTCCTTGATTCATCCCTCAGAGCGGCACATCGGGCAGCAAAAAATGTTGGCCTTGCTGGTCAGTGAGATCGAATCGGTCGATTTGGATCGCCTCTACCAACGCGCTGATCAGACCGAGTTTTGGGGCCACCTGACGGGTCAGCGTTTCTATGACGCCCAGGGCAAAAAATCGGGGCTGGTGGGGGTCATCATCGACATTACGCAGCGCAAGGCCGACGAGGCCGAGATCAGGAGTCTCGCTTTTTTTGATCCTCTGACCAGTCTGCCTAATCGCCGACTCCTGCTGGACCGGCTGACTCATGCCCTGACAGGCGCCTTGCGTCACCATCGCTATGGCGCGCTGTTGTTTATTGATCTGGACAACTTCAAAACCATCAACGACACGCTCGGCCATGACAAGGGCGACTTGTTGCTGCAACAAGTGGCACGGCGTTTGTCCGCGTGCATCCGCGACAGTGACACCGTGGCCCGTTTGGGAGGCGATGAGTTTGTGGTGATGCTGGAAGACTTGAGTGAGGACATCAAAGAAGCCACTGAGCAAGCCGCCGGCGTGGGTGAAAAAATTCGGCACGCCCTGAATCAGTCCTACCAACTCAACAACAACGCCCATCACAGCACCCCCAGCATCGGCATTACCCTGTTTGGCGACCAGCCGGAAACGATTGATGAGCCGTTGAAACGGGCTGATCTGGCGATGTACCAAGCCAAGGCTGCCGGACGTAACGCGGTGTGCTTCTTTGAGCCGCAGATGCAGGCCGTCGTCACCACACGCGCTGAACTGGAGACGCATTTGCATGAAGCGATTGCAAAAAAACAGTTCGTCCTTTACTACCAGGCGCAAGTCGCCAGCGATCATCGGCTAACCGGTGCCGAAGCTTTGGTGCGCTGGTTACACCCCGAACGTGGCATGGTCTCGCCCGCTGAATTTATTCCGCTGGCTGAAGAATCCGGCCTGATCTTGCCCCTGGGCGCCTGGGTGCTGGAGACCGCGTGCACCCAGCTGGCCTTGTGGGGTCATCAGGCCAGCATGGCGCACCTCACGCTGGCTGTTAACGTCAGCGCCCGGCAGTTTTTACAGCCTGATTTTGTCGAGCAAGTGCTGGCCATGTTGACACGCACAGGCGCCAACCCGCAACACCTCAAGCTGGAGCTGACCGAAAGCCTGATGGTCTCCAACGTGGAAGATGTGATTGCCAAGATGATGGCGCTCAAGACGCTGGGTGTCGGCTTTTCGCTGGACGACTTTGGCACCGGTTATTCATCCTTGGCCTACTTGAAACGGCTGCCGCTGGATCAGCTCAAAATTGACCAGGGCTTTGTGCGCGACATCTTGATCGACCCTAACGACGCCGCTATTGCCAAGATGGTGGTGGCGCTCGCCAACAGCATGGGGCTGGCCGTGATTGCCGAAGGCGTTGAGACGGAAGAGCAGCGCTGCTTTCTGGCTGAACAGGGTTGTCATGCTTACCAAGGCTACTTATTCAGTCGGCCCTTGCCGCTGGCTGAGTTTGAGCACTTTGTCACCTTGTCTTTGTCACTCCCTCTTTAAGTTCAAATTAATCGAATTGAAACTTCAATTCAATTGAACATATTTAAATGCGTTGACCTCTAAACTTGGCTCAATCCACCGGTTTGCCCCGACTGAGTCCACTTTAGAAAGTCCACCGTGACCCCTACGTTTCCCTCTGAAAAAGCGCCCGCTAAGACGCGCTACACACGACTCGCCATCGTGCTGCACTGGCTGCTGGCGCTGGCTATTTTGGGCATTTTTGCGGTCGGCTTTTACATGGCTGATCTGCCGTTTTCACCTTGGCGCCTGAAACTTTACAACTGGCACAAATGGGCGGGCGTCACCTTTTTGGCGCTGACCGTGTTGCGTCTGTTGTGGCGCGTCACGCACCGCCCCCCGGCGTTGCCAGCGGCCATCACACAAGCCATGCCCACTTGGCAAATGCGGGCTTATCACGCCACGCATTACCTGTTGTACGCTCTGTTCTTTGCCGTGCCCCTGGTCGGTTGGGCCTACAGCTCGGCGGCAGGTTTTCCGATTGTGTGGTTCGGTGTTGTGTCCTTGCCTGATCTGTTGCCCGTCAACAAAGACCTGGCGGCGCTGATCAAACCTTGGCATGAAATTTTTGCCTATGCGTTGATCGCCTTAGCAGGCCTGCATATCGCGGCAGCGCTTAAACACCATTGGCTAGACCGCGATGGTTTGTTGTCCCGCATGATGCCCGGGCGTTCCTGAACACATTTTTTGAAAACTTTTGAGAACTTTTATGAAATTTTCAGCCCTCCTTTTGCCGCTGGCAGCCAGCTTGTTCACCCTCACGGCCTTGCCCGCAGCAGCCCAGCAAAAACTATTACCCGCCCAAAGCGACATTGCTTTTGAATTCAAACAAATGGGGGTGCCGGTTCAAGGACATTTCAAGAAGTTTGAAGCGCAGATCAGCTTTGATGCCGCCAAGCCCGCCGCAAACAAAGTCGCCTTCACTGTGGATATGGCCAGCGCCACACTCGGCGCACCCGAAACCGATGCCGAGTTGCCCAAAGCGGTTTGGTTCAACACGGCCAAGTTCGCGCAGGCCACCTTTGCCTCGTCCAGTTTCAAAGCGCTCGGCGGTGGCAAATATGAAGTGGCTGGCAAGCTCAACATCAAAGGCCAGTCGCAAGACATCGTCGTGCCGCTGACCATGACGCAAAGCGGCGCCACCACGACGGTGACCGGCCTGTTTCCTATCAAGCGCCTGACCTTCAAGATTGGCGAAAACGAGTGGGCCGACACCTCACTGGTGGCCAACGATGTGCAAGTTAAATTCAAGCTCGCTTTAAGCGGCATTGGCAAGTTCTAAAGCGTCTTCTTTCCAACGTCCCAACCCTGTTCCTAACCTCTTTTATATTGGAGTTTTCCTATGCGTTTATCTGTTATTTCTCTGGCCGCTGCCGCTACCCTGATCGCTGGTGCAGCTCAGGCGCAAACCCCTTCAACCACCTTCGCGCTGGACCCGACCCACACGTTTGTGACGTTCGAGATCGCTCACTTTGGCACCTCCACCAACCGGGGCCGTTTTGACAAAAAAGAAGGCACCGTGCAGTTTGATCGTGCAGGCAAAACCGGTCAGGTCAACATCGTCATCGACACCACCTCCATCAACACCGGCACGGCGGCCTTCAACAAGCACCTGCAAAGCGAGGACTTGTTCAACGTCACCCAGTTCCCCACTGCCACGTTTGCCTCCAAACAATTCAGCTTTAGCGGCGATAAAGTAACAGAAATTGCAGGCACTCTGACGCTCCTCGGCAAGACCCAACCCGTCACGCTCAAGGCCACCAACTTCAACTGCTATGACAGTCCTATGCTCAAGCGCGAAGTGTGCGGCGGCGATTTTGAAACCACCATTGACCGCACCCAGTTCGGCATGAACTACGGCATTGATTGGGGCTTCCCCAAGAACGTGCGTTTGCTGGTGCAAGTTGAAGCCGTCAAACAATAATTTTTGAACTACCGCCTCAGCCAGATGTTTCAGACGCTACGGCGTCTGCAAACGCTGATGGCGAGGCGGTTGCAATAGGCAAGAAGTCGCTGAATGGTTAATAGATTCACCTGACAATAAAGGCATGAATCAAAACATTCTCTATGCCCTGCTGGCCGCCGCTTTGTTTGGTGCCAGCACACCTTTTGCAAAGTTACTCGTCGGCGATATTTCTCCGCTACTACTGGCGGGGCTGTTGTATCTTGGAAGTGGTGTTGGCCTAACCTTGGTGCGATTGGTGAGAGATCGCGGCTGGCAACCCGCTGGTCTTGCGCGTGCTGAATGGCCGTGGCTATTAGGCGCTATCTTTTTTGGCGGCGTCCTTGGCCCCGCAGCCTTGATGGTCGGTTTGACGCACACCAGCGGCGCAACGGCCTCCCTTCTTTTGAACCTTGAAGCCGTTCTCACCGCCGTCATCGCCTGGGTCGTTTTCAAAGAAAATGCGGATCGGCGCATCGTGCTAGGCATGGCGGCTATCGTTGCAGGCGGGGTGGTTCTATCGTGGCCGAGCGAGTCTAGCCCTTCATCCGGCTGGATCGGCCCCTTGATGGTTTCGGTGGCCTGCCTTTGCTGGGCTATCGACAACAACCTGACGCGCAAAGTGTCGGCCTCTGATGCCTTGTTTATTGCCAGCAGCAAAGGCGTGATCGCCGGGGCCGTTAACAGTTTGCTGGCCGTGTCGCTGGGCGCAGTGTTACCCGGCGTTGTTAACGCACTTTCTACCTTGGTGGTCGGGTTGCTTGGGTACGGTATTAGTCTTGTGCTGTTCGTTTTGGCCTTGCGGGGTCTGGGCACCGCCCGCACAGGAGCCTACTTTTCGACCGCTCCTTTCATTGGGGCGTTGGTGTCGATTCTTGTGTTTGGCGAGTCAACCTACTGGGCCTTCTGGGTGGCCAGCGCGCTCATGGGCTTGGGCGTTTGGCTGCACTTGACCGAAAGTCACGCGCACGACCATGTGCATGAACCGTTGGAACACACGCATCGCCATGTTCACGATGAACATCATCAGCATGAACACGCACCCGGATTGAGTAGCCATGTGCCCCACGCGCATAGGCATCAACACACGGATTTAACTCACAAGCACCCCCACTTTCCAGATATTCACCACCAGCATGGGCATTGAAAATGCTCGGCTAACTCAGACGGTGTTTGTGTCAGGCCATCGCCAATTCAACTTTGCGGCCAGCGCGTGCGGCCAATGTGATCAACATATCGAGGCTAAATTTATCCCACTTACCGCGCAACAAGTCGCTGACACGGGACTGTGCAATGCCAAATCGTTCAGCGGCCTGGGCTTGCGTCCAGCCCTCTTCTTTCACCAGCACGCGCAAACGAGCGATTAAGTCAGCCCTGAGTCCCATGACGGCCGCCTCGCCAGGGCCGAACCCCAAGTCAGTAAATACATTGCCAGTAGAGTTTGTGACTTGAGCGTCAGCGTCCACGGGAATAATCTTTTTACGCATGATTCATGTCTCCAATCAGTTTGTATCGCTTGGCGGCCAACTCAATATCTGGCTTGGCCGTTTTGGGAGTGGTCTTATGAAAGCAGTGCAAGACGTAAACGGCATCTGCCTGTTTGGCAACATAGATCACACGCTATTGCCCCTGAACCTTGATGCGAATTTCATAAGCCCCAGCGCCTACCGTCGGCATGGGTTTGAAATCGCTTGGCATGGCACCTACTTGAACTTGCCACAACTCAAACCCAGCCGCTTTCTTTGCGGCCTCTGGAAAACCGGCTAAATCTGTGAGACTGCTTCCCATGAATTTGAGTTCTTTCATCAGCGAATTATATATAAATACATTGATAAATTATCTGGCAGCGGGAAGGTGTGGATTGGGTGTTTAGCACGCCAAGGAATTCATTGATGGCTTCGTCAAACCAGCTTTGCAAAGTTTCTAACGCTTATCCCTCAACCGTTTTAAGAACGGAATTTTTTCCGGGTCAAAATGCTATTTCAAAGCAAAATTCGGGAAAACGGAGGAAAAAACGGCGGGAAATCTGGTGGGATACGAATTTTTGAGAGAGCAACTCGATCTCAGTGCATTCCCGTGTGCGCGTCCCGCCCGGATTAGATGATGAGAATTTTCAATTCAGGTTCATCAAACAGATGAGTTTTTGAATGACTGTTAATGCACATTCCGGTCATTCGACTTTTCCGATTACTGACACTCAACCTGCAAACTATTAAATCAGTCCTAATTCGTTATCCAGCAATACCCTCTGCCGTGAGCGTCTGGTACAACAGCCCGAGATTATTGGTGTTGATGCGGAACTGGCTTCTTGCCTTGACTTTTGACTGCGCGGTGTGGGCATTGGTCACTTTGGAGCCGGGGTCGAAAACAATGGCGCCCGTGTATAGGGCATGTAGGAATTTACCGAAATCAGTGTGCTCGCCCATCAACACTGGCGTGTCATAGCGGTAGGCAATGGGTAATTTTTGTGGCGTGTAGCGCACGTAGGCGGCAAATGCATGTTTGCAGTTCCAGTGTGTCAGCAGTTCTGCAAAGCCCCAGGATGCAGCCTCGTAGCCAGCGCTATCCACCAACCTCACGGCACCCCGGACATCGAGCAATTTGCCGCTTACCGGGTCATAACCTGTTAATTGCATCGTCAAGCCAGTAGCAGCACATGGCATACCAATCTTGTGACCACCCGTGAAATACATGCCACCATCTTTGACCGCATGACCATAACGCTCGACAAACGCCTTGGCACCTTGCTCACCGTAAAAACCTCCTTTGGGTTCGGGCAAAGTGTTTATTTGCACTTCAATTCAACTTCATGATGCCGGAGCATGATTTTCTTGAGTGTTGTCATTCGGCATTTCAAGCCAAGCTGGGTAATTGGGCGAGGTCGAAACTCTGTGCGGAATTCGATTGGAGCCCAATCGTGAGGTATCTCTGTCAACATATAGCAGACACGGTTTACACAATGAATACCGGTGGCAATAAATTGGTCTGACCCAGCGCCTCCATCGACAACTGTCCAGACGAATTTCTCGTCGTAACTCCTGATGATTTCAAAATCCCCGCCAGCCGCTTCCAAGCCAAAACCACCCCAACTATCGAAGTGAGCTGATGGATGCCTAAAAGGACGGAAGTATTCGTAGAAGACATCCTCGTGAAAAATCGTGTGCTTAAGCATTTAGGTACTGAAATTCGGTAAAAATTTTGTGATTTTCACGAGATGCTAGATCCCAAGAAAATCTCGGTGCGGTGGTGAGCCAAGAATACTGGTTCTGGTCGAAATCGTTCTGGGATCTCAATTTGGTGGTTTTCAAGTGGCAAAAAAATCGCTTGCACGAAAGCCTCATCTCGGGTGCGTAAATCATCTGACAAAACGACCCGCCAATCATCAGTCAGCGAAATCAGCCCTTTGTCAAAAGCACGATCATGAATGGCTGATAAGCAAAGCCCGTTGCTTGGGTTAAGCCTATTGGCCTTGTCGCTGCTCCAAGGAACAATATGGCTGGCAATCAACAAACGTGAATCTGTAAGTCCTGACATGCAGCAACGGCCTCGGTAACTACTGAGCACTGCACGGCGGAAAAAATGTTGTTTGATGCGTTGCGTTGCCAAAACCTGCCGGGTTTCCCCTGTGAAGTCTTCTGCTGATAACACTTCACTTTCTGGCTCCGAGTCCGCAACCGCGTTCTCGCCTAATTGCTGGCGCAGCAACTGACACTCCACAGCTAAACGCTCCCAATCCGACTGAAATTCGTCCCATACGGCTCGGTCTAACGCCGAGGCATTGTTCAATCCAGCGCGTCCTGTACTGGTGATCGCAGGGTCAAGACTGGCGATATTGAGCATCTTCATTGCGACGGCATCAGAAGTACGACCAATTACCTTTGCCAGTGCAATAATTTCTGGGTTACGCCCATGAATTCGTCCATAGGGAAGTTGGCAGTACAGATGAAAAGCCAGCTTGATTTGATCTTTAGTCCAAAGTCCGGTTGCCATGATATTTTTCGGCACGATGACGGAGGAAACCGCTTCGACCGATTCCTTGGGTGAAATGATTGAGGCAATCAGTTTACCGACTGCTGGAACCATGAAAAAAACTGCCTCTTCAAAAAATAAACATTATTTGATCACGAGGATTTCAAGCAAATCAAGCACCAGCGGAATCGTTTAGATGCACCTATTGGCCTCATTCAGACTTTGTACTTCAGTGATTCCTACCGCTGCCTTGTAGAAATTCAAGCATCAAAACTCACAAACTATTTTCATCGTGAGTCGCCAATAAACCCCTGCAACACCAACAAAAAATCCGCCCAACTCTTGCGAGTCAAGCGGGTTCTCAGAATCGCTATCTTGCAGGTCTAGCGATGACTAAGAAAACTATAGACTGCCCCTTCACGCACTCCCACTGAAGGCCAGCGTTAGGTAATAGTTTTGCGTTGGGTATAGAAACGAACAGCATCCGGGCCAAATATTTCTTCCTGCAACCTGATGTTAAGCACCGTTGGTGCGGCCACGGCGACGGGCTTGTCGGCTCAGGAATATACATCGAAAGACTTATGGCGATACGTCAAAGGCATTGAGATCACGACACGCTCGCACTCATTTTGAACTTGAATTTCGAATTTGATCCGAGATTGTTTTGAAGCGCAGCTTGAGCGGTGCGGAATTTTTTCCGAGTCAAAATGCTGTTTCATAGCAAAATTCGGGAGAACGGAGGAAAAAATGGCGGGAAATCTGGTGGGGTACGAATTTCTGAGAGAGCAACTCGATCTCAGCGCCTTCCCGTGCGCGCGGCCCGCCCGGGTTAGCAGCGTCACCAAAGTCACGCAGCGCCCGGACGGTTTGGACGTTCCCGCCGCTGTGGCCCCCGCTTCGGACGCACCGCTGGCGCATATTCTGTTCGCCCTGAAATACGAAGGCATCAACCTGCAGATGTTGGCCCAGTCCCTACCGCAAATTCCCGCCAGCCAGATCATCGAAGCTTTCCGAAACAGTCCGGCCAGCAAGTACATCCGCATGGCGGCCTACTTGTGGGAACAGTTGACGGGGCGTGAACTGGAAGGTGTTCCCAACGCCGTTGGCCCCTACGTTGACCTGTTCAATGAACGCAAATACATCACCGGCAGACGCCAACGCCACACCAAATGGCGCGTGGACTTTAACGGTTTGGGCAACATCCGGTATTGCCCAACTATTGAGCGCTCAAACGTCATCACGGAGCTGCTGGCGAAGAACACCCTTCAACGCGCCCAGACATTTATCGAAGGGCTGAACCCCGAGTTACTCGACCGAACCATGAGTTGGTCGTATCTGAGCGAGACGACCAGTTCGTTCGCCATTGAAAGCGAGAAACCGACCACGCACAAGGCGGAGGCGTTTGCCGAACTGTTGAAACAGGCGCACGAAAAAACACCCATCACGGAAGACTATTTGGTTGAATTACAAAACCTCGCCGTGACCAATCCCCTGGATCGCGCCGTGCAGTTTCGCAACCAAAAGAACTGGCTGCGTGGCCCTGGGCGCGGCGTGTTGGGCATCACCTACGTGCCGCCAGACCCTGAGCTGGTGCCCGAACTGATGCAGTCCATCATGGATTTGGTGAACGACCCGCCGCCCGGTCAGAACTCGCTCGTCATCGGGGCATTAGTCAGTTTCGCTTTCGTGTTTGTGCATCCCTTTATGGACGGGAACGGTCGCCTTTCTCGCTTTCTATTTCACAAGGCAGTTTGTAAATCCGAAGTGCTCCAGCAGGGCTTGGTGTTGCCCATTTCTGTGGCGATGAAACGCAACGAAGTCCAATATCTACAGGCACTGAAATCATTCTCTACCCCGGCGCGACGTCTCTGGGAAGTCACGATGATCGATGATGAGAATTTTGAATTCAGTTTCAAGGGTGATTCGTCTATCTATCGTTATTGGGATGCCACGCCTTGCGTCGAGTTTGGCCTGCGAATGGCAGAGCAGTCACTGGAAATAGACCTGCGGCAAGAGTCCGATTACTTGCAGAAATACGATGCTATTTCGCGCCAAGTCAATGAGCGTATCGACTTGAATAGCAACGCTTTATCTTTGTTGGTGCGCCTTTGCATTCAAAACGCAGGCAGCCTCTCAAACGCCAAGCGCAAGGCCTTTTTGGCCAAAGGCTACAAAGAGGAAATGCTGGCACTGGTCGAGTCGATTGCCTTTTCAGTGATGTCCGGCCATGACGACGACATGGCAGAGTTCGACAGAATTCCACCTTATCGGGCTTGAGGTTCTAAGTGTCGTTTGACGGCAAGAATATAGCAATCAAAAATCAAAATACAGCCGTAAGGATGAATTCTGATTCTTGATTGCTATACATAAATTTGCTTTAAAAAATCTGATGTTTATAAGCTTAGGCTTAATTTTTTTCAGCATTAAACTTTCTATCCATATCATTTGCAAGCGCCCAGCCTGCTGCTTCAATAATTGCAAAACTAACGGTTGGGGCAAAAATTTGACCTAAGATAGGTATAAGTTTTGATAGTTCTTTTGCGATAATCTTTATAGGTTGCTTAAGCATTGTGGATTTCAATGCCGTTATAGCCATTCCTTTCGCCACTTCTTCTGTGAGACTACCTCCGAGTACAGAGGCAAGACTCATAGCCATGACAGCCATTGCAATAGTGTCTGCTGCAATGCCAGTTCCTGGAATTGGAACCAAGTTTCCGGCACCAGCACTAACTGCCGCTGTATGAATAATAGCGTGACACTTTTTTTCTTGATCGCCTGTCATTAAAAACTCCCCTGTTAATGGGGTTCTAATGTATACCTAAATATCTTAAAAATAGCACGTCACTACTATTTTTAGTGAGCTGAATACAAGTAAAACACCAACAAAAAACCCGCCCAACTCTTGCGAGTCAAGCGGATTCTAGGAATTTACAATTTTCCGATAAAGATGCTCTCATTTATGGTTTTGACATACTCCTGGTGTACCATACTTAAACTCGCATGGCTCAATGTCTCATATGAGCTGATCCGATAAAAAATAGTTGACAGGGGAAAACGATGAAAGTCATTCAGGTCAAAGATTGCGAATACTCGTGATTACGTCTACGAAATTGCGGTGGGTAATAGCGGCATTCGGGCTGAATTTATGCACGTATGTATATGGGCAAACCACAGTCAAAGTACTTCAACCAATCTGGCAAGAACTTAGTGAGTCTGAACGAGCAACCATTCAACAGAGGTTTGTAGTTGACGTCCGCGATGCGTCGGCCTACGGCATGGTGATCGACAACCAAGGTATAAATGTCTCTACTCCAAAAACAACAGACGGCGCGGTGCTTGGTAGCGCTGTAGCCAATGCCACATACATAGACCGAGCCTTTAACCCATCTAATAACTATTCAGCGAAGACGCAGCTATAGCAATCGCGAATCAAAATGCAGGTTTTTTGATGACCTGAAAGTTATCTAGAAATCGGTTAGTGAGTGATTTAGAAAGTTTGCGCCAGCGGGTCTGAAAAAAGTCCTTGATGGTCGATGTGAAGGTCTTCGCATCAG
>CAIJRK010000076.1 GCA_903823025.1 uncultured beta proteobacterium
GAGCACCCGTGCGAGCCATCCAAAGCAGGGCATTGAAAAACGTCCTGTGCGCCCCGCCGGGGCGGCCTTTGCAAGGTGCCAGCAAAGGGGTAATTTGTTCCCACTGTTCATCAGTGAAGGTATGGCGTGCAGGTGTCATTTGGAGAAATAGCATGATTACATCACTGATGCCGTGTTGCAAATTGCACAAGCGCATGTCGTGCTAAAGCAGATTCCCCTCAGATTGTCTGGCAGTCAGTGTGCATCTGACTTTCCGAACACGGCCTAGCAAAGGTGTTTCCTACTGTGTAAAAAAACTGTGTAGGGTGTTTTTCCAATGTGCATAAGCCATTGCCAGCAAGTTTCTACGCATTAAATTTGTTAAATCAGCCTGTAGCCCTCGTCATACATGCGTAGCTTGCTATTGTTTTATTTAGAAATAGGTAGAAAACTTGTCGGTACCGGCTTAGCAGCCTAACTCGAAAGCGTATCGCGGTGATGGTGGATTTGACTTATGGCAAGGCTCGCCAATCTTGGGTATATGCCTAAAAAACAAGCAGCCGCCAAGTCATTGGCATCATAAGTAAGGAAATCATTACCAAAATTCAGAGGGTCTGCGCCGTGCACTTGAGCAACCTGCAGCACTTTGTGCTGATGCTGGGCAGCGGTACAAAGCGCTGCAAAAGCGATCCTCGAATTGCTCGATGTATTGGCGATCAACGCTCTTTTGGCTGATAAAGCCTGTAGTCTGACTAAAAACCTCTTTTCATAAATGGAAGTCTCACGTTGTATCTTGACCTGCTTTTACAAGCTCGATGTCAGGTTTTTAGATTTTGACGTATCTCTGGCTATTTTTCCCACACACTAAAACGTTTGACATGGTCGCTTGTTTAAATGAATAGTGATGAGAAGGGGCTAATTCTTGCCTGCGATAAAAAAGTTTGCGATAATCCGTGGTTCCCCTGATTATTTAGGGGAGACAACGCATCGGCCCACTCAATCCTAACGGTGGCGGGTCGTCACTGAGCCCTTTAGGATTTTCAAAAATGAAACGTACTTACCAACCCTCCAAGATCAAACGCGCTCGCACTCACGGTTTTATGGTTCGCATGAAAACTCGTGGTGGTCGCGCCGTGATCAACGCTCGCCGTGCCAAAGGCCGCAAGCGTCTAGCTGTTTAATTGCATTCGCATGCATAGCACGCCATTGTCTTAACTGTTCTGGCGTCGCCGTAAATTGCAGCGATTAAAAACGCGAAGTCAGTTTCAAGCTGCGCTTGCCGGAAAAATTTTGGCACGTACAGCTCACTTCGCCTTGCACTGTGCAGTGCTCAATGATCCCTTAAAGGCGCCTCCGGTGGCGCTTTTTGCTGTCGGGGATGTATGGATCGGGGCCATGGTGCCTAAGCGGTGGGCTAAACGCGCCGTCACGCGCAACGCCATAAAGCACCAAATTTATAGTGTGAGCGCCACTCCTGATTTTCTTTTTCCTGTTGCCGCTTATGTGATCCGCTTGCGTAGCAGTTTTGACCGTAAGCAATTCATTAGCGCAACGTCTGATGTGCTTAAGTCTGCCGTTCGCCAAGAATTGCAGCAATTGTTTGTCAAAGTGTCAGTACGTCCATTGCTACCTGTTGTGATTCAGAGCGACACAAGATGATCAAGACTTTGTTGATAAGTTTGGTCAAGGGATACCGTCTCCTGCTTAGTCCTTGGTTGGGTTCAGGTTGTCGATTTACGCCCACTTGCTCTGCGTATTCCTTGCAGGCTTTGCAGGCACATGGCGCGGCAGCGGGCAGTTATATGACACTGGCACGTCTTGTACGTTGCCATCCGTGGTGCGCTGGCGGGCATGATCCTGTACCCACCAAAAAACCCCGGCTCTTTACCAAGCTGATACCCTCTTCCTCTGAAAAGAAGTCCTCATGAACGATATTCGCCGCACCATTTTGTGGGTGATTTTTGGTTTTTCCATGGTTTTACTATGGGATCAGTGGCAAGTTCACAATGGAAAGAAAGCTACATTTTTCCCGAGTCAGTCCCAAGCAGTCGTCCAAGTGACACCCCCTGTGGCGGTGTCTAGCGTTCCAACAGCGATAACGACGACCGGTGCCGTGCCCGGTAATGCCATAACGACCAATAATTCAGGTTCGCCCGCCCGGTCTCATGATCGGTTGGTGGTCACGTCTGATGTCCTGAAATTGACGTTTGATACAGAGGGCGGCTCCTTGGTGCAAACCGAGTTTGTCAAACACGTTGACATGGCCGATAAGTCAAAACAATTTATTTTGTTGGACGATAGCAAAGATCGCATTTATTTGGCCCAATCTGGTTTGATTTCGGGTGCCTCTGCTGTTGCTTTTCCAACGCACAAGACGGTCATGACGGCTTTGCCAGGACAGCGTACGCTTGCAGAGGGCGAAAATGAGTTGGTGCTTCAATTTGAATCCCCTGTTTTGGGTGGTGTGAAGCTAGTTAAAACGTTTACTTTGACGCGTGGTGCCTATGCATTAGCCGTGAAACATGAAGTGGTTAATGTTGGCGCCGTTGCAGTGTCACCGCAACTCTATTTGCAGCTAGTTCGCGATGGTAACAAGCCACCCGGTGAGTCTTCTTTCTATTCGACATTCACAGGGCCTGCGATTTTTACCGAGGCCAAGAAGTATCAAAAAGTTGATTTTAAAGATATAGAAAACAACAAAGTTGATATTGAAAAGACTGCAGACAATGGCTACATTGCCATGGTTCAGCACTACTTTGCTAGTGCATGGCTGCTCGGCGATGGCATAAAGCGCGATATATTCATGCGCAAGGTTGATACCAATTTGTATGCTGTTGGCATGATTACGTCACTGGACAATATTGCACCAGGAACCAGTCGAACAGTCGATGCGAAATTTTTTGCAGGTCCGCAAGAGGAGAAAGTGTTGGCAGCCTTGTCCCCTGGACTGGATTTGGTCAAAGACTACGGCTGGCTCACTATTCTGGCAAAACCGTTGTATTGGTTGCTCGACAAAATTCACAGCTTCATTGGCAATTGGGGTTGGTCAATCATGGCATTGGTGCTGCTGCTAAAAGCTGCTTTTTATTGGCTCAATGCCAAAGCGTATTCCAGTATGGCCAAGATGAAGGCCGTTAATCCAAAAATTACGGAAATGCGCGAACGCTTAAAAGACAGTCCGCAGCAGATGCAGCAAGAGATGATGCGTATCTATCGCGAGGAAAAGGTCAATCCAATGGGTGGCTGTTTCCCGATCATGATTCAGATTCCGGTGTTCATTGCCTTGTACTGGGTGCTATTGTCTAGCGTTGAGATGCGTAACACACCTTGGATTTTGTGGATTCATGATCTATCTTCACCCGATCCTTTCTACATTTTGCCGCTGGTGATGACGTTGACGACCGTTCTTCAGACGGCACTCAACCCCGCACCGCCAGACCCGTTGCAGGCCAAGATGATGTGGTTTATGCCTTTAGCATTCAGCATCATGTTCTTCTTCTTCCCTGCTGGCCTGGTGCTGTATTGGATTACCAATAACATTTTGTCAATCGCCCAGCAGTGGGTTATCAATACCCGTATGGGTGTGCCGCCGCAGTTCAATCTGCCAAAGTTCAAGTAAAAAGACTTTGATGCTTGCTCTTGATTCAGGCTTGGTGAGCGCTTGTGCCACTGGCATGGCACTGCGGATAAGCGACTAATTCACCATGTCGCTGCCGCGCCATCAGTCTCCTATTACTGCCATTGCGACGGCCCCTGGTCGGGGCGCGGTCGGCATTATCCGGGTTAGTGGCAAACATATTCAGGCACTTATTCAGGCGCTTTGCGGTCGGCAACTTAAGCCGCGTGAGGCAACTTACCTACCGTTTCTTGACAACACCGGGCGGGTCATTGACCAGGGATTAGCGCTTTACTTTCCAGCGCCGCATTCATTTACAGGCGAGGACGTCCTGGAATTGCAGGCGCATGGTGGGCCAATCGTGCTGCAACTTTTGTTGGCTCGGTGCCTCCAGGCGGGGGCCGAACTTGATTTTGAGGGTCAGAATCTCAAGTTGCCGGGTTTGCGGGTCGCACTTCCAGGAGAGTTTTCAGAGCGGGCGTTTCTTAACGACAAAATTGACTTGACCCAAGCCGAGGCCATTGCCGATCTGATTGACGCCAGCACCGAGGCTGCCGCTCGCAGTGCCAGTCTTTCTCTATCGGGTGTTTTTTCAAGAGAAATTCATTTATTGCGTGACGCACTGATTCATCTGCGTATGTTGGTGGAGGCCACGCTGGACTTTCCTGAAGAAGAAATTGATTTCTTGCGCCAAGCCGATGCGCAGGGTCAATTGTCGAGATTGCAGCAAACACTGCAAGGCGTGATGCAAAAAACACGCCAAGGCGTTTTACTGCGTGAGGGCATCACGGTGGTGATGGCCGGACAGCCTAACGCAGGTAAATCATCTTTACTCAATGCGCTGGCGGGTGCTGAATTGGCGATTGTCACGCCAATTGCAGGCACGACCCGGGACAAAGTGCAGCAGACCATTCAGATTGAAGGCGTTCCCGTCCATGTCATTGACACGGCAGGTCTGCGTGACAGCGACGATGAGATCGAAAAAATAGGTATTTCACGTGCATGGGACGCAATTGAGACGGCTGATGCTGTTTTATTTCTGCATGATCTGACACGCAGGGACGCAACCGCATACCGGGCTGATGACGCAGTGATTGCCGAGTCGTTGGCTAAAAAATTACCTTTACGCGTGCCTGTCATTGACATCTGGAACAAGGCGGATGCGATTGTCACCCCAACACCCGATAGCGGATTAACGTTGTCAGCTAAAACCGGCGCGGGCCTGGATTGTTTACGCGAAAAGTTGCTTGAAGTGGCGGGTTGGCAGTCCATGCCTGAAGGTGTTTACATTGCGCGCGAAAGACATGTTCAAGCTTTACGCCAAGTGCAGGCCCATTTGAAAGAAGCGAATAGCCATCTCTTTGCCGTGATACAGCCATTGGATTTATTGGCAGAAGAGTTGCGTCTTGCACAGAACGCCTTGAGTGAAATAACCGGTGAATTTACGTCTGATGATTTGTTAGGCGTTATTTTTTCCAAATTCTGTATTGGTAAATAGTCCAGTCCAGTCTCAATGCGCATCGAAGTTAAGCAAGGTAAACAGCGGCAAACCCGCTGCCCTGAGTTTTTCTGAACCGCCCAGTTCTGGCAAATCAACAATGGCGGCACCTTCAATCACCTGTGCGCCCAGTTTTTCCAGCAATTTCATCCCCGCCATCATCGTGCCACCGGTGGCGATCAGATCATCAATGAGCAACACGCGGTCACCGGGCTTGACCGCATCGGTGTGCAACTCCACGGTGGCGCTGCCGTATTCCAGTTCATAAGTTTCTTCGACTGTTGTAAACGGCAGTTTGCCTTTTTTACGGATCGGAATAAACCCCACGTTGAGTTCGTAAGCGATGACCGCGCCCAAAATGAAACCGCGCGCGTCCAGTCCTGCCACTATATCCGGGCGCATAGCTGCATCCATATAGCGGTGGACAAAAGCGTCAATCAGTATTCTGAATACCTTGGCATTTTGTAAAAGCGGTGTAATGTCCCGAAAATTGACGCCAGGCGCCGGCCAGTCAGGGACGGTGCGAATGTGTTGACTAAGGTACTGGTTAACGTTGAGATTTTGCATGGACGATGGAGTTAGGAGTTGGCCTTGCATTGTGCCTCTTGGTTGCTCATCGCCCCATGGGCGCGGTGCATCGCATCCTCAACTCCTTATGAAGACTGTGTCCAGTCATAAAATATCAGCATGACAAGTCAACACAATCAGGTCGCCGCATTTCATGCCGCACAAGTAATTCTTTTGGCTCAGGAGACGTTGGATATCGAAGCCGCTGCCGTCTTGGGATTGAAAAAAAACATAGACGCTTCATTTGTCCTTGCCATTGCCATGATGCTGAAGGTAAAAGGTCGCATTGTGGTCATGGGCATGGGGAAAAGCGGTCATGTCGGACGCAAAATTGCTGCCACTTTGGCGTCCACGGGCACGCCCGCCATGTTTGTGCATCCGGCTGAAGCCAGTCATGGAGATTTGGGCATGATCAAATCAGTTGATCTTGTGTTGGCTATTTCAAACAGCGGCGAGTCCGCAGAATTGACCGCCATTTTGCCGATGATCAAGCGTATGGGTGCGCCTCTGATTGCGATGGCCGGAAAATCTGAATCAACGCTGGCACGCTACGCTGATGTATTTTTGAATTGTGGCGTCGAGAAAGAAGCCTGTCCTTTGAATCTGGCCCCCACAGCGAGTACGACAGCGCAACTTGCTTTAGGCGATGCACTGGCAGTGGTTTTATTGGATGCACATGGTTTCAAAGCCGAAGATTTCGCGCGATCGCATCCGGGTGGTGCTTTGGGGCGTAAATTACTGACGCTTGTTAGCGATGTGATGCGCTCTGGTGATGATGTCCCTAAAGTTGGACCCCAGGCCAGCTTCAGCGATTTGATGCGTGAGATGAGTGACAAAGGACTGGGTGCAACCGCTATTGCGGATGACGCAGGAAAAGTGCTGGGAATCTTTACGGATGGTGATTTGCGCCGATTAATTGAAAAAGGTATCGATTTGCGCACAATGACTGCACAACAAGTGATGCATTGCACACCTAGCACGATCTCAAGCAATGCTTTGGCCGTGGAAGCGGTCGAACTCATGGAACAAAACTGTATTACCAGTGTGCTGGTGCTGGATTCCACAGGTCGGCTGTGTGGAGCCCTAAACAGCAATGATTTAATGCGTGCAAAGGTCATCTAATGGCGACAGCTATCCTTAACTTATCGCCCGTGTTGCTACTTAAAACACAAGGTATTCGCGTCGTTTTCTTTGATGTCGACGGAGTTTTGACTGACGGCGGTTTGTATTTCACTGAAGCGGGCGAAACCCTCAAACGTTTTAATACACTGGACGGCCATGGACTCAAGCTTCTGCAGCGCGCGGGCATTACGCCTGCCGTAATTACTGGCCGTGACTCAAAACCCTTGCGTTTACGACTGGCTGCTTTAGGGGTTACGCATGTGCACTATGGCACGGAAGACAAACGCCCCGCAGCTGAACAAACGCTCAAAACACTGAACCTGGATTGGCATCAAGCCGCTGCCATGGGCGACGATTGGCCCGATCTCGCTGTGATGCAGCGTTGTGCGCTGGCTTGTGCACCCCATAACGCTCATATAGAAGTCAAAGCTATGGCGCATTATGTGACGCAGGCCCGTGGCGGTGAAGGCGCGGTCAGGGAACTCTGTGATTTGTTACTGGTTGCAAGTGGTCAGTACATCAATCTATTGAACGAAAGCAGACAGTGATCAAGCTATTGCAAACGAGTTGGGAGCGTCTGGCACTCTATTTGCCAGTCATCCTCATGGGCGCAATTGCGTTCGGAACTTATTGGTTGGTTCGCAGTACACCCATGTTGATACCTCCTGAGCAAACGTCACCCATACGGCATGAGCCTGACTATTTCATGCATCAGTTTTCAGTCAAAACATTCGATGATGCGGGACGTCTTAAT
This sequence comes from uncultured beta proteobacterium, assembly GCA_903823025.1. GTDB lineage: Bacteria > Pseudomonadota > Gammaproteobacteria > Burkholderiales > Burkholderiaceae_C > Rhodoferax. The sequence goes on from CAIJRK010000076.1 coordinate 7,537, forward strand.
AGAGAAGTGCGGGGCGTCGAGGCTCGCCATTTTCCGGATACGGACACAATGGAAATTGATCGTGTACATATCCGTTTTTTTAATGAAGCAGGTCGCCTGACAACAGCGACCGCCAGTCGTGCGGTAACCAGTAATGAGGCCTCTGAAGTTCAACTGATTGGAAATGCTCGTGTGGTGAGTGAGTCCGTTGTGGATAAGTCTGGACGAGTGCTTCCCCGTCTAGAATTTTTGGGTGAATTTTTGCACGCCTTTGTGGACACTGAACGTATCCAGTCACACATGCCGGTGGAGTTGATAAGAGGACAAGATCGATTTACAGCCGATACGCTGGATTTTGATAACCGTAACCGTGTCATGCAACTTAGCGGACAAGTCAAAGGTGTGTTTATGCCTGAACAGTGAGGCCGCAATCCAAAGGCTAACAATGCTTGGATTTCTAAAAAAGCTATGGTTTTGTAAATTAATATAAGACATCAAGTCGAATGTTGATTTATACGTACTATAATTAAAGGCTCCGCTGATCACAGTGAGTCGCTTAAAGCAAGGCAGAAAAGTTCTGTGTTGTTGAGGTTCTTTAAAAATATACAGCCGATAAGTGTGGGCGTTTGAGGCGAATTGCCAAGTTCTTTGGAA
>CAIJRK010000077.1 GCA_903823025.1 uncultured beta proteobacterium
AAATGGCTGCCGCATTGAGGCTTTGCAGTTGGGCACCCTTGAGCGCATTGAGCGCGCCCTGGTGTTGTACATGGTGGTGGCCTGGCGCATCGCCCGACTCATGCGCTTGGGGCGAAGTTGCCCCGATCTGGATGCACAACTAATGTTCGAGCCTGATGAGTGGAAAGCGGCCTATATCTTGAATCAAAAGAAACCACCGGACGAGCCACCCACCCTCAATGAGGTGGTGCGCCTGGTTGCCAGGCTGGGAGGCTTTCTGGCTCGAAAAGGGGATGGTGAGCCCGGCGTCAAGACCATCTGGCTGGGTATGCAGCGCATTCTTGACTTCGCCGCTGGAATCAGGTTCTCAAGGCAGCTTCAGGCTCAGGGGGACTTGTGTATAACGTGATGCGTTAAAAGTACCGACAAGTTAATGAGGTGTCATGCTACCCCGTGACATTACTTGCGGCAACAAAAAACCCGCTGTAGCTATAAACTAAGCGGGGTTTGATATGACCTGATATTAACAAGTGGTGCCCGAGACCGGAATCGAACCGGTATGCCCGTTATTCACGAAGCGGCGGATTTTAAGTCCGATGTGTCTACCTATTTCACCACTCGGGCTGGCTCTGCTGTTTTGAAAAAATTTAGTCTGAATTTTGGAGGCGCGACCCAGAGTCGAACTGGGCTACACGGATTTGCAATCCCCTAAGTTACAGGCGTTTAATGTAGCACACCCCTGTTCCATAACGATTTTCTTGTGCGTCAGTCACGTGTATGGCCTGAAATCGCGCCAGTTAAGGCAATATTTCCCCCAACGGTTTTTTCGGCTTGTTCTCTTCGGCCTTGAGAAAACACATCACCCATATTCACGAAGCCGCCACCATGCAGACGTGCGCATCTACCAAACCAAAACCCGCTTCTACAACATTGCAGTTGCACGGGATCTGTTTGGCCAGCGGGTCATCGTGCGTTGCTGGGGCGGTCTGCGAAATCGGATGGGCGGCATGATTACCGAGCCACTCGTCCGTGGCCGGTTGCGGGAGATTGATCGGGAGCGGGTGGCGCGGGGGTATCTGAGGTGCTGACTCGTATTCACCATGGCCGCCAGAATCAACGAGTGGGTCTTAACGGAAACGGAGAAAATATAAACATTTTTGCTTGTAAATATAAGCAATAGTGTTTACTATTAACCCTTGTTCAACACAAGAAAGATAGAGCGTGAAAATTAGCGAATTCAAAAGGTGGCTTGAATCGCAGGGTGTGACGGTAACGAACGGGACAAATCACTGGAAACTCAATCGGAACGGAAACAAAAGCACCCTGCCAAGACACCCAAGCAAGGAGCTAAAGGATGGTACAAAAAAAGCAATCCTGAAGCAGTTGGAAATGTAATGAGAGGCGGCCCGAGAGGGCCTGCTTTCGCATTCCAATGCGCTCACGAAATTTAAAGGAATAATGTTTATGTATAAATTTCCTGCGCAATTCGCGCTAGATTCAGACGGTGGTTACACCGTCACGTTTCGGGATATCCCCGAAGCTATCACCCAAGGCGACGACTTGAAAGAAGCAAAGTCCGCAGCTGTCGATGCGCTCGTCACAGCCATGGATTTCTACTTTGAAGACCAGCGCGCCGTGCCCAATCCAAGCCGAGCACAGGCGGGCGAGTTGATCGTGGAGTTGCCACCCTCAATCACTGCCAAGATCGCACTTTTGAACCTTATGCTTGAGCGCAAGCAGCGCCCTGTGGACTTGGCCAAATCCATGAGAGTCAAACCTCAAGAGGTAACGCGCATTCTGGATTTGCACCATGCCACCAAGATCGACACCCTGGCAGGCGCATTCAAAGCGCTTGGACATGATCTTGAGGTAACGATTCAACCTCGAATAGCTGAAACGGCCTGATAGAGGTCTTCTTCTTGCAGTGCCCGCCTTGAGCGGGCTTTTTCTTTTTAGGCGGCAATGGCCCGCGCAGCACGATCTTTCTGCTCCTGCACCCCACGTATCAGCTCACGCTTTTTGTCGCCGTCCATATCACTACGCTCAATCATGCGAATACGCTGATTAGCACTTGATGCCTGTTTCTTGGCGTTCTCAACCATGCGGTACTTTGACAACTTATCCTGGTTGTCTTGCGCGAACTCGGCGGCCTCTTGACCTTTCCCCTCTTTTTGCAAGGCACGCCATGTTCCGTAAGCCTGCTCAATCTCCCGTGACTGCGCGTACATCTGGCTCACGTAGCGGCTTGGCGCATCCCGTAAGTCGCTGACAATGCCGCCGGTGGCGGTCTTCCAGTAATCCGGGGTGGCTTGGCCGGGCTGACTAGTTGCAAGTCTGGCTGGTATGTCAGCGATCCCGACAACAAATGAGCCAAGCCAGCCGAAGTACCCGCGCAACATGCTGTCGATCTGTACCGGGGATGGGGAGTCCATGCCCACCAGATTGGTAACAGAGTTGGCCGCCGTACTAAGGCCGCGCGCCACCATGCTGGTGCGGTCATTGAACCGGTACTCTGGTTTCAGGCGCTCCATGCTCATGGACTCAATTGGCCGATTAGTGAAACTGTTTTTGTTCGCATACACGTCAAGAATCGGCTTCACCATTTGCGGCACCGGGTTCATGGCAAGGTTGTCGCCCAGCAAGGTCATCACCTGATTCCTGAATCGCGTGCCCGTCATCTCTTTGTCGAAGGCAAGTTCAAAGCCGCGTTCTGCCAATGTCCCCAGTGCTCCAATTTCAAACGGCTTGGGGATACGGAAGGCTTCTCCACCAAACTTGAACCACCAGAAGCCATTACGATCCCATTCCTCGCGCTGTTTCCAGTCGTCATCGTCACTGTAAGCCGCCAAAAGTGCTACTGAAAATAAGGCCGTCGCACCAAGCACCGCAGCCAATCGAGCAGGGTTGTCTTTGGCAGAGCGGCGCAGCTTGTAAAGGCCTTGCAGCCGGGCGTTCAAAAATGGGACAACTTGCGTCAAAAACCGGATGCTCGTAAAGCTACCTTGCATGGAGAAGTCCATCAGATCACGGGCTTGCAAACTGGCATCAGCATGGTTCATGCCGCCTTTCACTAGCTGGTCGTACAGAGCGGCGCGGTTGACTGCCTCGCCCCGGTTTCCAAGTTCGTTGTAAGCAGCAATGCCAGGCTCAATCCACTGGCGATAAAACGCCTTGACCTTGTTCTGGTCGTTCAGGATAGTGGAGTCCTTCACGCCGGATTCAACCAAGGCCTGAATCCGCTTGGATTCTGAGCCTTCAAGCATGGTGCCGAAGTGAATAGTTCCGCCACCAGCCAACAAACGGAAGTAAGCATCGCTCTTGGGGTCCGTCAGCTTCCAGCCCTGGGTCACATTGGCAAACCCATTTTTGTTGATGCTTGACGTCCCGATGACGGATACAGAATCCCGAATCAGGTTGCGAACTTTGAAGAAGGGTGAGGCAGTCACGCCAATGGTCAGGGCATGTTTGAAAGCCCCCATGGCATTCATCATGGGGTTACGCATCCCAGCGTACTCCAACGCGCCCAAGGCGGTCATTAAGTACGGGCCGTCGCCTTCCTTGTCGATCAAGCTGTACCGCTTCTGGCCGCCGTCCATAAACCAGACCACACCGTTTTTGTTGTGGATGGATGCACCCATTTGCGCCAGCGTGGCTTGATTTCCACCCATGGCAACACCCATGCGTTCAGCTGCTTCAATCGTAGCCTTGGCGGCGCGGTTCTTAGCCGAAGCGTCCAGCAAGTGCGCCCAGTTCATGAGCGTGTTGTCCAGCAAGTCAGAGTTGAGAGCGTTCTTGCCGCCCTTCAATTCCTTGAACGCCTGTTGCCGAAGCACGCTACCCTTCACACTCATTCCGCGCACGCCACCACCATCTTCGTCGGCCACGCGGTAGAACGGGACGTAAAACTCGTGCTCCCAAAGCTTACGGGATTCCGGGTCGATCAGGCCAGACTGTTCGGCCATGTCGAGAATGTTCTTATTGAATCCGCTCAGGTTGTCGTTGAAGTCCTTGTAGATCAGAGCGCGGTCGCGGGTGACTATTCCCTTTTTTGTGCCATTCTGGATGGTGTAGTCAAACCCGGTCTCGCCATCCGTTAGAGTTTTGAGGGCTGCAATGTCTTCGCGGGTGAACAGATTCTCACGACTCACGTTCTTTTTCTCGTTGCCATCCTTGCGCTTGTCGGCGGCCGCATCACGCACCTTCTTGGCTTGGGCCATCAACTTATTGGCTTCAACCGCGTTGGCCTTTTGCGCCAACTGGTTGCCGGTCATGCTTTTTGGAAAGTTGCCGGCTTGTTGCAGGTACTGTTTGGCCTGGTTATCCAGCGCCCGGGCGTCGGCGTCAAGCTGCACTGCTTCGGCCAGCAACTTTTGACCTTCGGCGCGTGTGGCTTCGGAATCGTTCATGAGTCGTTCGGCGCGATTGGCTGCAACCCAGCGTAGGGCGTCGTGGTGTTCTCCTTGCATTGGCTGCAACAAGGTTTCAACAACACCCCCCCGGTTGTCCGCGTCAATGTCGTACACGTTGTCTGTCAGTTTTAGCTTCCCACCATGTAGCAGCGCCTCAAATGCACCGCTTGAGCCTTTGGATAGGCGTAGAAGGCCATAGGCTTCTTTGCTCAAGTCTTTGACCGGAGCGAACTGATCAACGATACCTTGGGCCATTTTCTTCCCAGCATCTTTCCACAAGGCTTGCGCCCGCTCTTTCAGCGTTGGTACTTCAACCTGAAATCCGACATTCGCCATGCCGCGCAACTGTTCAGGCGTGTACTGGCGCGAGGTCTGGCCGACGATCTTGGTGCGGCTGAATCGAATATCGGGGTTGGTTCTGTCGAAGCCGCCATTGTTTCCAATGGCAGATTTGACCTGTGTGGAGTCGAAAGCAATGATTTCATTCCACGGCTCATTAATAATTCCATCGTACCCTTCGCTCTTGTACTTGGAAATCATCTCGGGCGTGAGGTACATCGCAAAAGAAGCCTCACTTGAGCGAGCTTTGGAACTGTCGAATCCATGGCGCAGCATCTTCCAGAAGCCTGGGTTCTTTAGCACTTTCGGGTTCCGTAGATTTAGAAATACGGGCATTACATTTGGATTGCGCTCATCGGTTGTGTACTGAGAGCTGGCGTAGGTTGATGCATATTCAGCATCTTTAGTGAAATATCCACCGGTAGCAGTTCTAACAATGCCGCCAGTATCTTTGGTAACGCCACGATAGACCACCAGCGGATTGCCCTTGGCGTCCACGACCTTGCTGTCACCAAACCACTTCTTAAATGCAGCGGTCGCAGTCTGTCCGGCAGCACCACGACTCAACGCCACGCCGCCCCCAGGCCCACCCTTGCCGCGCTCAATATAGGCACGCGCAGGCAGGATAAATTGGGCAATTATGTCGGCATCCGTCAGTTTCATGTTGGCAAACCCCGGCACGTTATCGCGCAACCAGCCACGAATGATGGCAATGGCACGTTTGACGAAGCCGATTTCAGGTCGTGACTGCGCCATCTCGGCCAGCACTTCCTCAGCGGCCTGCAAGCGGTCAGCCTCTTTGTTCATGTCCAGCCCGTACTGCTTAGCCTTGGCCGCCACCTCGGCTTTGCGCATCGTCGCAAGCTGTTGCAATATTGGCTTGAGCTTGTCGCCAAAGACGCCGCGCAGGCCAGCGTGACCAAGCGCTTCATGAAGCAGCACGCGGGCTACATCGTCAGTGGTCGCCAGTTGGTCAGCCACCAGATAAACAACGCCCTCGTGGATGAAACCATCGGGGTTGCCGGTCGCGCCTTGGGATTGCTGCTTGCTGTTCTCGTCGCGCGCGGCCTGGGGAATGCGTGGGTCGGCCATGTTGTCAGCGACGACCACGCGGGGCGCGTTGCTCCAGCGGGCTTTGATGGCATCGACGGTGGCCTGAACTTTGGATGCGGGTAGCCCCGCCGTCCCGTCTATGCCTCGGTTGTAGAAGATGCCTTTGCTGGATGCAGGAAATTCACGCCCGACATCCACAAGCTGAGCCAGTATTCCGGCTCCTTTCCCTCCCGTGCTGCCTTTTGTGCCTTCTTCGCGTACCAAGGCACCGAGGATAGCGCCTCTTTTGTACGTTGTGATCCCAGCACGGTTCGCAGGTCTGCGTCTTGATTCGACAATTTGTCGTATGGCACTATCATCAAGGACTCTACCCTCTGAATCTCGGAAAGTTCCAGTTGGTATGTCAAAGGTAAGAAGGTTCGCGCCTGCATGATCAAGGGATTCAAGTGAAGTTTGGATAAGCGACCTGATGTTACCCAAGTCATCACCATAAGTCCATTGCAAAGGTGGCACGCCGATGCCACTGACCCCCTCAATTTGTCGTGGGTGCGGCGCAATGTGGCTAGTTGTCCCAAACTTCAATGCTGATGACAGCATGTTTTCTGTTCTGCGACGCATGGCCACATCACTCAGTCCTGCAGGATCGCCAATCAGAATGCGCCCGGTATTGTGGGCCAAGGTGGCGGCAATGTTGTAGATGCGCGCGCCTTGTCCGCCTTCTTTCAATGCAGACACGTCGATATAGACATTCTCTATGTCGTCCGGCACGGATTCGGCGTTGTCACCCGGTCGCTCCGTGAGTGTTTCAATTTTTCCATCGCCATGGTCAATCGACCCATAGGTTTGCGGCCCATATGGGTTGACCGGGCGAACCATCATCTTGGCTCGTCCACCATCGGGCATCGTCAGCACGTAGGTCTGTACCAGTCCGGGGTGATTGAGCTTTTTGACTGTTATGCCGGGATCGATTTCGGCAGCAATACCCTCAATCGTTTCCTTATTGGATTTTGGAAGGGCGAATAGCTCATCGTTTTCACTCAAAGCTTTAAGTGCATTCTTCTCCGGGATGGATTCGTTCGTCGCACTTCGGGAAAACATGGCATCTTGATTCGGGTCAGTGTTGGCGGCCTGCCCGGCGTTGCGTCTATCAATCTCGGCAGTCGCCTTTTCCATCGGGAACATGTCGCCGCTGGTGTCCCGGCGCTGCTCTGGCGCTGTCTGTCGGGTCAGTGTCTGGCCAGCGGCTTCTCGGTCAACCTGCGCTTTGTCATCGAGCGCCGCGGCGTTGTCGGCGCGGTCTTGCTGATCAAGGACTTCTTGTCTGGTAGGGGCGGTCAGTCCTTCTGTATTTTCTTTGAGGGCTTTATTGGCAAGGGAGTCATCAAAGCGCTCCAGCACTTCTTGTGCCAAGCTTCGGTCTTTGAAGTTTACATCGCCAGCACGGGCTTCTAGGTCAGATCGCAGAGTCTGGTAATCCTCGGACACGCCCTTGTAAGCCTTTCCCCGGTATGCTGCTGCCAGTCGCTCAGTCGTGGCTCGGCTCAAGTCCGCAACACGAATCTGCTCAACTGGGGCAGTCAGGACTTCGGCTGCGCTTTCAATCGGTTGGCCTTGTTGATCAACATTCGCGCCATTATTGCTACGGCCTCTGGTGATGGCGTCTTGCCCTTCGATGGCTTGGGTAATGGCAGTTTTTGTGAGTTCATAGTGTTCCTGGTTGGTTACTTGAGGGAATTGGCTTGCAATATCCATTTGGATTTCTTCGGCATCAATCCCCATTGCTTCCAATTGTGCCGCCAATGCTTCAACTTCGCGCTGAATTTCAGGGGTAGCCTGGGCATATCCTGTCCCGGTCAAGTCATCTTCGATGAAGTCATGGGAACCCATGCTTGCAACTGGGTCGAATGTCTCGGCCTGTGCCGCCTCTTGTTGTGCGGCCAGATAATCCTCATACTGAGCCTCCATACCAGCTTGAGCCATTGTCTCAGTGCCGGTCGGCGTGTACTGAGGTTGCGTCAGGCTACGCTTGATCATGGCTATGGCATCGCTGTGGCTTGCGCCTTGCGGCAGGTAGCCTTCTTCGATGAGTCGTGCCGTAGCCCGCTCCACAGTCATGCCCGTACCCTTCCCGGCAAATAGGTTTCGATTGCCAATTTTTGGGTTGATGCCCATGCGAAATTCGTTCTTAGTTTTTCCGCTCATGCCGCCTTCATTGGCGATAAAGGAATGGGCAGGGATAGGCTCACCAGCGGGACTGGTCTGTGGGTTACTCAGTCGCTTGGATGCTTTTTCCTCAGCGGCCAGTTGCATCTCGCTCTTAGGGGCAAGGGCAAAGCCTTTGCCTGACTTCACCACGCGCAACATGGGTTGAGTCTTTCTGGCCTTGGTCGCGTCGGCTTTATTTCGGAAGGGTTTGCCGCCTTCGGACAATGGCTGATTGTTTCGGCCAATGTGGTTGTCGGCTGGTGCGACTGCTAATTGCGCCTCGGCTTGGTCGGCGGGTGCTGGCGTTTGACCAGCAACAGGAGCTTCTAATTTTTGCAGTTTTCCGTAGTTATCAGACGCGATAACGGCATCTTGCCTTTCTCGTCTAAGGTCAAAGAATTGATCTTCTTGCGCCTCACTTAATAAATCCTTGTTGGCTCTTTTGTTTAATAGGTCTTGGAATATCGTCTCTTTTGAAGATGCCAAGAAGTCTGAAAATGCAGTTTTTTCTGGTGCAATTCTGGCATCTGCTTCGCTTTTCGCCATCCCTGAGAAAATTTCCGTTGCGTCTTTTTTCGAGACTTTTTTCAGTGTTGCAGGCGTGGAAATTTGACCAGCAACGGGTGTTCTTGTCGGTGAGGTTGTGGTGAGTTGACTTTGCTCGCCAGTTGGCGCTACTGCACCCGCATCTCCACCGGCCAGTGGTACAAGTCCAGCCGGTTCATTGCTGGCTGGAGGTTGGGCGTTGTCGGGCATGGCGATGCCGGGAACCAACGCGGCTTTGCGCACGACATAAGCCTTCTCGTTCAGCTTGACCGGCTCAAAGCCCGCGCCTTGTTTTCCTGCTTCGGTCTTGGCGGAAAACAAGTTGGTAAATGGGTTTCCCAACTTATTCAGGATGTCGCCGTCCTGCGCGGTAGATGTAGTCTTTACTGTGGCCGCTGTCACTGGTTTTTGTACTGGTGGCGCTGGCTTGGGCACCACAACATAGCCAAACTTGCCGTTCTGGTTTTTGACTCGCGCCACCTCGCCACCGTCCATATCCACTTGCAACTCGGCCAACTCTTTTGGCATAGGTTTCATGTCGGGCGCGCGCGGCACAATGCGGGCCTCTGTCGGCGGTACTACGGGCGCTTCTGGTTCAGCGCCAATCGTGTTGTCGGCCAGCCGATCAAAGGCCGACTGCATGGCGTTTGGCGCATCCACTGTGGCGGCGCGCTGCACGGCGGCTGTAGTGGCGTCCAGTTCTGGCTTGGCCTCAAAGGCTGCATCGATCTCTGCTTGCTTGGCCTGATCCTGCGCCATTTGCGCCTGCATCACTTGAAGGTCGCGCCGCTCAGAATCTACCAAGTCGGCAAGGTCTTGCTCGTTGGTGCGCTCGATAGGCGATGAGGACTCTTTTAGCGTTAAGTCGGTGATGTCATCATTGCGGGCCAGATTGGCAGCGCGAGTCATGGGGCCGGGTGGCGGGGTAGGTGGCAACTCGGGCGCAGCTGGCTGCGTTGCTTGGCGTCCATTGGCGGCACCCAGTGGCGCGCCAACCATTGCGCCAACAACGGCATCATTCACACCTTGCCCGGCAACTCCAGCCCAAGGATCAACCTCAAAGCCTGAATTGTTCAATGCCTCGTTTTGAGCGTACTGCCCTTGGGCACCTTGGAAGCCTTCGGGAATAGCTTCTTCAACACCACCAGAAACGGTGCGACGAATCAACCCTTTGGCGGGTTCAGCGGAAACACCCTTGCGCGCCATGCCGGAGATAAACCGCTCTGCACCCGTCAGTGAATCAAGTACACCCAGTGCGCCGCCTACGGCCTGTTGAGGCGCGTTCTGTGCGCTGTATTCGGACGCCTTGATTGCCAGCTCTGTTGCCTGATCATCAGACTGACCTTCTTGCTTGGCTTTCTGGAAGACCGCTTCGTAATTCTGGCCCTTGACTGAACCCACGCCCATGCCGATACCCAGCACGGCGGGCACGCCAATACGGGCGGCCAATGCAGCCAAGCCCGGCCCTGTTGATAAGCCGCCGGTGGCAACTGCTGCGGCAATATTGGGGGCCATCGAACCAGCCGCTTGCAATAAGGTCTGCATGGGTGCTTCCCCAATGCCGCCCAGGCGCGAGGTGATCTGGTCAACAGTGGATCCACTGGCATCAGCCGCCTCAATCAAGCTTTGCCGGTTTTTCATTTCAGCCGTGCGGGCAGAGGAATACATTTCCTGCATCCCGCCACTGACGCGCCCAAGAGTCTGGCTCACCGCATTGTCTGGCCCAGCCAGATCAGACAGCATCTTGACGCCGCCGATGACACCTTGGCCAAGTGCCAGTGCCTGATCGCCAAAAGTCCTGGCCATGCCGGTTTTTTGGATTGGCGCTGGTGCAGCTGGTGCCGCCTGATCGTAAAACCTTGCGCCCTCAAACTGAGCGCCATCATCCTCAAGAAACTCGAAGCGCGGAGCGGTGGACTTGATCTGCCCTACTTTTGGTTTTGTTGCCATGAGTTTCTTATTTGGTTAAATCCGAGATTTGTTGACGTTGGCCGGGCGTTGTTTCGCCTCGTGTGATCATGACTTTCAGCAAAGCCAAAGCGTTTTTGTCGCCTCGTACCGCACCATCAATCGTTGATTGCACGGTGGTGTAACCGGCTGCATTGAACTTGGACGCGACGCCTGTCATCGTTACGCCAGGCTTGGGTGCTTTCGCATCGGTTTTTGGAGGCGCTACAACTTCCTTCTTTTCGGTGGGCTTCATGCTGCCAATTCCAACAATCACAGACGTCCCGTTAACCGTCACGGATTCATAAACGGCCCCTGTGTTGTTGTCGCGAACCCGTTTAATGTTTGATGGGGTTTGCGCCAGTGTCATAGCTGCTGCGGCCTGCGGTGCCGTCAGGACAATCCCAAGTTTTGCATTGGTGCTGAATACAGAATCAGCTTGTGCCAATATATTTTGGTTGCTGGTTGCAATGGCGATTGCTTCTTTCGGGTCCTGTGCATTTTTTGGGTCTGGCAATGCACCTGAAAAATCAGACAAGTACTCGCGCCGGTCTTTCAAGGCGACAGAGCCAGCAATGCCACCACCACCTGATCCAGATTTAGATCCCAAGTGAGCTAACATTCCGTCAATCTTTCTCTCGTTTGCCTCCTGCGCTCTGGCTGCAATGTCAGCCCGTTTCTCGGCAATATCTGTTTTGCGCCCGTCTTGCACCTCCTTGCGGTCGCCAGAATTCATCGTGTACTGCTCAGTCGGCGACAGGTAGGAGCGCAGCGCTTTATCGAGGTCTTGCACAATGGGTGCGCCATCCGCCCCAATCACACTGATCACATTACGCTTGAGTTTGGTCGTCGGGTCTTCCACTTCGGCGCCGGTAAAAGTCGCACCTTTGGGTAACCGGCTGCTGCCGGTGTCTTGATACATTTTTGCCGCACCAGCGTAATCACCATTTTGAGCCAGAGCGAATGCCTTGAATGCGCCTTCCGACTCCAGCTTTTGCAGCTTGCCGCGAATGTCGTCCGACAGGTCCATCTTGCCAAATTGATCTGCTACGTCTTGGCGCGACTTCATCTTCATCCACGAACTCATGGCGTTGTCTTGCGCAAAGCTAGCGGCTTGAGTCGGGTCTGTAAAAACCTTGTTGCCTGCTACCGTCCCGGCCATGGTCGCACCTTGCGCCCCGGTGCTGACTCGGGTCGCGGCCAAGGTGTCAACCCCGGTGTTCTTGGCTGCTGCCATATCGCCCAGCATGGCGGCTGCATCAGCGTCTTTGGTAAAGGCAGAAGAACCGGCGTTGTCTGTGACTTGGTAGCCAGTCTCTTGCCTACCTCCCGACTGGGCTGCAATGTTGGCGGCCTTGAAATTGGATTCCTCTGTGCGTGCATTTTGGGCAGCTGTAATCTCCAGCATCCGGGCGTCGTGCAACTGCGTGTTCTGTGCGTCCTGCTTGGCCTGACGCTCGTTCTGGCTACGCTGCTGGTCGGCCTTCAAGTAGCCACCACCCAGCCCGGTTAAAAATGACACCATCCCTCTGCTCATGCCGTTACTCCTTTGGCCTTGGCCAGCTTGTCTACTTTTCGTGAAAGAGCGGCAATGGCCGCCATGTTGGTGCCGTTCAGGCTGACTAGGTCAATCATCTTTCCGCCCGGGCCAGCTTGCTCGCCCATGTTTTGCTGAACGTGCTGTGCCATGGGGCCGGTATGGTTTCCGCCATCCCCGGCGCCTGGCTTGTAGTCCCAGTTCGACACTGGGGTTTTCTCCACCGCCTTAAGGGCTTGCTCGTCGCTGACTGGCTTGATGTTCTTTTTGATGTTGACGTCTGAGTCGATCATCTTTGCGAAGCCTGCGCCACCCAGATAACTTCCAGCGACACCACCCAGTGCGCCCATCAGCCCGCTATCTTGATTGGCCATGGATGCAGCCTGTCCATATAAAGACCCGGCGCTGCTGTTGAGGTTGCCAGCGGTACTCCAGCCGTTTGCCATTTGTGCAGCAGCCTGATTGCCCTGTGCCAACGTCTGACCAGCATTGCCCACAGCGCTATTCCCTGCATTCAGGGCCACGCCTGCGCTGGTAGCTTGATTGCTGGCAAGTCCACGCCCCAAGTTAGCTGCATCCATCTTGCGGGCGTAGCCTTGGGTTTCTACGTTCTGGCGGGCACCGGTTGCGGCCTGCGCTTGGGCGGCGGCCTGTGCCATCGTCATCTGGTTGCCCATAGCAACTGCGCGTCCTGAGTTGGGATTCACGCCCATGCGTTGCTGCTGTCGAACATTCTGGTCGCGTGCATTACTAAAGCCCTGTGTCACATCGGCAACAGCCTTGCCTGCTTCGGTGTCGCGTCGGGCTTGGGTGTCGTAGGTCTGCGCATTGGAGACAATCGCTCGCTCCATCGGACGAAACGTGGTTTTGGCGTAGTCGGCGTAATCGTTGGATAGCGCTGTGTTTGAGTTCAGCGCTGCAAGTTGCGCATTGCTGACAGTCTCATTGGTCGCGGCGGCCTTGGCGCGGTCAGGCGCGGATTCAGCATAGATTTGCTTGTACCAATCCAGTGATTCTTTGGAGAGATTGGCATTGGCAAGGGCTGCGGCATTGATGCCGGATTGATCTGGCGCATCGGAGCACATAGGGGTTAGTCCTTAAAGAATTTGACGAACTCAATCGCCACGGGCGTGTAGTCCAAGCGACGCATGAGTACGTCGGCGTTGTTGACCAGCTTGCTGTTGCCTCGAATTTCGCGGATTCCAAGGGCTAGCAGGCACCGCTCGGCAAAGCGCATCAAGGCAATCACCGTCATGCCGCCCCGGTGGCCGAGGGTGATGAAGATGGTGTCTTCGCTGGCGTAGCGGGTTTGGGTGTGAATGCTGATGTTCAGGTACATCCGCATGTTTCCCACCAGTTCTCCGTTCTTGCGTAAGGTGAACTGAAGCAGACTGCCTTGGCGCTCACGCAATAGGAACTTGGCGTAGTCGGGGTTCATGCCAACGCCATGGCGGTGGCCTTCCGTCTCAAGCCAGTGCTGTTGGTGCAGCACATGCAGCTCATCCTGAATGTCGGCAAAGCGCTCCACCTGAATGACGTAGCCCCGACGTAAGCGCGCGGCGAACCCATCTTGAAAGCTGATCGATAACCCGGCAATCTTGGCGTTTTCCAAGGAGTTTGAGAGTTATGACGAGCAAGAAATTCAACCCGCAACAAATGCAGCATTGTCTGGACGTCCTCGACGCCT
>CAIJRK010000078.1 GCA_903823025.1 uncultured beta proteobacterium
CCTGATGCGAAGACCTTCACATCGACCATCAAGGACTTTTTTCAGACCCGCTGGCGCAAACTTTCCAAATCACTCACTAACCGATTTCTAGATAACTTTCAGGTCATCAAAAAACCTGCATTTTGATTCGCGATTGCTATACGCTATGAAATTAATTGAGCCACTAACAGCGGAAAGTCAGCCGAACCTAGAGGCTTCGCCGGGCTGCAACCGCTGCAAGAATCTTGACGATCTGGATTTCGAGTTCACCTTTGCCTATCAGCCTATTGTCGATTTCCACGCACGCGCCATTTTTGCCCACGAGGCGTTGGTGCGCGGTGTCAACAATGAGTCCGCCGAATCGATACTGGCGCAAGTCAACGACAAAAACCGTTATCGCTTCGATCAAGCCTGCCGTGTCGAGGCCGTCAAAGGGGCCGCGCAGTTGGGTATTCAGGAATTCTTGTCGATCAATTTTTTACCCAATGCCGTCTATGAACCCGCAGCGTGCATTCGCTCAACGTTCGAGGCAGCGCGCAAATTCAATTTCCCGAAAGAACGGATTATTTTTGAAGTCATCGAAGGCGAGAAAGTGACCGACCGCCCTCATTTGATCAACGTCTTTGAGGAATACAGGCGCTTTGGCTTTCAGACGGCGATTGATGATTTCGGCGCTGGCTATGCAGGCCTGAATCTGTTGGCCGATTTTCAGCCCGACATCCTCAAAATCGACATGGATTTAATACGCGGCATCAACCACAGCAAGCCCAAGCAGGCCATTGTTGAAGGTGTTGTTCACATCAGTCGTCAACTCGGCATCAAAGTTTTGGCAGAGGGCATCGAAACCAAAGCAGAACGTGACTTTTTGCTCACCAGCGGCATCACACTGATGCAGGGCTATTTGTTTTGCAGGCCAACGTTCAAAGCCATCGGCAAGATTAACGCTGACGCGTGGGTTTGACGTTGACCGGGCGCTGATTCGGCCAAAGTTTTGCGGCCACCAGCAACCCGCCATTCGCTTGTGTCGCAGGTCGCCCGTGTTGAGGGCCTAGCCGCTTCGTCCCACGCGTGCTGTCAAACCGCCTCCGAGCATGGCGGTAAGGCGATCAGGGCTGTGTAGCTTGAGTGCGGGGCATGAGGGGATGTTGCGCTGGCTGGGGCACAATCGCACCTGCGGTGTCCCAAGTGCCCGGCTATCCTGCCTATGCCGCGTAGCTCAGAACACGCGGTGTGCTTCGGTACGATGCCCCTGTGACACACCGACTCATCCCGTGTGCCCCAAGCAGTTCGGGCGGCATTTCTCCTATCCACATGTTTGGGCTACTTTGATTTAAAAACAAGGATCGGGTCACCCATGGCATCCGGATTTTGATAAAAACCAGCCCTGCTGGAATTCTCGGGTCGCCCCGAGAGAATGCTGATTCCGGAAAGTTGTTTTTGGCTATTCCTTTAGTTCGTTCTTTTTGGTTCTTGCATGTTGACGCTCTCCCAACTCAAACCCCTTCTTGCCGACCGACTTCGCCGCTTTCGCCGCCCTACCCTGCGCGGTGTGGCGTGGACGCTGGCGGCCGTGCCGGTGCTTTTTTTGCTTTACGTGCTGGCGCTGATTCCGTTTACGCCCGGCATCAGCGACATCCGAAAAGCCAAGCAGGAGCAGCCGGCACAAATTCTTTCGGCGGACGGCAAACGGCTCACTGAATTCAAGTGGGCCAACCGCGTCTGGGTGCCACTGAACCAGATCGCGCCCTCGGTGGTGACGGCGCTGATTGCCACCGAAGACCATCGCTTTTATACGCATCACGGTCTGGACTGGCGGCGCACGGCCTCGGCGGCTTTGCGCACTTTTTCAGGGGATCGGCAAGGCGGCTCGACGCTGACGCAACAACTGGCACGCAACCTCTACCCGGAAGAAGTCGGGCGCGCGCCCACGCTCAACCGCAAGCTCAAAGAAGCCATCACCGCGTTCAAAATCGAGGCGCTCTACACCAAGGATGAAATCCTGGAGACCTACCTCAACACCGTGCCGTTTCTCTACAACGCCTTCGGCATCGAGATGGCAGCGCGCACCTATTTCGATAAATCAGCCCAGCAGCTCGACCTGTTGCAAAGTGCCACGCTGGTCGGAATGCTCAAGGGCAACAGCTACTACAACCCGGTGCTCAACCCCGAGCGTGCCATGCAGCGCCGCAACACCGTATTGGCGCAAATGGTCAAGCGCGAAAAGCTGGATTCAGCCAACTATGAAGTGCTGAAAAAGCGGCCCCTGCGGATCGAATTCGAGCGGCAATTGGAACCGATGGGCGTGGCCCCCCACTTTACCCAACAACTACGAAAATGGCTGATTTCCTGGGCCGATAGCAACGACTACAACATCTACACCGATGGTTTGGTGGTGCGCACCACGCTCGACTCGCGCCTGCAAAACGCGGCCAACCAAGCAGTCGCACGTCAAGGGCGGCAACTGCAAGGCGTGGCCGATAGCGCGTGGCGACCCCGCACGGTGTGGGGTGCCAGTAGTGCGTTGGTGCAAGCTTTTGTACGCGAAACGCCTGAGTACCGTCGCGCCCTCAACACGGGCGTCATGGCAGAAGATGCCTTGAAAAAACTGATGACGGATGCCTCCTTCATGCGTGCCCTGCGCGAACAAAAAACCCGCGTGCAAGTCAGTTTTATGGCCATAGACCCGCGCAATGGCCAAATCCGCGCCTGGGTTGGTAGCCGCGATTTTGGGCAAGACCCGTTTGACCATGTGCAGCAATCGCGCCGCCAGCCCGGCTCCACTTTCAAACCTTTTGTGTATGGCGCCGCGTTTGAAAATGGGGCCAAGTCCGACGATACCTTCATCGACCAGGCGATAGAAATCCCCCTGCCCGGCGGTGACGTCTGGCGCCCCACCGATGACACGCCGCCCAGTGGGCGCACGGTCAGTCTGCGCGACGGCCTCGCCTATTCCAAAAACACCATCACCGCCCAACTCATGCAAACCGTCGGCCCGGCCAAGGTCGCCAAACTGGCCCGCGCCATGGGCGTGCGGCAAAGCAAGCTTGACTTGGTGCCCTCGCTGGCATTGGGCACCAGCCCGGTCAGCCTGAAAGAAATGGTCAGCGCTTACGGCACGATGGCCAATGAGGGCGGTTATCTGGAGCCGATGCTGGTAACCCGCATTGAAAACAGCCAAGGCACCGTGCTGGCCGAGTTTCAACCCTTGGCGGCTGAACCCGCGCTGTCAGCGCAAGCCAACTACCGGCTGCTTGACGCCATGCGCGGCGTAGTGGATCGGGGCACGGGCAGCGCCATTCGCAGTCGCTTTGGCATCCGCGCCGACGTGGCGGGAAAAACCGGCACCACGCAAGACAACGCCGACGGCTGGTTCATCCTGATGCATCCGCAGTTAGTGGCAGGCGCTTGGGTCGGTTTTAACGACAGTCGCGTGACCTTGCGAAGCGACTATTGGGGTCAGGGCGCACACAGCGCGTTGCCGATTGTGGGCGACTTCACCGCGCAAGCCTTACGCTCGCGCGTCATCGACGCCCAGGCCAAGTTTTTAGCGCCGCAAGACACCGGCTTTTTCAGCCAGTGGCAAAACCGCCTGCGTGATTGGGTTGGCCGTGTGTTCAACCGTTCATAAAACCATAGACAACTATTCCAAGGCAGGTTTTCACTACCAAGGAACGTCATCCAGTACGTCAGCAGAACAGTTTTGCTGACGATTCGCACCACGGGATCGCACCGTGGAAGACCAGATAGCACCCAATGGCCGCGTCGGCGGGGCCAAAGGTGGCGGAGGTCTTTGATGATCTCCGCACCGGTAGTGCGCTACATGCGCTGCTTTCAGATTCGTCCTGACCTTCGACCAAAACGTCCATACATGCTTCGAGCGATTCCTTGCAGGTAGCTCAAAGGTGACATGGTCGCCATTCGCCGTGGGCACCAGCCCGCCAGCCACAGCCGAACGCTCAGACAAACCCAAACCTCGACGGGCGATGACCAATGCCGCGCCCTGATGAACCGATATGCCCTGTCTCTGTGCGTGGTTCACCGCACCGATCACCGACGTGTACGCCGGATTGACTTCAATCACCTCGACGCCTGCCCGAAAGGCGGCAGCCAAGATGGTGCTCGCCACCTTGTTGCAAGAGAAGCTCGACAGCATCCGCGCCTGCTTGCGATTGACAGCCTCCAGTTCAGCCTTCTTTTTCTGGAAATTGAGTTTTTCGATCACAACCGGTTTCCCGGCTTGACGCGCTTGCCGGGCGATGGAGACCGCCGCATCCCCGATCAGCGCTTTGGCCTGCTCACTTGATTTGCCATAGGTGTGCAGATCAATTCTGCGAGTGCCCACCAGATTGCCAAACCGGTCTATTTCAGACACCGCCAGGTGATCCGCGTTGACGTCCATGCCAACGGCACCCATCGACCAGTTGGTCTCGATGTTGACCGCTTGCGCTTGGCAACTGACAAACACACGCCAGCCTTTGGCATCCCGTACAAAGCGGTAACTCAATGCGGTGCCGGTGCGCTTGACCGTGGCAATCCCGGCTTTGGTGGTTGCTGTGATGCGTTGGCTGCTGTTCAGTGCGGCCACGATCTCTGCGTGACCATAGGCAAAGCGAATGCCGGTGAGGCTCAGGTATTTGTCCTGGCTGACCAAGGCGTCAGGCAGTCGCAGTGTCAGGGACAAACTGCCGTCCAATGCGACGACGGCCTGACAGCCTTGGCATCCGGCGGATTCATCCTTGCTGCCCAACACAAAGAACTGGCTGGAGCGTTCGGCAAGCCAATCTTGTTTCCAGTCTTCGTGCGATGCGTAGCCGTTGGCTTGAAGGTCAAACTGGGCGTGAAATAGCTTTTTGGAGCCGAAGCACAAACGCACTTTGCCTGCAGCTTGGTCGGCTTGCATGGCCGACAGACGCGCTTGCAGCATGCCAAGGCGGCGTTTTTTCTGGTGCAACTTGTCAGCACGAGCCGATTTTTTTGAAGCCAGTTTGGCAATGACTTTGGCGGCTTTCTTGATTTTTGCTTGCGCCTCAATCATCAAATCGGGCCTGCGTTGCTTGATCGAATCCATCTTGCCATCCAAGCCGATACGCACCGCATTGAACTGGCGCGCAGTGATGCCAAAGCGGGGAAGAAAGTCGCGTTTGAGGTCGTTGAGTTTTCCGCCCGCTTGCAGCGCTGCAAAGAGACTGCGCTCGGTGCGGCCATACAACTCAGCATAAGCGTCCAGTACCGCAGCCTGCTCATCATCAAGGACGGGACGGGTTTGGTAAGTGAAAACGGGGCGCTCACTCATGATGAACCTCATGAATGGCATCAAGTGCTTTTTGCGCCCGATTCTTGGCCGAGCGTTTATCGTACAAACGAGCGCACATAGAGACAATCACCTCGTGCAAATCGCGCACGATATCGTCATTGAGTTCTTCAGCTTGCATCACAACAATCTTTCGGCCCTGAGCCGCCAGCGCAGATTCAACATACTCAAAACCGAACCGCATCAGCCGATCACGATGTTCGACCAGAATCGTTTGCACCTGCGCATTACCCAACAGGCGCATCATGCCCTTGCGATGCCCGTTAAGGCCAGAACCAATTTCTTTAACCGAGTCCACGACCGGCATTTTCTGCGCAATGGCGAATTCCAATAGTCGGGCGAGTTGCCGATCTAAATCGGCTTTCTGGTCGGCGCTTGATACCCGCGCATAAAGCGCAACACCACCGCGAATGACTTTGGGCTCATGAACGATAAAAGTGCCGCTTGGCATTTGCTCAACCGGCACCGGCATGGTTCCAGCCTTGCACCAACGCCACGCTGTTTTATACGAAATGCCTTGCTCCTTGGCCCAAATACTTAGCTTCATAGATCGCGTGCCTGCCGCGCAAAGCACTGACGCCGACATTCAGGAGAAAACACAGACTCATCAAGCAATTTCACAAGCACGTCTTTAGACCACCCATGTCTGGCAAGTACGCTGGTTTGATTCATCATCGATTTCATGGAAAAATTATATTCTTTTCGTCTATTAATGTCTATATTTGTGAATGCTTGTTAATGTTTTTTGTAACTGTTGGAAACCCCCCTTCCGCGCCTTAACGTCTTTAACGTCTTTAACGCCTTTAATGTCTTGACGCCTTAGCGCGCCAGCACTGCAGTCAGCGCCACGCCTGTCGGTGTGCCCAGTTTCACCACACCTTCCGGCGTCGTCTCGGCCACAATGCGACCCCCCGCATGGCCGCCGTCCGGCCCGAGATCAATCACCCAATCGGCCTCGGCAATCACGTCCAGATCATGCTCAATCACCACCACGCTGTGACCGCCGTCAACCAGACGATGCAGCACTTGGATGAGTTTTTCCACATCAGCCATGTGCAGGCCCACCGTGGGTTCGTCCAGCACATACAAGGTGTGCGGCGCTTTCTGGCCGCGCCGCGTGATGTCGTCGCGCACTTTACTGAGTTCAGTCACCAGCTTGAGGCGCTGCGCCTCACCGCCACTGAGCGTGGGCGACGGTTGACCTAACGTCAAATAACCCAGCCCGACATCTTTCAGCAACTGCACGGGATGTGCAATATTGGGCAAAGCCGCAAAAAATTCAACCGCCTCATCCACCTCCATTTGCAGCACATCACCGATGTTCTTGCCGCGCCAAGTCACCGCCAAAGTTTCAGGATTAAAGCGGGTACCTTTGCAGGTTTCGCACAACACTTTCACGTCCGGTAAAAAGCTCATGGCAATGGTGCGAATGCCCTGCCCTTCACACCCTGCACAACGCCCCTCGCCCGTATTAAAGCTAAAACGATTCGCCGCATAACCCCGCGCTTTGGCCTCCAGCGTGTCGGCAAACAACTTGCGAATGACATCCCAAAAGCCGATATAAGTCGCAGGACAAGAACGCGGCGTTTTGCCAATAGGCGTTTGATCCACCTCCAACACACGGTCCACGGACTCAAACCCGGCCACCGACGCGCAACCCACCCAAGCCATTTTTTCGCCAGCGGCCAACGCATCACGGCCCGCTTTGGTGCTGCGTTTTTGAACGACCGAATGCACGTTAGCCAGCAACACATCGCGGGCCAACGTCGATTTACCAGAACCGGAAACACCCGTGACAGCCACCAGACGACCCAAGGGAACTTGCGTCGTGACGTTTTGCAAGTTGTGCAAACTGGCCCCCGTAACAGTGAGCCAGCGTTGCACTTCGGGGGCCATGAAATTGGAGTCAGCATCCAATTTCACTTTAGATTTTTTCTTCTTCGGAGGTACGGGCACGAAAATGGAAGCCGACCCCAATGTCACGACCGCCGCAGCATTGCCCAACGCTGCAGCATCCAACGGAATCGCGGCTGAAGCCGGTTCGCCAACCACCACCGCATCAAAGACAACAGCCCGCCGCACCCGCAAAGGATGCTTCATCGCGTGCAACAAATAGCGCCCCGTCTGCGACTCAGCCGCCCGCTCAATAGCAGCCACAGAACCTTCCGCCACCAGCCGTCCACCCCGCTTGCCCGCACTCGGCCCAATATCAATAATGTGATCCGCATGACGAATCGTCTCCTCGTCGTGCTCCACCACCACCAGCGTATTCCCTTTGTCGCTCAAACTCTTCAGCGCACGCAACAAAATCTGATTGTCCCGGGCGTGCAGGCCAATCGTCGGCTCATCCAGCACATAACACACGCCCTGCAAATTGCTCCCCAGTTGCGCCGCCAAACGAATCCGCTGCGCCTCCCCGCCACTGAGCGTCGGCGCGCCCCGATCCAGCGTGAGATAGCCCAGCCCCACCTGCTCCAAAAACGCCAGACGACTCTTGATCTCAGGCACCAAATCACGCGCAATCTCGGACTCACGCGCACTCATGCGACCCACACGCTGCAACGCCTCAACCCACTGACGTAAATCAGTCACACTCATACGCGCCAACTCGGTGATGGCCACCTCACTGAACTTCACCGCGCGGGCCGTTGGATTCAAACGCGCGCCCAAACAAGCCGGACAAGCCGTGTCCAGCACGGCATCCACATCCGGCTCGGCAAAGGTTTGTTCACGACCTTTGTTCTCCTCATCACGCACCGAATCATCAAACACCGTGCGTTGCTCCCGCGTCAATTTCACGCCGGTTCCTACGCACTCGGGACACCAGCCATGCTTGCTGTTGTAGGAGAACAAACGCGGGTCCAACTCGGCATAACTGGTGCTGCACACCGGGCAAGCGCGCTGGGTAGAAAACGCCGCCAGCGTCCCAATAGCCGCCGTCGCCGTGCCGCTCAACAGGGCCTCTTTCAAACCATTCAAATGACTCAACACATGCACCACGCCTTTGCCGTGCATCAACGCCAATGCCAACGCCTCACGCAACGCTTTTTCATTAGCAGGCGACACATCAAGACTGATCACCGGCAACTCAATCGTGTGCTCTTTGAAACGGTCAATACGCGGGAACCCGGTTGTCGGCAAAAAGTTGCCATCGACCCGCAAATGCGTAAAACCACGAGGCCGCGCCCAATCAGCCAACTCGGTATAAACGCCCTTGCGGTTCATCACCAAAGGTGCCAACAAACCAATGTGCTGCCCCCGAAAGTTTTTCATCAACTGCGCGGCAATACTGTCCGGCGTTTGCGGGGCCACAGCAGCGCCGTCATGAATGCAATGCTGCGTGCCCAACTTGACATACAGCAGCCGCAAGAAATGCCAAACCTCCGTCGTCGTGCCCACCGTCGATTTACGCCCGCCTCTTGAGAGCCGCTGCTCAATCGCCACCGTCGGCGGAATGCCATAAACCGCATCCACCTCAGGCCGCCCCGCCGGTTGCACGATAGAACGGGCATAAGCATTGAGCGACTCCAGATAACGCCGCTGCCCCTCGTTAAACAAAATATCAAACGCCAACGTCGATTTACCCGACCCAGAAACCCCCGTCACCACGGTCAATTGGCCACGCGGAATGTTCACACTCAACGACTTCAAGTTGTGCTCCCTCGCATTAACAATCTGAATGCAATCGTCAACCGTCTGCAAATCACGGTTCGCGGTGGATGGGGTCACGCCGGACAACGATGTTGAGCCTGCGTCTGAGGCGGCCGGCGTGACCCCATCCACCGCAGCACGCACCAGATAACGCCCCGAAGACTCCTGCACAGAGAACCCTTCACCCAAAGCCGAAACGTAATCCCGCAAAGCCTGCCCCGTATGAGAAGCCGGATGCTGACGCATCTCCTCCGGCGTCCCAAAAGCTACCACCTCGCCCCCCGCATCCCCCCCTTCCGGCCCTAAGTCAATCAACCAATCACTCGCCCGAATCACGTCCAGATTGTGCTCAATCACCACCACCGAATGCCCCGCATCCAGCAACTTGCGCATGGCCCGCATGAGCTTGGCAATGTCGTCAAAATGCAAGCCGGTCGTTGGCTCGTCAAACATAAACAGCGTGCCGCGTTTAGCCGTGGCTTGACGGCTGGCCGTGGTGCTTTTAGCTGCGTCCGCCAAAAACCCCGCCAACTTGAGACGCTGCGCTTCGCCCCCCGATAACGTCGGCACCGGCTGCCCCAACTTCACATAATCCAGCCCCACATCCATGATCGGCTGCAACGCACGAATCACCTCGCGGTCATCTGCAAAAAGAAGCGCCGCCTCGCTCACCGTCAAATTCAACACATCAGCCACACTCAGCAACCGACCCACCCGCTCAATCGTGACCTCCAGAATTTCTGGCCGGTAACGCTGGCCATCGCAATCCGGGCAACGCAAATACACGTCGCTCAAAAACTGCATTTCAACGTGCTCAAAACCCGAACCGCCACACGTCGCGCAACGCCCATCGCCATGGTTAAAACTGAATTTGGATGCGGTGTAACTGCGTTGCCGCGACAACGGTGCCGTCGCAAAAATCTCCCGAATCGCATCCCACGCGCCGACATAACTGGCCGGATTGGAACGCGCCGTTTTACCAATCGGCGACTGATCCACAAACACCACATCACTCAATTGCTCGGCTCCCAGCAAGCGATCAAATGCGCCGGGTGCCTCAGTCGATTTACCAAAATGGCGCAACAAAGCCGGGGCCAAAATATCCTGAATCAACGTTGATTTACCAGAGCCGCTCACCCCCGTCACACACACCAACCGTTGCAACGGAAACTCAACCGTGATGTTCTTCAAATTGTGGTCGCGCGCCCCTTGCACCACCAGACGCGGCGTGCTGGCATCCACCAACCGCTTGAACCCCATGCCCACTTGTTTGCGCCCGCCCAGATAAGCGCCCGTCAACGTATCGGCGTGACGCAAATCAGCAGTCGATCCATCAAACACAATTTGCCCACCGCGCTCGCCCGGCCCCGGCCCCATGTCAATCATGCGGTCAGCCGCGAACATCACAGCCGGGTCATGCTCCACCACCACCAGCGTATTGCCCGCATCCCGCAGGCGCTGCATCGCCACAATAATCCGGTGCATATCACGCGGATGCAGGCCAATACTTGGCTCATCCAACACAAACAAGGTGTTCACCAATGACGTGCCCAAAGCCGTGGTGAGATTGATGCGCTGCACCTCACCGCCCGACAACGTGCGACTTTGACGATCCAACGTCAAATACCCAATGCCCACCTCACACAAATATTGAAGCCGCGTGCTGATCTCCCCAAACAAAAGCGTCAACGTCTTGACATCTGCCGAAGAATGTCTGAGAGGCGCGGGGTTGGGCAAAGCAGGGGCGCCAGAGGCCTTGGACGCAGAGGCAGACGCAACCGCGTTGCCCGGCAGTCCCGCCTGTAGTGTGTCAAAAAACTTTCTGAGCCGTTCCAGCGGCAACAGCATCAAATCATGCAAACACAAGCCTGGCAAAGCCTCAAGCTGCACCCGTGTCCACGGCACGCCCACCGGCATAAACCGTTGGGCAGACGCGAGCACCGCATCAGCCTGCGTCTTGGTGCCGATGCGCCACAGCAAACTCTCCAGCTTCAAGCGCGCGCCGCCACAAACCCCGCACGGCGTGTAACTGCGGTACTTGGACAGCAGCACACGAATGTGCATTTTGTAGGACTTGGTTTCCAGATAGTCAAAAAACCGCTTGATGCCGAACCAGTGCTGCGCCCACTTGCCGTTCCAGTCAGGCGAGCCGTTAATCACCCAAGCTTGCTGCGCGGCGGTCAGTTCAGACCAGGGCGTGTCACGCGGAATGCCAGCCACCTCAGCGTGACGCATCAAATCATCCTGCGCTTCTTTCCAGGCCGGAGTTTGCATTGGCTTGATGGCACCGGCGCGCAACGTGAGCTTGTCATTCGGAATCACCAGCCCGTAATCGACGCCAATCACTCGACCAAAACCGCGACAGGTGTCGCACGCGCCCACCGCCGAATTGAAGGAGAACGCTGACGCAATCGGATCGGCATAACGCACATCGCTTTCCGGGCAATGCAGACCGGTCGAGAACTTCCAGATCGCCAACGGCTCGGCCTCTGCGCCTAACGGATACACCGCCAAACTGCCGCTGCCGTGTTTCAGCGCCACCTCAATCGCCTCCAGCACGCGGGCACGCTCGACGCTGCCCAGCCGAAAACGATCCGCCACCACATCCAGCACTTGACGCGGCCCGGTCAGTGTCGCCATCTCGCGCTGGGCCTGCACTTTGGTAAAACCGCTGACCGACAGCCATTGCTCAACCTCTTGCGGCGGCGTGTTGGCGGGCAACTCGACCGAGAAAGTCACCACCAGACGTGAATTGTTGGCCCCATCGCGCTCCAGCAACTGCGCATAAATACTCTCCGCCGAGTCATGCCGCACGGCTTGCGCGGTCTCGCGGTCAAACAAATAACCAGCCCGCGAAAACAACAACTTCAAGTGATCATTGAGTTCCGTCATCGTGCCCACCGTGGAGCGCGACGAGCGCACCGGGTTGGTCTGGTCGATGGCAATCGCGGGCGGCACGCCTTCGACCTTGTCCACGGCAGGCTTGTCCATCCGATCCAAAAATTGGCGAGCGTAGGCCGAGAAGGTTTCCACATAACGCCGCTGCCCTTCGGCATAAAGCGTGTCAAACACCAGGCTCGATTTGCCCGACCCGCTGGGACCGGTGACCACCGTCAGTTCGCCAGTGCGAATATCGAGGTCAATGTTTTTGAGGTTGTGCTGGCGTGCGCCGCGAATGCGGATGAGACCGTGTGGCATAGGTGAATTGCTTTCTGTAGAGGCCAGATATTCTAGGCACTTCAACCTGAATGAGCGTCCAGCAAGGCCAAAAAACCAAGGGTTTCCCCTAGGGTTTGTCCTTGTACTTTCGTAAGGGATTGGTCAGCAGTTTTTAGCATCATCCTGCCATGTGTTGTAGGCACAGTTTTTAATTTACTTCAACCCATTTTGAGGAGGTTCACATGAGTGATCCAATAGTCAACAAAATCCAGAAGAATCCAAAGTATTTGGAACTTCGGAAAAAACGCAACGTGTTTGGCTGGGGCCTGACCGTGTTGATGATGGTCGTGTATTACGGCTACATCGCCTTAATCGCCTTCAACAAGCCTTTCCTGGCGCAACCCATTGGCACCGGGGTTACCTCATTGGGAATTCCAATTGGCATGGGCATCATCGTGTTCACCATTTTGATCACCGCACTTTATGTGCGCCGGGCCAACAGCGAATTTGACGCGTTGACAGCCGAAATTTTGAAGGATGCCGCTAAATGAAAACGGTTAAAGCAACGCTTTCAGCACTCATGCTGATGCTGGTGGCGGGCACCGCGCTGGCCGCAGGCGCCGACCTCGGCCAAGTCGAGAAGCAGCCTATCAATTTGGTGGCGATCAGCATGTTTGCCGGCTTTGTCCTGCTGACCCTGTTCATCACCAAATGGGCGGCGGCCAAAACCAAATCAGCCGCTGACTTTTATACCGGCGGTGGTGGCATTACCGGCTTCCAAAACGGTTTGGCGATTGCCGGCGACTACATGTCAGCGGCCTCCTTTCTGGGCATTTCTGCGGCGGTGATGGCCTCCGGCTATGACGGCCTGATTTACTCCATCGGCTTCCTGGTCGGCTGGCCCGTGGTCACCTTCCTGATGGCAGAACGCCTGCGCAATCTGGGCAAATTCACGTTTGCCGACGTTGCCGGTTACCGCTTCCAACAAAAACCCATCCGCATTTTTGCTGCCTCCGGCACGCTGGTGGTGGTCGCTTTTTACCTGATCGCTCAAATGGTGGGTGCTGGTGCCCTGATCAAACTGTTGTTTGGTCTGGACTACTGGCTGGCCGTGGTGTTGGTGGGCGCGTTGATGATGATCTATGTGTTGTTTGGCGGTATGACCGCAACCACTTGGGTGCAGATCATCAAGGCTGTGTTGCTACTGGCAGGCGTGACCTTCATGGCCTTCATGGTGATGTCACATTACGGTTTCAGCTTTGAAGCATTGTTTGCCGCCGGCGTTAAGGTGAAAGCCCAATTGGCCGTCAACGGGGGTAAAACCCAAGTCGATGCTGACGCTATCGGTCTAGCGATCATGGGTCCAGGGGGCTTTATTAAAGATCCGATTTCAGCCATCTCTTTGGGTATGGCCCTGATGTTCGGCACCGCTGGTTTGCCCCACATTTTGATGCGCTTCTTTACCGTGCCGGATGCCAAACAAGCGCGTAAATCCGTGCTGTGGGCCACCACCTGGATTGGCTACTTCTATGTGCTGATTTTCATCATCGGCTTTGGCGCGATTACGCTGGTTTTGACCAACCCTGAATTTGCTGATACCGCTAAAGGCATCATCAAAGGCGGTGGCGGCTCTTCCAACATGGCAGCGGTGCTGGTGGCTAAAGCCGTGGGCGGCAATGTCTTCTTCGGCTTTATCTCGGCAGTCGCTTTTGCTACGATTCTGGCTGTGGTCGCCGGCCTGACGTTGTCAGGCGCCTCTGCGGTGTCGCATGACATCTATGCCACCATCATCAAAAATGGCAAGGCTGACAGTGACTCCGAGCTGAAGGTCTCGCGCATCACAACGCTGGCCCTGGGCGTCATTGCAGTGGTTCTCGGCATTGCGTTCGAGAAGCAAAACATTGCGTTCATGGTGTCACTGGCTTTTGCGATTGCTGCTTCGGCCAACTTCCCCGTGCTGTTCATGGCCGTGTTGTGGAAAGATTGCACAACCAAGGGTGCCGTGATTGGCGGCTTTTTGGGACTGGTCTCTTCGGTTGCCTTGACCGTCGTGTCTCCCTCAGTTTGGGAAGCCACTCTGGGTAACCCTAAAGGCTCGGCCTGGTTCCCCTACTCCTCACCGGCGCTGTTCTCCATGACCATCGCTTTCGTGGGTATCTGGTTGTTCTCCAAACTCGATAACAGCCCCAACGCCGTGCAAGAACGTGCCGCCTTCCCGGCACAGCAAGTGCGCTCTGAAACCGGTTACGGCGCCTCGACAGCTTCAAGCGGCCACTAAGAGCCAACCCGAATGCAGGCTTTTGGCCTGCATTCTTTAAAGTTTAAACCGGGCCTTGTGCCCGGTTTTTTTATGACTGGACAGCGCGCAAAGTTTGCAGCGCCTCGTCAAACGCAAACGCATTGATCTGCTGAGCCAGTGTCTCGCAGGGCGCGCCGAGTGCGGCCCGTAGCGTCGCCCTGTGTTCCTGAAAATAGGTAATCGCAGCGGTGTCGCTGTGGGCCAGCAAAACAGCCAATTGATCAAGAATCGCCTGTTGTGTGGCAGGGTCTGGCTGCACCGTGTCAAGCATCGGGGGCGCGGCCAGCGGCAACGGCAACGCGGCGGCTAAACGCATCAACTCCTGGTTAATCGCTTCCATCTCAACGCGCCATTCAGCGGCCTGAAGCGGGGCGGTCGGCGTAGCTATTTTTTCAGGGGCAGGCAAATGCATCAACAAAGCGGCCGCTAATTCGGCCAGACGATTGGCGCCCAGCGTGCCCGCCGTGCCTTTGAGCGTGTGCACCACACGCCGGGCACTCACCCCGTCACCGGCATCGAGGTGGCGCGCGAGTTGCCCCATGTCGTCGGCGTGATTCGCTACAAAACGACCCATCAGATCCAGGTATTGATCCGCATCGCCGCGCAAAACTGCCAAGCCGCGCGCCACATCCAGACCGGCAAAATCAGTCAGCGCCGCCAAAGCCGCCTGCGCACGCAAAGAGGCCGCCGGGCGGGCCAGCACCAACTTGCCAGCCTCTTGATGAAGGGCGCCCGGCGCTTGAGCGGGCAACCATTTCAGCAATACGGCATACAGCACCTTCGGCTCAACGGGCTTGGGCACAAAGTCGTTCATGCCAGCCCCCAGACAGGTTCGCCGGTCTTCTTCAAAAACATTGGCGGTCATCGCCAGAATGGGTTTGTCGGCCCAACCCGGCAAGGCACGAATCGCGCGGGTGGCTTGCAGGCCGTCCATGCGTGGCATTTGAATGTCCATCAAAATCAGGTCGTAGGCGGTGCCAGCGGCTTGCACTTTGTTCAGCGCGTCGAGTCCGTCGATGGCCGTGTCCACCGCCATCCCCACCGCGTGCAACAACTCGGCTGCAACCTCGCTGTTAATGGCGTTGTCTTCAACCAGCAGCAGGCGGGCGCCCGCGTGTTGGGTGCGCAATTGCGCCTCTGCATCTGTGATGAACGTTGACAAGGCCGAGGGCGCGTCCGGCATGACGCCTTGCCCGCGCTGCAACTGCACCGTAAACCAAAAGGTACTGCCCACCCCCGGCGTGCTGGACACGCCCACATCACCGCCCATTAATCGGGCCAGTTGGCGGGTAATGGGCAGACCCAAACCGGTGCCCCCATATTGACGTGTGGTGGAGGTGTCACCCTGTTCAAAGACTTGAAACAAGCGACCCATTTGCGCCGGGGCAATGCCAATGCCCGTGTCTGACACCTCAAAGCGCACGCACAGCACACCATCACGCTCCTGAAGCAACTGGGCGCGCAACGTGACGCCCCCTTTTTCAGTAAATTTGATGGCATTGCCCACATAGTTCAGCAAGGCCTGACGCAGGCGCATCGGGTCGCCGCGCAACCACACGGGCACGGCGTCACTGTCCACCTCAAAACGAAGCCCTTTCGCCTGGGCCGACTCGCCCACGATGGAGGCCACATTGTCAAAAACCGACGACAGATGAAAGTCGCTGATGTCGAGTTGCAGCTTACCCGCCTCAATCTTGGAGAGGTCAAGAATGTCGTTAATGATGGCGAGCAGGTGCCGACTGGCGTTGTCTATTTTGTCCATCCAATTGGCTTGCTGCGGTGTCACACCGGCCCGGCGCATCAGGTGATTGAGTCCAATAATGGCATTCATCGGGGTGCGGATTTCATGACTCATATTGGTCAAAAAAATGCTTTTGGCCTGATTGGCTGCCTCTGCCTGTTGGCGCGCCAGCATGAGTTCTTCGGTCCGCTGCGCCACCAGTTGCGCCAGGTTTTGACGGTGCTGCTCCAGCTCGGCATTCAAGCGTTGCTTCTCGGCGATGTCATTTTGAATAATGTCCTGCGCCCGCTTTTGATCTTCAATCATGCTCAACAAGGCGCGCCGGGATTGGGTGGAGACGGCCAGCAACGCACGTGCGAGCTTTTCAGATTCGACTATGGCGGCATTGCGTTTTTGTTCAGTCAGGTCCGTGACCATCAAACAAAACGTCGTCATGTTTTTGTGGATCAACAGGCGGCTGGCCGAAAGAATCACAGGCACCCGTGTGGCATCCAAGGCCAGCAAGTCCAGTTGTACGCGGCGTTTTTCAACCGTATCGGGCCTGAGCAGGGTTTTCATAAGAGGGCGGCTAACCGGCTCAATCCAACGATCCAGCACAGCACCAATGACTTGCTCAAGCGGCATTTTGACCATCTCGGCAAAGCGCCGGTTGGCATACAAAATCAGCCCTTGGGCGGTCAGCGTCAGCGCGCCTTCGCTCATGTCTTCAATCAGAATTCGATAGGAATAGTCCGCGCCCTGAAGCGTGAATATCTGCTCGCCGTCTTCGCCCAGCACAATCAGGGCATCAACCTCGCCATGGTGAATGGCGTTCAAGGTCTCTTGGGCCTCACTCAGTTGCGCCCGCAAGGCTTCGTTTTCTGCAACAAGCTGGCGGTGTGACTGTTTCATTTGCCAGCGCTGTGCATCATCGGTTTTTCAGGTCTTATATCCAGCCCCACCAGCACGCGCTCGGTGTTGGAGAGGTCGCCGACGATGTGGCGCAGGGGGAGCGGTAGTTTTTTGATGAGCGTCGGCACTGCAAAAATCTGTTCGCCGCGTGCCAGCTGCGGTTGCTGGTACAGGTCAACCACCTGCAGCTGGTAGCGTCCATGCAGGTGTTCCTCGCATATTTTTTTAATATTGGCAATCGCACATAACGATTTTTCTGACGTTCCGACGACATACAAACGCAGCACATATTTTTCAAAACCACGCAAAGCCAGTGCGGCATCTCTGGCCACAGTCGTCACAGAGGGTTTCGATTGAGACACTGGTTTTCCTTAAGGTCGGGGTATTAAATCCAGCCCGACCAGCACGCGCTCGGTGTTGGAGAGATCACCAATAATCTTGCGCATCGGCGCGGGTAATTTGCGCACCAGCGTTGGAATAGCGAGTATCTGGTCGCCCCGCGCCAGCTGGGGGTTCTCCAGCAAGTCAATGACTTTGATCACGTAGCGCCCCGTCAGATTTTCTTCACATATTTTTTTAAGATTGGCAAAAGCCAACAACGATTTCGGGGTTTGCCCCGCCACGTATAAATGCAATTCAAACTCGGCGACCGGTGATTTGGGCGGCATATTCATGGCGTCTTCTTTTGAGCAGGGGCATCCTCTTGACGGCTGACGCCCATTTCAGCGCGTTCTTGCGCCAGCTGAATGGCTTGTGCCTGCTCTTGCCCAATGATCTTTAAAGCCTCGGCTTCTTGCACCTGAAACTCGGCGTTCATCTCGGCAATCTTGGCCGCCAGAAAATCGCGCTTGCGCTCCAGCGCCAGTTGCTGACGCTCCACTTGCTGCATATGAAGCACCTGCGCGGCCCGCTCCTGCGCGACTTGCACGAGGCGGGCAGACCCCATCAGAACGCCCCCAGCGCCCACATAAACATCGCGCAGCTCCACACCCTGATCACTTAACAAGAACTCACGCGTCTGGTTCGAGTGCGCCATGCCGCGCGATTTCAGAATATTCAAACTGCGGTTGCGCTCGCCGCCCAGCTCCATATCCCGCAACAACAGCCAAGTGTCCATCAGGGAGGAGATAGCCACCTCGGTATGTTCAGGCGCATTGCCATTGGTGAGCAAACTGGTGAGCAAGCTGGTGATCTGGTTGGTTTTCAAAAAATCGACCAGGCGCATCACCATCCCCTTGACCTCGATTTCGTTACCGCCGACCACAAAACTGGTGAGCGGGTCCACCACCACCACCTGCGGTTTAAAAATGCTGATGGCTTTATGCATCGTTGTTAAATGCACCTCCAGCCCCATGGACGAAGGACGCGCGGAATGAAATTGAAGCAAGCCTTGCGTCACCCAAGGCGCCAGGTCAATGCCGACAGACGCCATGTTGCGCAAAATCTGACTGGGCGACTCCTCGAATGAAAAGTAGATGGCACGCTCGCCACGCCGACAAGCAGCATCCACAAAGTGCGCCGCCAGACTGCTCTTGCCGGTGCCCGCCGTGCCGGACACTAGCACGCTGCTGCCCCGGTAATAACCGGCGTTGCCCAGCATGGTGTCGAGCCGCACCACACCGGTCGGCACGCGCTCAGTGGTGACAACGTGTTGCAGACCTAGCGAGGTCACCGGCAATACCGAGATGCCGTCCTCGTCAATCAAAAACGGGTACTCGTTGGTGCCATGCAGCGAACCCCGGTACTTGACCACCCGCAAGCGCCGCGAAGAAACTTGTTCACGCACCCGGTGGTCCAGCACGATGACGCAGTCCGAGACGTATTCCTCCAGACCTTGACGCGTTAGCGTCTCGTTGCCGCGCTCACCCGTGATGATGGCGGTGACGCCTTTTTGTTTGAGCCAGCGAAACAGGCGACGCAGTTCAGCCCGCAAAATAAGCGGATTGGGCAAGCCTGCAAACAGCGACTCAATGGTGTCGAGCACGACCCGCTTGGCGCCAATGGAATCAATGGCGTAACCGAGACGGATAAACAAACCCTCCAGGTCGTACTCCCCTGACTCTTCAATCTCGCTGCGTTCGATATAGACAAAGTCGAGCACCATTTTTTGGCGCGCTACCAGGTCGTCCAGATCAAACCCCAGCGAGGCCACGTTTTTGGTCAGGTCTTGCACTGTTTCCTCAAACGCCATAAAAACGCCCGGCTCGTTGAACTGCATGGCCCCCCGCACCAAAAACTCCATCGCCAGCAGCGTCTTGCCACAACCGGCGCTACCGCACACCAGCGTTGTGCGCCCGGTGGGCAGGCCACCATTGGTGATTTCGTCCAGCCCTTGAATGCCGGTTAGTGATTTGGGCAGTTGCGGTCTGACGCCAGAGACCGGTACAGGCGACGGTGTCGTCGGGGGGTGTTTCATCACAAACTAACTCCGGTTTGAAACCTCCCCCTTCAGGGGGATAGGACTCATTTGCGAGAGGGGTAAGCTCTTCCAAATTCGCTCCGAAAGGGGCGTGGATTGAAACATCATCAAGCCTTTGGGATAGCTTCGTTGTCGGCGCTGGGGTAACGCAGGGGTTGACCGGCCTGCACCAGCAGTTGATTAACCTCTTGTTTGAGGTCAAGAATGCGCATCTCTCGGCCCAGCATGACATCGTGCCAGCGACGTAGTTCTTCAAGCTGTTCGGTCAGATTGAACTGCGCTTGCTTGATCTCGGTGATGTTGCTCAAAATATGCAGGGAGTAGCTGGGTTGACCCGATTCAACACGCACCGCATAACCCCGCGAGAGATAAATCTTGCCCCCGGCGCGCACCTCTTCCAGACTGCTAGCCCCGTTTCGCTCATGCACGACCGCATCACATCCGGGCAACGGCCCCTTGCCCAACGGAAAGACTTCCCAGTAGAGATTGCCTAACGCTTGCGCCTCCGACAAACCCGCTTCATGACAATAAGCCCGGTTGGCCAAGCGCACCCGAAACTCAGCGTCATGCAGAAAGATAGGATCCTCAATCGCATCAAAAACATAACGCCAGATGTCAGTGCGCATGGCTATAGATTCCATTTTTTAGTCTCTCTCTCTCTCTCTCTCTCTCTCTCTCTCTCTCTCTCTCTCTCTCTCTCTCTCTATTTTTTTTCATATAAGCCAACTCCGGTTTGAAATCGCTCGCTTGAGGGGCATAGGATTTATTTGGGAGAAGGGTGACTTCTTCCAAATTTGTCTTTTTCAGGGCGTGGATTGAAACATATAAAAGCCTCTGGCTTGCCTCTAGTCCAACGTGCCAAGAGGATTAGAGAAAAATAACGTAGCGCTGAGTAGAGAGCAAGCCCATCGCGTTGACCTTGCGTTTTGTCATGCGCGACCACACCGCAAATCAAGCGTCCAGATGAAAACGCGGGCGCAACCAGACCTTGAATTGCCTGACTCCGTCTAACGCGACTTTGAGCTGAGCCTGATCTGCCGGGCTGAGTTGGTCGGTGTTCACCATGCCGGTTACGGGCTGCTGGCTGGCCCGTTCAACCAGCCCTGACTGGAGCTTGAGCGCCATCAAAAAGTGCAAACTCTCGATTAGGTTTTGCCCCATAGCGGCGCCCAGATGTCCGTCTTGCACCAAACGCTCAAGGCGGGCGGTGGTGCTGCTGGCCAGCACATGATGTGCCAGCGCCAAACTGCGAACCCCATGCACCAGCGGAAAAATGCCGGCCTTCTTAAGATTAAGTAGCGGGTGCGCGTCGCCCAAATGCAACCACTGGGGCCACCAAGGCGCCCAGTCCGGCGCATCGCCAAAGGTGTCAACCGCTGCCGCAAAACGACTAAGCATGATGTCGTTGTCCGTGGCTAAACAGCGCAGGCCGTGCTGCACCTCCTGCAGCAGCCGGGCATCGCCGCAGACCGTTTGAGCATCCATAAAAATAGCCAGATTCATCAAACTATCGGTGTCGGGCATGATCAGCCACTGGCGCGTGATCTGGCCCCATTCGCGGGCCTGTCGGCGCCACTGCGGATTGCTCACCATGATGTGTCCCGGACACATGGGGTAACCAAAATCAGCCAACGCGCGGGAGAAGTGTTGAGAAATAGCGGCCAGATCAGCGGGGGGTGCGTAGTCGTCATGCAGGATCAGCGCGTTGTCCTGATCGGTCTTGAGGAGTTGCTCGCCCCGGCCTTCGCTGCCCATCACCAACAAACAACTGTGCGCCACCAAGTCGGCAGGTGCGACCAGATGCCAAGCCCGTTCAAATAAGCGGGCATTGAGGTGCTGCACTTGCTGAGCCAACAACGCAATGGGCGTGCCGCTGTGATGCTGGGCCGCCATCAAGCCGGTGATCTGGCTGGCCGCCTGACTCAGGGCCGCGAGATCGTGGGCCGCTTCTATTTGCTGCGTAAGGGTCGGTAACACAATAGACACGGCACCAGCATCCCGCTAAAGACGAACGGGCGAACGCCCCACGCGGGCTGCGGCATGGCTCTCCGCCTCCAGCAAGGCATCGCCCGACAAGTAGGCTTGCAGCATAGGCAGCGCGTCAAAGCCCCAAAATAATTGGTCGTCCACCCCATATGTCGGCACGCCAAAAACACCCAAAGCGATGGCCTTGTCGGTGTGTGCTTTCAGCGCAGCTTTGACCTCGTCGCTGTCAGGCAAGCGGGGTGGATTCAGTTGTTCTGTCAGAGCTTGCAGACGCACCGGATCCGCTGCTTCGGCGCCGCCTAACCACACATGCTTGAACAGCGTTTCAACAACGTAACGATTAGGCGTGCCCTGCGACTGGCACGCCACGGCCAAGCGCAACAAGGGCAACGGGTTAAACGGATGGCTGGCGGGCATTTGCAAGTCATGGCCGTGGGTACGCGCCAGCCACTGCACCTGACGCAATGTCCAGTCGCGCTTGGGCGCAATATCAGCCGGCCCAAGTTGACCGTGGTGCTTGAGCAGCGCGGGTAACAAAATAGGTTGATACGTCACGCTGTAACTGTGCCCCATCAACGCTTGGGGCAATTGCTCAAACGCAAGCCACGCAAACGGCGAGATGAAATCCAGATAAAAGGTGATGTGTTTCATGCGCCGGAAAATGCCAACAAAGGCGGGTTAGCGTGCAGGCGCTGCTCAATGTGCGTCCACAGCACGCGCTTGGCCGAATCGTCAGCGCGACTCCACTGGCGAATCTCGTCAATCGAGCGGTAGCAGCCTTCGCACCAGCCCGTTATGGGACTCATGCGGCAAACCGAAATGCAGGGCGATGGCACGTTGTCAATCGCCGCGTGCGCCAGGACAGCCCGTGCGGTCAACAATTCGGCCACGTTGACGGGCGCCTGCACCACATCCACCACGGGCGCCGCCGACATTTGAATCAGTGCCTGCGGATGCAATTTGAAAACGCCATGCGGATGCCCGGCCGCAGCCCAGATTTCTTCAAAACGAAAAAGCGTCTGATCAACCAGCGTGACGCAAGGCGTTGCATGGGCAATCGGGGGCACACCACCGATAGAAAAGCCTGTTTTGGCTTTGACAAAGGCCGCATCAGCCCGCGCCAGCGGCCCCACCAGCGCCGCTACTTTTTTCTCATCGACGCGGTGGTCTCCGGCGGTTACCACCAACACCGCCGCATCGTCTGATGAACGCCGAAAGATGATGCTTTTGGCAATTTGACCCAACGCAACCCCCAACGCATCCGCCGCTTGCCGGGCGGTGCGGGCTGCACCATCAAGCATCACCGGAAGATGAGGATGATCATGGGTTTGCAGGACAGCGGCGACGCGCTGAACACCCTCTGGCAAAAGTTTTAATTCGGCACCACACATCATGAGTTAAGTCGCTTGTTAAGAAGCGCCATCGCGGCGCGGGAGTTAGGTTTTCGTTCCAGAAAATCGCTGATAAATTGGCCGGCATCTATCAATTGATTGAGATCAATTCCGGTCTCAATGCCCATGCCGTGCAGCAAGTACACCACGTCTTCAGTCGCCACATTGCCGGTAGCGCCTTTGGCATAAGGACACCCCCCCAACCCCGCCACCGAGGTATCAAACTGCCAGACGCCCATTTGCAAACTGATGAGCGTGTTGGCCAAGGCCTGACCGTAGGTGTCATGAAAATGACCTGACACGTCGTTGATGTCGTAGTGTTTTAAGGTCGCTTCTATCGCCCGTTGAACTTTCAGCGGCGTCCCCACGCCGATGGTGTCCGCCACGCCAACATGCTGCACGCCGATGCCTTTCATGAGACCCGCCAAGTAGCTCACCCGTTCGGGCGCAATGTCGCCTTCGTAGGGACAGCCCACCGTGCAAGACATCGCGCCACGCACGTAAATGCCAGCCGCGCGAGCGGCCTGCACGACCGGCGCAAAACGCGCCATGCTTTCGGCAATCGAGCAATTGATATTCTTCTGACTGAACGCTTCGCTGGCCGCGCCAAACACCACAATCTCATCCGGCTGGCACTTAAGCGCCGCTTCAAACCCTTGCAAATTGGGCGTGAGCACTGAATAGCGCACGCCCGCTTTACGCTGGATGCCCGCCATCACCTGTGCGTTGTCCGCCATTTGTGGCACCCATTTAGGCGAGACAAAACTGGTGACCTCGATCTCAGTCAAACCCGCCGCTTGCAGCCGATGAATCAGTTCAATTTTGACGGCGGCAGGCACCGGTTGTTTTTCATTTTGCAAGCCGTCACGCGGACCGACTTCGACCAGTTTGACGCGAGAGGGGAGATTGTTGAAGTTCATAGAAATTTTTATAGAGGTGTTTCTGAAACAGGTTTGATACTTGCGCCAGAAATCACCAGCAGCAACTCCGACTCATCAATCAACCGATAGGACGGTCGCACGCCTGACAAGCGTTCACTGAGATCAAGAATAATCTGAACCCCCTCGCCGCGCTTGTCCATCATGGCGCTTCTGTCGGTGATAGATCGGTCTTGTTCTGTGATCGAACACTTCGCCAGCAAACTGGTAATGGCTTCATTGCGCGCCGCTTGTCGGTAGGGCAAGCTGTCCACCGTCATCGTGTTGGGAATGGCACCGGGCGAATACAACTCCAGCCGGTCGGCAAACATTCGCAAGCGAATTTTGGCCCCATAGATTGAATAATCGCGGTGCGCCACGGTATTCACCATCGCCTCAAAAACTGCCGTCAGGTCAAACTGCGGCAAATCGCGCCGCCCTGTCTGTTTACTCGCCGCCACCCGCATGTTCTTTTTGACGAAATGGCAGGCCGCCAGAACTTGCTGATCAAGTGGCCCGGTGATGTCCTGGGCATCTATCTGGTAGGCATCATCACCTTGCGGCAGCACAGTCGTTCCCCGGTAAGCCACGGCCTGAATATAGGCGTTAGGCAACCAGCGGCGCGGGTCTGAACTGGCCATCAAAACGCCCGCAATAGCGGGGCGAATGACGCCATCAACATCCAGACGCGCCATCGCTAATTTGTCCAGCAAAACCTCTCGGCTGTCCTTGGCACGCGCCGTGCCAAACCGTTGCCAAAGTTCAGGCTGCAAGTTGTCCAGCACCGCGCCGGGCACAGGTTGCTCGTCAAAACGGGGTTTTATTTTTTCAATCAAATCGACAACGTTGTCAAACATCAGGCTGCCTCATATAAATTATTAAGTTATAGGTACTTACAAGGCTTAAAATTTAATAAAATTAACGGTATATATTCGATGAACTCCGCATTATAAATTTCAAATTAATTTTTCCTTCAAATAAATACTTATATAGTGAACTGATTATCGGCGTCTGACTTAGAAAACTCAGCAATCCATTTTTCAATAGTCTCTGGTAAATAACCCCTATGGAAATGCCTGCGCCACGGGTAAGCATTTAAGCCAGAACCATCTTTTAATTTTATTTTACTTGTTTCACAAAGATATTGTGCGGGAGAGCCAGCAACAACAGTATTTTTCTCAACATCTCGTGAAACTGAACTATGTGCACCAACGAGAGACCCTTCTTTTAAAGTTACACCTGGCAATATTATTGACATTGTTGCGATAACAACGTAATCCTCTACTGTGACACCTATTGCTATATCACTTGGGGGATGGGGATCATTAGTTAGTACAACATAAGGAAACATCCAAACATAATTATTTATTTTTGAATTTTTTCCAATATGAACATTACTATGAAACTTAACGAAATCACCAATTTCGCAATGCCCCTGTATATCACTTAAAGTTCCGATTTGAAAAGCTCTGCCAGTTTTCGTTTTCTCTCTAACAGTTACATGATGCCCAGTAATTAAATTATCACCAAAATATGATCCCTCATAAAATATACTGTGCGAACGAATATAACTATTTTTCCCAATAATTAGTATCCCGCTGTCAGATGAATTTTGTGCAGGATGTCCAATCTCGCAATGAGATCCAATAATAGTTCCATCTCCAATATCTACGTTTTTGTGAATAATTGTATAAGCACCAACTATCACATTTTTCCCTATTTTTGCATATTTATTAATAATAGATGTAGGATGAATAGAAATAATAGATATTTCAGATTCATATCTCTTGCTTAAACTTCCCGTAACCCAGGAACTGGAGTCTTTACTCAAAATATCTATTATATTACGGGGAGTTGATGTATTTAAAGCAACAGCGACACGGATAAACTCATCAGCGGAGCGAGAAAGTTCGGCCAAAACTTCTGGTGGTGTATCTTTGTTTTCAGCAACTTTTAGCAAAAGTTTATTCTCATCGGAGAATTTTATAGCATTACTAAATTTAGAATAAGGCATTTAATTTTTCAAAAAGTTAATAATATAACTTACCATAAGAAATTTGCATTTTTTGAATTTATTTACGTCATCAATTCATTAGTAAGCACAATGAAATTAAATATTTAAAAAAATAATTATTACTGATTTATATAAATTAATACTTATGTATACGCGATGATTTAACTCATTGCGTTATACACAACTTTTTTCTTGTTTTAAATCAACAACTTACGAGTCGATGTTTTTCAGGCCCTGTTCTGGTTGAACCTATATGAATCAACAACTTAGCGCTGCTGCCGAAATTCGGAAACCTCTGCTGAGTGACTTGTGTATAACGAAATGGATTTAACTGGGTCAGTTTCTAATATTAAGCACTCTCCAATAAATAAAGAAATCGGCAAAGTACCTCTTTGTTTAGTGCAGCAGTCCTCCAAACCAACAACACAACACCCGCATCAATACCCACGCCCAGTATCCACAACCCCGGCCACGCCATCACCGCGCTCCAGCGCCATGATCTTGCCTGCAATCTGCGCGATAGATTCATCGCGCAAGGTACGCGCTGATGCATGTGGCGTCATCGTGATTTTGGGGTGCGTCCAGAACGGATGATCAGCGGGCAAGGGTTCAACGCGAAACACGTCCAGCGTGGCCCCGGCGAGACGCCCGCTGTCGATGAGCGCGATCAAATCATCGTCCACCAAATGCGCGCCGCGTGCGACGTTGATGACATAACCGTCCGGTTTCAGTTGGGACAAGGTGGCGTGATTCATGATGTTTTGCGTCTCCGGCGTGAGCGGCAGCAGGTTGACCAGCACTTGGGTGTTGGCCAGAAAGTCGTTGAACTGCGCGGCCCCTACAAAGCCGTTGACACCGTCAATCGCTTTGGCGCTGCGGCTCCAGCCGTTCACCGGAAACTCGAACGTCTGCAGTGCCCGCGCCACGCGCTCGCCTAAAACGCCTAGCCCCATCACGCCGACTGAAAAGTCAGCCCGGCGACGAGGTTTGCGGTCAGACCATAGGCCAGCTTCCATGTCAGCCGCGTAACCCTCAAATTCCCGAAAATGCCGAATCACGGCATGGCAAACGTATTCCGCCATTTGCACCGCCATACCTGCGTCATCCAAACGCACCACGGTAGCCTGCGGCGGCAAGCGAAGCTCAAGCAGCGCGTCAACGCCAGCACCCATGTTGAAAATACCTTTGAGCTGCGCCTGTTCATCAAAAAAAGCTTGGGGCGGCGCCCACACCACGGCGTGATCGGCGGGCAGCGCGCCGGGTTGCCAAACGCTGATCTCAGCGTCAGGCAAGGCGGCTTTCAGACCGGCCAACCAAGGGCCAGCGGGGAGGCTGGGGCAACAAAAAGTAATGTTCATAGTCATAGCGTTTGAGCGTAACCCGTAATGCGCAAACCCCGGCGTCAGTCCGGGTCTGGCAATTTCACGCCACCAGCTTGAGCAACTCAGCGCCTTCTGTCACCTGGTCGCCGGGCGCGTAGAGCAACTCGGCGACTACGCCGTCCATCGGGGCGGCAATGGTGTGTTCCATTTTCATGGCGTCCATCACGGCCAGCGCCTGGCCTTTGATCACTTGGTCGCCCGCCTTGACCGAGAACGACACGACCTTGCCCGGCATCGGTGCCGTCAAACGTCCGCCTTCAATTTGGGTATCACCCGCATGGGCCAGCGCGTCAATCGCGGTGAGGTATGTCGCGCCTTGGGCGGTAAAAATATGCGCGACGGCCTTGTTGATATAGACGTGAACGATCTGACGTTGCGCGGCAAAACGCACATCCACACCGTTGATGACCGGCATAAATGAGAACTCGCCGACCTCGCCCGCCACGTCCAATTGCAGCGCGCCATCGTGCCGCGTGGTCAGGGTGACGACGTGAACGACGCCTTGAAACTCGAAGTCAAACCGGCGCGTGCTCGGCCCATGCGAGCGCCAGCCGTCGCGTCTGGCCCACGGGTCCAGCCACACGGCTTGTTGACTCACCCGCGCTTCATTCGCTTTTTCTTGCAGCAACGTGTGGGCAATGGCTCCGGCGACGGCCAGCGCCAGCCCTACTTTTTCCTGCTTGAACAACACGGCCTCTTCGCGTGGAATCAACCCAGTATCCAAATCGGCTTGCATGAATGAGCGGCTTTGCACCACGTTGCGCAAAAACTGCACGTTGGTGTTCAGCCCGACGATGTGGGTTTGCGCCAGCGCCGTGTCCAGCCTTGAGAGCGCCTGTTCGCGAGTGTCGCCCTGCACGATCAGCTTGGCGACCATCGAGTCGTAGAACGGTGA
The DNA here is from genome assembly GCA_903823025.1 of uncultured beta proteobacterium. GTDB lineage: Bacteria > Pseudomonadota > Gammaproteobacteria > Burkholderiales > Burkholderiaceae_C > Rhodoferax. Next base: position 28,036 of record CAIJRK010000078.1, read on the forward strand.
AATCACATCGCCCTCGCGCACACCGGAATCGACCCGCACACCGCCGCTGTTGCGGGCAAAAGTCACACAATCGGGCAAGCCGTAAACGTGCAGCGTGCCGGTCGCGGGCAAGAAGTTGTTGTCCGGGTTTTCGGCACAAATGCGGGCCTCAATGGCGTGGCCGGTGATTTTGAGTTGATCTTGCGCCAGCGGCAACGGCTCACCACTGGCGACACGCAACTGCCATTCCACCAAGTCTTGCCCGGTGATCGCTTCGGTCACGGGATGCTCCACTTGCAAGCGCGTGTTCATTTCCATGAAGAAAAAGATCATCGACCCATCCGGCTTTTGCTCGACGATGAATTCCACCGTGCCCGCGCCCACATAGTTCACCGCACGGGCCGCCGCCACCGCCGCCGCGCCCATTTGCTGACGAAATTCTTCGGTGATGCCGGGCGCTGGCGCTTCTTCCAAGACCTTTTGGTGGCGGCGTTGCACCGAACAATCGCGCTCAAACAGATAGACGTAGTTGCCCAGCGTGTCGCCAAACACCTGAATCTCGATGTGGCGTGGCCGCTGCACGTACTTCTCAATCAGCACGGCGTCATCACCAAAACTGTTGATGGCTTCGCGTTGGCAGCTGGCCAAGGCGGCCGCAAAATCTTCCGACTTGTCCACCGCGCGCATTCCCTTGCCGCCGCCGCCCGCACTGGCTTTGATCAGCACCGGGTAACCGATGCTGTCGGCCTCGCGCTGGAGTAGCGCCGGGTCTTGATCAGTGCCGTGGTAACCCGGCACCAGCGGCACGCCCGCCAGATTCATCAACCGCTTGGATTCGGCTTTCAGCCCCATGGCTTTGATGGCCGAGGCGGGCGGGCCAATGAACACCAGACCGGCGTTCGCACAAGCCTGCGCAAACTCTTCGTTTTCGCTCAAAAAGCCGTAGCCCGGATGGATGGCTTGGGCGCCCGTCGCCTGAGCCGCTTCGATGATTTTTTGCCAGCGCAAGTAGCTGTCCTTGGGCGCGCTGCCGCCGATATAAACCGCCTCGTCGCACACGCTAACGTGTTTGGCGTTGGCATCGGCATCGGAATAAACCGCGACGGTTTTGATCGCCAAACGGCGAGCGGTGGCGGCCACGCGGCAGGCGATTTCGCCCCGGTTGGCAATGAGTATTTTGTTAAACATGAGAGTGCCTTTTCATTACATCCGAAACACGCCAAATTGCGTATCCGGTATCGGCGCGTTCAGCGACGCGCTCAATCCCAGCGCCAGCACGCGGCGAGTGTCAACGGGGTCGATGATGCCGTCGTCCCACAGGCGGGCGGTGGCGAAATAGGGGTGGCCTTGTTCTTCGTATTGGCGGCGAATCGGCGCTTTGAAAGCATCTTCTTCCTCCAAGCTCCATTGCCCGCCTTTCAGTTCGATGCCATCACGTTTAACCGTCGCCAGCACGCTGGCCGCTTGTTCGCCACCCATGACCGAGATGCGGGCGTTCGGCCACATCCACAAAAAGCGTGGGCTGAAAGCGCGACCACACATGCCGTAATTGCCCGCCCCAAAACTGCCGCCGATGATGATCGTGAATTTGGGCACGGCGGCTGTGGCGACCGCCGTCACCATCTTGGCGCCGTTGCGCGCAATGCCTTCGTTCTCGTACTTGCGCCCGACCATGAAGCCGGTGATGTTCTGCAAAAACACCAGCGGAATTTTGCGCTGGCAGCACAGCTCGATAAAGTGCGCGCCCTTCAACGCCGACTCGCTGAACAAAATGCCGTTGTTGGCGATGATGCCAACCGGCATCCCTTCAATATTCGCAAAACCCGTCACCAGCGTGGCCCCATAACGCGGCTTGAACTCGTGAAAATCCGAGCCATCAACGATGCGGGCAATGATCTCGCGCACGTCAAACGGTTTGCGCGTATCGGTTGGAATCACGCCGTACAACTCTTGGGCTGCAAACTTGGGCGCAACGCACGCCAACAACGCAGGGGCTAACGGCTTTTGATGGTTCAAATGCGCCACCGCTTGCCGCGCCAGCGCCAACGCGTGCAAGTCGTTTTGCGCCAGATGATCGGCCACGCCCGACAAGCGCGTATGCACATCACCGCCGCCCAAATCTTCCGCCGTCACGACCTCGCCGGTGGCGGCTTTCACCAACGGCGGGCCACCCAAAAAGATGGTTCCCTGGTTCTTGACGATGATGGCCTCGTCGCTCATGGCAGGTACATAGGCACCGCCCGCCGTGCAACTGCCCATGACGACGGCGATCTGAGAAATGCCCTGCGCGCTCATGCTGGCCTGGTTGAAAAAGATGCGTCCGAAATGATCGCGGTCTGGAAACACCTCGTCCTGATTGGGCAAATTGGCGCCGCCCGAGTCCACCAGATAAATGCAGGGCAAGCGGTTTTGCTGCGCAATCTCCTGTGCCCGCAAATGCTTTTTGACCGTCATCGGGTAATAGGTGCCGCCTTTGACGGTGGCGTCGTTGCACACAATCATGCAGTCCACGCCTTCGATGCGCCCGATGCCCACAATCAGCCCGGCGCTAGGGGCGCTGTCGGTGCCGTCGCGGTCGGGATAAAGCCCTAGGGCGGCCAGCGGCGACAACTCCAGAAACGGCGTACCGGGGTCGAGCAGCATTTGCACGCGCTCACGCGGCAGCAATTTGCCGCGTCCGGTGTGCCTGGCGCGGGCTGCTTCACCGCCGCCCAAAGAAGCTTTGGCGATCTGGGCGTTGAGGTCGTCCACCAGCGCGTGCATGGCCGCGGCGTTGGCGAGGAAGTCCGCAGAGCGGGCGTTGAGTTGGGTTTCAAGAATGGACATCAGGCTTCTTTCAGGCGGGTTTGTCTTGTTGTTGTGCAAGCTGCAACTTCATTTCTTCACGGATTTTGAACTTTTGAATCTTGCCGGTGACGGTCATCGGAAACGCTGACACAAAGCGGATGTAGCGGGGTACTTTGTAGTGCGCAATTTGGCCTTTGCAGAAAGCTTTGATGTCGTCTTCGCTCAAAGTCTGGCCGGGTTTGACAATGACCCAGGCGCACAGTTCTTCGCCAAACTTGGCATCGGGAATCCCCACCACCTGAACATCCTGAATCTGGGGATGGCGGTAGAGAAATTCCTCAATCTCGCGCGGGTAAATGTTTTCGCCACCCCGAATCACCATGTCCTTGATGCGTCCGACGATGCTCACATAACCTTGCGCGTCCATGGTCGCCAGATCACCGGTGTGCATCCAGCCCTCGGCGTCAATCGCCTCGTTCGTGCGGCTCGGGTCTTCCCAATAACCGTGCATGACTGAGTAACCTCGGGTACACAGTTCGCCCGACACCTCGGGGGCCACGATGTCGCCGGTGACGGGATCAATCATCTTGACTTCTAAATGAGGCTGCACCAAGCCGACCGTCGCCACCCGTTTTTCGAGGGGCGTGGTGGTGGTGCTTTGGCAGCTCACCGGGCTGGTTTCGGTCATGCCGTAGGCGATGGTGATCTCCGACAAATGCATGTCGCGCATCACGCGTTTCATGATTTCGGTCGGGCAGGGTGAACCGGCCATGATGCCGGTGCGCAAGCTGGACAAATCAAACTCACTGAAGCGCGGATGATCCAGCTCGGCGATGAACATGGTGGGCACGCCGTGCAAGCCCGTGCATTTTTCGTCTTGCACGGTTTGCAGCACGCTCAAGGCGTCAAAACCATCGTTCGGATAAACAATCGTGGCGCCGTGCGTGAGGCAAGCCAAGTTGCCCAGCACCATGCCAAAGCAGTGGTACAGCGGCACGGGAATGCACAGGCGGTCCGCCGGGGTGAGTTTCATGGCTTCGCCAATGAAGAAGCCGTTGTTCAGAATATTGCGGTGCGTCAGCGTGGCGCCTTTGGGAAAGCCGGTCGTGCCGCTGGTGAACTGGATGTTGATCGGGTCTTTGGGATGCAGCAGTTTGGCCACGGTGCCAATGCGCGGATCAGTCGGATCACCCGCCGCCAGCAAACTTGAGAAGCGCATCAGACCTGGCACATCATCCGCTTGACCCGGCTCGTCGAGCCACACGACGGTGCGCAAATGCGGCAAGCGAGCCGACTGCAAAGCGCCCGGCTGCGCGTTGTTCAACTCGGGCGCCAACTCTCGCAACATGCCGACGTAATCGCTGGTTTTAAAGCGGGCCATCGTCACCAAAACCTTGCAGCCCACTTTGTTGAGGGCGTAGTCCAACTCGGCCACGCGATAAGCGGGATTGATGTTGACCAGAATCAGGCCCACTTTGGCGGTGGCCAGTTGCATCAGCAGCCATTGCGCGTTGTTATGCGACCAAATACCAACCCGGGCACCCGGCTGCAAGCCGACTCCCAGCAAGGCACTGGCCAGTTGGTTGCTGGCACGTTGCAATTCGCGGTAGGTGTAGCGCTGGCGCTGGTGCGCGCTGACCAGCGCCTCATGATCCGGCTGGCGCTCAACCATGGCGTCAAAGAACGCGCCCAGCGTTTGCTCGATCAGCGGCACAGTGGTGGCGCCACTGGAAAAACTGCGCGTTAATGCGGGTTTTGTTAAAAAGTCGGTCAGTGATGTTGTCATGTTTGTCTCCCCAATAGGCACCAGGCCCAAGCAACCTTCTCAATTCAGAGCATAGAGGCAGGTCATCATCCGTGTCGGCCACATCAGTTGCAAATCGTGCCATCTGACGCATACTCTTGAACGACTTGTTGACAAAATTACCATGCCTATGACGTCCTCTCCATCCTCGTTAACCCAGCCCCCCAGTCGTGTGATTACTGGCCTCGCTCTAACACCCATTGCTTTTATCAAGGCGATTGTGCAGGCCTATGCCGATCAAGGAAAAAGCCCGGCACAAGCGCTGGCACTGGCACAAATTACGCCAACTGATTTAGCCGATCCGACGGCCCGCATCACCGCTTTACAAATGGAGCGCATCTCGGGCGCGGCCATGCAAGAGCTGGACGACGAGGCGCTGGGCTGGTTCAGCCGTCGCCTGCCTTGGGGTAGTTATGGCATGTTGGCGCGGGCGTCTCTGAGTGCGCCGACGTTGGGCGTGGCGCTCAAACGCTGGTGTCGCCACCACGGGTTAATCACTGATGACATCACGCTGCAACTGACGGTGGTGGGCGACACGGCCACGCTAACACTGACCGAGCACCGCGATTTAGGGACGTTGCGCGAGTTTTGTCTGGTCTCGGTGCTGCGCAATATCCACGGTCTGGCCTGCTGGCTGATTGACTCACGCGTTCCGTTGCAGGGTGTGCAATTTCCATTTGCAGCGCCGGCGCACGCCGATGTTTATCGCGTGTTGTTCTCCGGCCCAACTGCATTTGAGACGCCGCCCGCCAGCTTTCACTTTGATGCGCGTTATCTCACGCTGCCGCTGCGCCGCGATGAGCCTGCGTTACAACAGATGCTCAAACGCGCCCTGCCGCTCACCGTGCTGCCCTACCGGCGCGACCGTTTGCTGGTGCAGCGCGTGCGCCAAACACTGGCCGCCCACCCGACGCTGACCCACAACGCCGAAGCGCTGGCCGCGTTGCTCAACGTCTCCACCCGCACGTTGCACCGCCAACTCAAAGAAGAAGGCGCATCACTGCAAGCGTTAAAAGACGACGTGCGCCAAAGCCGGGCGCTGGACTTGCTGCTGCGCACCTCACGCCCGATCAAGCAGGTGGCGGCGGCGGCAGGGTTTCAAAATGAAAAGAGTTTTATCCGGGCATTTAGGGGCTGGACGGGCACCTCGCCCGCAGAGTTCAGGCGGCGCCCAGCCGCTGTGGCAACTCAGCCATGTGGCTGAACAAACGACTGGCACCCGCTTGCAACAAAGCCGGGCCGTGCTCGGGCAACGGGCAATAAGCCCAAACCGTCGCGCCCGCCGCCACGCCAGCGGTGACGCCGGTGGTCGAATCCTCAATCACCAGACACTGTGCCGCAGGCGCATTGAGATGCAGCGCCGCCGCCAGATACACGTCAGGCGCGGGTTTGGAACGTGCCATTTCTTGTCCGCTAAAAATGTGGCCTTCAAAGAAGTCCATCAGCCCGACTTTGGTCAACTGCATGTTCACCTTGAACCGATCCGCCCCCGACGCACAAGCGATGCGTTGCCGGGTGTGTGCGTGGGCCGCTTGCACGGCGTCATGGGCACCCGTAATAATTTCCAGCCGGGCATCAAGCGCGTGGTTGCGACGCTCGTAAAAACGCTGCATCCAGTCCTCGGTGAGCGGCTGACCGGTGCGCGCCTCAATTGCAACACGCTCGTCGCGCACCGCTTTGCCGACAAAAAAACGCATACAGTCGGCGGACGTCATCGCCCAGCCTGATTCGTCGAGCATGTCGCGCAGAACGCCGTTGGTAATCAGCTCGCTGTCCACCAGCACGCCGTCACAGTCAAACAAAATGGCTTCAAATTTCATAGATGTTCAAAGTTATTTTTTAGAAGTTAGAGGTCAATTTGACTACCGCTGATCGACCAGATAACCGCTCACATACTTATGTAAAAGACTGGCAGCCAGGGTTTGATACGGAATACCTTCTTGTAGCGCACGGGCTTGAAGGCTTTTTAAATCACGCGAAGAAATGCGGATGTTGAGCCGCTTGTCTTTTTTAAAAGTCGCCTCGGCTGCGACCTTGTGAGCCTTGAGCTGCTGAGCCATATCCACCACCGGCTTGAGCCGACCGGACTCCCAAGCCTGCAGAATTTCCAACTCTTCGTCATCGTCGTTAGGTGTTTTCTGATTCATTTTGGGCTCCTGTAGTGCTTGGTGGCCTTGCGGCTTGGAATGATGGTTTTAAAAAAAATTTCGTCGTCTGTTTCGACAAAAGGTACGGCGTACACATAGTCATCGACTTGCACCATCGAAATTTTTTGGCCGGGATACCTGTCCTGATTTGGATGCGCCAGCACGGCAACCTCGTTTCCAGCGCCAATCTCGGCGACGATCCGCTCGAACGAAATCCCCCGCTCCCGAATCAGCAGCTGGTTTTTATCGGGATTCCACGCAAAATATTTGGCATCGCTCATGTGTGCATTCTAGGCACACATGAGAAAGCCGATTTTAATGTGTGAAAGGGCGAATTCTAGGGGTCGTTCAGACCTTCTTTTGCCGCCGCACTTTTTGTTCTTCCAGCGTCTCCGTGGGCGCACCGACCTTGACCCACTCGGCATAACCGCCGTCGATATGGGCTACGTTGGTCATGCCCATGTCTTGCAAAGTTTTGGCGGCTAGCGCACTGCGCCAGCCAGCGCCGCAGAACAAGATAAACGCCTTGGACTCGTCGGCAAACAGGGGTTTGTGGTAGGGCGACGCGGGGTCAACCCAGAATTCGAGCATCCCGCGTGGCGCATGAAAAGCGCCGACCACGGTGCCCTCGGCCAACTCACGGATGTCGCGAATATCAATGAATTGCGTCTCGGGTTCGCTCAACAAAAGCACGGCCTCATCGACCGAATAGGTTTTAACCTGGGCCATGGCTTCCTCAACGAGGGCTTGGTATCCTTTGGTAATCGGCATGGTGTTTTCCTTTGTGGGTACGAGTCTTGCATCGTAGTGGAGTCTTTAAAGACTTACGCCAGAAATGCCATAATTTCAGGATGATATCGGGAGAGACTTTTGCAACACCGTTGACAAAGGCGCCGAAGGAGCAACCGCCCCGGAAACTCTCAGGCAAAAGGACCGGCATCAGTCAGTGCAAACTCTGAAGAGTGATTGGGTTTCGTCATCCAGTCCACCGCAGGAGCAAGCGACGTGCATCCATGCACCGTCGTGAATCTCTCAGGTCCAAAACAGAGGGGGCGATAGCAGCGCGTTGTGCGCGGCTGTCTCAACCTTCGACGTTTTTAGACTTGATATATGAAAAAAGTAGCAATTATTGGTGGCGGCATTACGGGCGTGACCACGGCTTATGCGCTGGCCAAACGCGGTTTCTCGGTGACGCTGTTTGAGAAACATCGCTACGCCGCCATGGAAACCTCGTTTGCCAACGGCGGGCAACTGTCCGCCTCCAATGCCGAGGTTTGGAACAGTTGGGCCACTATCGTCAAAGGACTCAAGTGGATGCTCACCAGCGATGCGCCTTTGCTAGTCAACCCCAAGCCCAGCTGGCACAAAATTTCGTGGTTTGCCGAGTTCATCGCCGCCATGCCGCATTACGAAAAAAACACGATTGAAACGGTTCGCTTGTCCATCGCCGCCCGCCAACATCTGTTTGACTGGGCAGCCAAAGAAGGCATTGACTTCGACTACAAAGACAAAGGTATTTTGCACATTTACCGTGACAAAGCAGGCTTTGAGCAAGCGGGCAAAGTGTCGCTGCTGCTGGCCAAAGGCGGGCTGGAACGCCGAGCCGTAGGCCCGGAAGAAATGTCCAGCATTGAGCCGACCTTGGCGGGCGAATACTACGGTGGCTACTTCACGCCGAGCGATTCCACTGGCGACATTCACAAGTTCACCAGCGGTTTGGCGGCAGCAGCCGAACGCTTGGGCGTGCGCACTTTGTATGGACAGGACATCAGCGCCGTTCGCACCGATGGCAAGCAAGTCACCTTGACGGTCAGCGACGCGACAGGCGTGACAACCAGCGTGTTTGACGGCGTAGTGGTTTGCGCGGGCACGGCCAGCCGTGACATCGCCGCCCAGTTGGGCGACCGGGTCAACATTTACCCGGTCAAGGGTTATTCCATCACCATTGATCTCGACGATGCACAAAGTCAGGCGTCCGCGCCCAACGTGAGTTTGCTTGACGACGAAACCAAACTGGTCACCAGCCGACTCGGCATCAACCGGCTGCGCGTGGCGGGCACGGCTGAATTCAATGGCGTCAACCGGGACATCCGCGCCGACCGCATACGCCCGCTGGTGGAATGGGTGCAAACCTGTTTTCCGGGCGTGCGCACTGAAAACGTGGTGCCCTGGGCTGGTTTGCGTCCCATGATGCCCAACATGCTGCCGCGTGTCGGGCGTGGCAAATCTCCTTGCGTGTTTTACAACACGGGCCACGGCCACTTGGGTTGGACGCTGTCGGCCATGACGGCAGACATGATCGGCAATGTGGTTGAAAGCAACTTGGTCTAACCCGCCACGAACCGGCATGACAACCGGTTTATTTGCGCCAGAACTGGGGTAGAAAAAGCACCATGACGGCCAGCAACTCCAGCCGTCCCATCAACATACCGACAGTGCAAACCCAGGTTTGAAAGTCGGTCAGCACACCAAAATTGGCTGCCGGACCGACTTGTCCCAGACCCGGCCCAATGTTGTTCACGGTGGCGACAACGGCTGAAAGCGCCGTCACAACGTCCAAACCCGAGAGCAGCATCAAAATAGTCAACCCCACAATCGTGGCCCCATAAATCAGCATATAGGCCATGACGGAGGCGATCACCGTGGCCGGAATCGTCGCCTGTCCCATGATCACCGGGTTGACAATGCGCGGATGGATGGTGCGCACCAGTTCGCGCCGCGCCTGCTTGATCAGCAGCACCATGCGCACCATCTTGATGCCGCCGCCGGTAGAACCGGCACACGACACAAAGCAGCCCAAAAACATCAACCACACCGGCGCAAAGACCGGCCACAGCGCGTAATCTGCCGAGGCGTAACCCGTCGTTGTCGCCACCGACACCACATGAAAAGCGGCCGCCCGCAAGGCCTCCATCCCATCGGAATAAGTGTCGTGCGCCACCAGTACGATGCTTAAAACCAGCACGGAGGCGACCAGCACAAAAGCGTAGGCCCGCACCTCCACATCGCGCAGCAAAGACATCAGCGAGCGCGCTCGCCAGACAATAAAGTAGCGTGCAAAGCTAATGCCCGCCAGCGCCATGAACACAATCGCCACGCCCTCCACCCGCGCCGAATTCCAGTAGCCAAAGCTGGCATCGTGGGATGAAAATCCGCCCAAACCCATGGTGGTGCAGGTGTGCATAAAAGCGTCCGGCCAGCTCATGCCCGCCCAGCGGTACGCCAACATGCAGGCCACAGAAAACACAAAATACACGCTCCACAGGCCACGCGCGGTCTCCGCAATGCGCGGCGTCAAGCGGGCGTCTTTCATGGGGCCGGGGGTTTCGGCCTTGTAGAGTTGCACGCCGCCCAAGCCCAACAGCGGCAGCACCGCCACCACCAGCAACATGATGCCCAAGCCACCGATGAGTTGCAAAAAGCAGCGCCAGACGTTGACTGACGTTGGCAAGTCATCCAGTCCGCTCAACACCGTGGCCCCGGTGGCCGTCAACGCGCTCATGGACTCGAAATAAGCATCCGTCCAACTCAAGCCGTCGATGGACAGCATCAACGGCACGGCAGAAAACGCAGGCAACACCAGCCACACCAAATTGACGAGTAGAAAGCCGTCACGCGGTTGCAACTCGCGCCGATGCCGGGTCGTCAGCAACAAAATCAGGAGACCCGCACAAAACGTCAGCGCCATGCCGGTTAACCAGACGTTACGCAGAGCCACACTGTCAAGTGACCAAGCCCAGGACAGCGGCACTAAAAACGCAAAAGAAAAGCCCAACATGATGCGGGCCAGCACATTCAAAACCGGCGCAAAACCATTCATAGCGTGTCAGAAAAAAGTGGCGCTGACGTGAAACAGCTTCTCAACGGCTTTTAGCAACCGTTTGTCCGGGATGAAAAAGATCAGGTGGTCACCTTCTTGAATCATTCTGTCGCGGTGTGGCATCAGCACCTCGCAAAACCCGTCTGCGCTGCGCACGATGGCGCCAAAGCGTGCCCCCGTGGGCAAGGCAATCTGATCGACCCGACGACCCACCAGCCGCGAAGTCCGGGCATCCCCACGCGCCACACCCTCGATGGCTTCCGCCGCGCCCCGACGCAGACTGTGCACCGCCGCCATGTCGCCCCCGCGCACATGCACCAACAATTCGCCAATCACGGTTTGCGCGGGCGAGATGGTGATGTCAATCGCGCTGCCTTGCATCATCTCGGCGTAAATGCGCCGGTTGATCAGCGCAATCACGCGCCGGGCACCGAGGCGTTTGGCCAGCATGGCCGAGAGAATGTTGTCCTCGTCATCATTAGTCAGGGCGATAAACAGATCCATCTCGCCCACGTTTTCTTCAATCAGCAGGTCTTCATCTGCCGCATCGCCGCCGAGCACCAGCATTTCGCTGGGCAGTTCACCGGCGAGGTACTTGCAACGCTTGATGTCGCGGTCAATGATCTTGACCTCGCACTGTCCTTCCAGACTACGCGCCAACCGCAACCCCACCCGCCCGCCGCCTGCAATCATGACGCGGCGCACTGGCCGGTCGTCGCTGTGAATAGCCCCCAGCACATGACGAATGTTTTCTTTATCCGCCAGCACAAACACCTCGTCTCCGGGCAACACACGGGTGCCTGGCTCAACCGGATATTCAGCATCTTGCCGGTACACCGCCACCACACGCATGGACGCGCCCGGAAACAACTCCCGAAACTCGCTGATGGTGTGGTTAGCCAGCGCGCTGCCAGCGGTCACGCGCACGGCAATCAAATGCGCCCGCCCTTGCGAAAACTCCAGCACTTGCAGCGCCTCGGGAAACTCGATGAGTTTGTGGATGTAGCGCATCACCGACTCTTCGGGGCAAATGACGTGATCCACGGCAAAGCCGGTCTTGCCCAGCAGTTCATCCCCTTCCTCGAACTCGGGCGAACGCAGGCGCGCCACCGTGGTCGGAATGTGAAACACGTCATGCGCGATTTTGCAGGCGGCCAGATTGGTCTCGTCCAGCGAGGCGCAGGCGATAAACAAATCGGCATCTTCTGCACCGGCACGGCGCAGCACCGAGGGCTGAATGCCATTGCCCACCACGCCGCGCAAGTCGAGGCGGTCTTCCAGATCACGCAGGCGATCTGGATCAGGGTCAATGAGGGTGATGTCGTTTTGCTCGGATACCAGACTCTCGGCCACACTCTCGCCAACCCGCCCGGCACCCAAAATAATGATGCGCATGATTAAACCTTGTAAGGGTCGAAATCATAACGGGGTGGCCAAGCAAACCCGGTTACGCCCGCCTTGCTTGGCGCGATAAAGCGCAGCGTCGGCGCGGCTGATGGTCTGCTCAGTCGGCTCGTCGCCGCTGAACTGGCTTACGCCCAAGCTCACCGTGATAGGAATGGCGATGTTTTGGTCTTCCTCCATCAGGCTGTATTGGGCAATGCGTTGGCGAATTTTTTCAGCAATCTGACGGGCCTCATCTAGGCTGCATTTATCGAGCACGACCAAAAACTCCTCGCCGCCCCAGCGCACGGCAATATCGGACTTGCGCAGCGCTTGCTGAATTTGTTCGGCAACCCGGCATAGCACCCGGTCGCCGGTGGCGTGACCATGTTCATCATTAACCAACTTGAAATGATCCACATCCAGCAGCAACATGGAAACGGGGCGCGGCTGGCGAACGTACTCGGCCAGCAGTTTGTCCATCAGGATGGTGAAAGCCTGACGGTTGAGCATCCCGGTGAGTTTGTCGGTGGAGGCCATCTCCTCAAGGCGGCGCTGGTAGCGCGACAACGACACATTCATCAGCAGCACCACAAACACGGTGACGATCAAACAAACACCCAGGTTGATGTAGAGCGCATGGCGCACTCCGGCCAAGGCCTCGGCCTCATCTTTTTCAACAAACAAATACCAATCAAGCTCCGGGATGTAATGCACGTTAAGCAGGTAATTGACGCCTTGCGATGCATATTGGTAGCCGCCATTTTTTTCCAGCAAGATGTTGTCGATGAGATCACGCATCCCGGGGCGCTCATGCAAATCAAGCGACGCCTGCCCGATCTCGTTGCCAAAGAGAACCACCAATCCCTTGGCATCGACAAAGTAAATGGTGCGCTGGTAGCGTTGTTGGTAGTCCTTGATGCGCAGGTGCATGGCATCCAGCGTCATGCCAATGCCGGTGGCGCCCATCAACTTCCCGGCAAAATCAAACACTTGGTAGTTAATGAAAATAGTCATGGCATCTTGATTCGCCATGTCAATATCCACATTAATCTCATAAGGTTCTTTGAGGTCGCGCAAGCGGTAATACCAGGCATCACGCGGCTCTTGGGGCGAAACTTGTTTAAGCAGACCGTCCCCGGTGTAGTAGTTTGAACTGTGCTCGGAGATAAAAAAACTGCTGAAGGCGCCGTAACGAAGTTTGATTTCCTGCAAGTAGCGATTCATCTCCTCGATATTTTTTTCACCTTTGAGCGCCCAGTCACGTAAAAACGTGTCGTGCGCCATGGTGGAGGCAATCAAAACCGGTTGCACCAGATCTTTTTGAAACTCAACGTAGATGTTGTTGGCCGCCAAAGGCAACTCACGCCCGATGATGGCTTGGCGAATGGCGTTTTTAGAAACGAAGTAACTGCCCAATGTGGTGGCAAAAAACCCCGCCGAGAGCAAAAGACTGAGAAAGATCAGCAAACGCCGACCGTCGAAAATACGATGGGAAGAAACCATAAATGATGATGAAATTTATTGTTATTTGTCATCAAACCCTGACACAAGTCATTGTTGCATGGAACTCAAATTGACAATTTTCTCCATCTTATAGCCCGACTACCGGAGGCGGCTAAAAAACAACCTCCGGGATGCCTGATGCGACAAGCGTGTCGCACGCAAAGATTCAGGCCAACGCGCGCTGAATGATGATTTTCTGCACGTCAGAGGTGCCTTCGTAAATCTGACAAACGCGCACATCGCGGTAAATGCGTTCCACCGGAAAGTCGTTCACATAGCCGTAGCCGCCCAGTGTTTGAATCGCTACGCTGCACACTTGTTCAGCCATTTCGCTGGCAAACAACTTAGCCATGGCGGCTTCTTTTAAACACGGGCGACCGGCATCGCGCAAGGCGGCGGCGTGCCAGATGAGTTGACGGGCCGCTTCAATCTGGGTCGCGCAATCAGCCAATCGGAAACCGACTGCTTGGTGATTAAAGATAGCGGTGCCAAAGCTTTGGCGGTCTTTGGAATAAGCCAGCGCCACCTCAAACGCGCTGCGTGCCATGCCCACGCTTTGCGCGGCAATGCCGATGCGGCCACCCTCTAACGCGCCCAAGGCAATCTTGTAGCCTTCGCCTTCGGCACCAATCAGGTTCTCGGCGGGAATGCGGCAATCGTCAAAGTTGATCTGCGCGGTGTCGCTGCTGTGCTGGCCCAGCTTGTCTTCCAGACGCGCCACCACGTAACCGGGCGCGTTGGTTGGCACGATGAAAGCGCTCATGCCTTTCTTGCCCGCGCCTTTGTCGGTGACGGCAATCACGATGGCAACATCGCCGTTTTTACCGCTGGTGATGAACTGCTTGACGCCGTTAATGACGTAGCCGTCCGCGTCTTTCACCGCCGTGGTGCGCAGGCTGGAGGCGTCCGAGCCGACGTGCGGTTCGGTCAGGCAAAACGCGCCCAACATTTGACCTTGCGCCAGCGGCGTGAGCCACTGTTTCTTTTGCGCCGGGTTGCCGTAGCGCATCAAGATAGCGTTAACCGGACAATTGGTGACAGAAATCGCCGTGCTGGTGCCGCCGTCGCCGGCTGCAATTTCTTCCAGCACCAGCGCCACGGTGACGTAGTCGAGATTAGCGCCGCCGAATTCTTCCGGCACGCAAATGCCGTAAGCGCCCAAGGCGGCCAAGCCTTTGTGCGCTTCTTTGGGGAAGGTGTGTTCTTTGTCCCATTTGGCGGCGTGCGGCCAGAGTTCGGCTTGGGCAAAGTCGCGCACGGCGTCGCGGATCATTTCTTGGTCTGGGGTGAGTAACATAAAAATAATCAGTTCATTAAAGTTTGGTTTATAGCAATCCAGCAGCTTCACGCATATGCGTGAAATTAATCGACGGTGCCCCTTTAGCCATGGCGGCAAGGTGCAAATCCAAGTCATCCGTCAGAAGCAATCTGTTGACGCCGAGGGTCGCCACAAGAGAGGCATCGGTGAGTCCGAGTCGCACGAAAATGGCCGCATCAACGTCTGACGCCTTCAACTCGCAGGGGTGAAGTGCCTCTTCAGTATCCGTGCAAAACAAGGGGAACAATTGACTGAAAAACTCAGCCTTCCACTTGCCCGTCAGAACTTGCGCGGCGAGATTACTGGTTTCCGCCAGGACGTGCGCCGTGGTCAGAATGCGGTTGAAACGGCTCACATACCCGGCCAGTAACGCAGCATCTTCAAGCGCATATTTCTCAAGCCGTTTACCGCCAATCATCGACGGTTGAAAGTTCGCAAACAACAGCAGAAGCAACACGTTGGTGTCCAAAAGAATGCCGTCGCTTCGGTGACGATGGGCATACGCGGTCAGTTGCTCCTCGAAGGCGGAACTCATTGAACTTGTCGCATGTCCATCTTCACAAACTCACCGGTGCTGGCGTCGATAAACACGGTTTTGTAAACACGGTTCTCGATCTGAGGCACTGGCCTCAAATCAGCCAGACTAAGGACGCCACCACTGACTGCAGAGAGACTTTTGGCACGATGAAAGCCTAACGTCACCGACCATAAGTCACGGCCCCCCTCTGTCACCAACTCAATCTCTTCCAGCGCCAATTGTTTGAGCGGATCATCTTGGTACAGCTCTTCCAACGATTTTTTGGCATGTGACACCGCTTCTTTGACAGAAATAAGCGACATTTGAATCTCCTTCAATGGAATTAACAATGGACAGGGCGCTAGACCCATTACGTTATACACAAGTCAAAAACTCTTTTTAAATCAATCACTTACACGTACCTAAAAATTTAGCAATGAGACAATTGCGGATTACGAGAATCCTTATGAATCAATGACTTAGAAGTGTCAGCTGGAACGGCCAGAAATCGGATTCCGACTTGTGTATAACGAAATGCGCTAGACCCTGTCGGCATTGCACAAGAAACTATTTAATTCAGAGCATTTCAATCGCTACGGCCGTACCTTCGCCACCGCCAATGCACAAGGTCGCCACGCCTTTTTTCAGGCCACGGGCCTGCAGGGCGTATAGCAAAGTGACCATGATGCGGGCACCGCTGCAGCCAATCGGATGGCCCAGCGCACAAGCGCCGCCGTTCACATTGACGATGTCGTGACTCAAGGCCAAGTCGTGCATCAGCGCCATCGGCACCACGGCAAAGGCTTCGTTGACTTCCCACAAATCCACGTCTTTCACGCTCCAACCCGCTTTGTCCAGCGCCTTGTTCACGGCACCAATCGGGGCGGTGGCGAACCAGTTCGGTTCTTGCGCATGGACGGCGTGGCTGACGATGCGCGCCAACGGTTTGAGGCCGAGTTTGGCGGCAGTCGAGGCCCGCATCATCACCAACGCCGCCGCGCCATCGCTGATGCTGGAGCTGCTGGCGGCGGTGATGGTGCCGTCTTTTTTGAACGCCGGTTTGAGCGTGGGAATTTTCTCCAGCTTGACTTTGCCGGGCGCTTCGTCAATCGAAATCACCTTGTCACCGGCACGGCCCTTGATCGTCACGGGCGTGATTTCTGCGGCAAACGCGCCGGATTGAGTCGCCGCTTGCGCGCGCTGCACGCTGGTGATGGCAAAGCTGTCTTGCTGCTCGCGGGTGAAGCCGTATTTGGCGGCGCAGTCTTCGCCAAAAGTGCCCATGGAACGACCGGCTTCGTAGGCGTCTTCCAAGCCATCTAACATCATGTGATCCATCACGCGGTCATGGCCAATGCGGTAGCCGCCCCGCGCTTTTTGCAACAAATAGGGCGCGTTGGTCATGCTTTCCATACCGCCGGCCACGACCACGTCCGCGCTGCCCGCCAGCAACATATCGTGGCCGAACATGGCGGCGCGCATCCCAGAGCCGCACATTTTGGACAACGTCACCGCGCCCGCGCTAATCGGCAAACCGCCCTTGAACGCGGCTTGGCGTGCTGGAGCTTGGCCTTGGCCCGCCATCAGGCAATTGCCAAACAGCACTTCGTTCACCGAGTCGCCGGCAATACCGGCGCGCTCCACGGCGGCCTTGATGGCAGCACCGCCCAAATCATGGGCAGCCAGAGAAGAAAACTCGCCTTGAAAGCTCCCCATAGGGGTGCGAGCGGCGCTAACGATAACGATGGAATCGGTCATTTTTGAGTCCTTTTAATGAAAATTAGTGGGGGTGAAATCGCTTGTCCTGGTCGTAGGGAAACACGTCGTACACATGGCCTTGCTGGATGCGTTCTTTGTGACTTTGCCAAAAGGCCACGTCCAGTAAATCGGCATGGTGTTTCATAAATACTTCGCGCACCGCCGGATTGCCCAGCAAGAAAGGGGCGAAGGTTTCGGGGAACACGTCTTTGGCACCGACGCTGTACCAAATCTCGCCCGACATTTCTTCTTCTTCGTTGCGCGGTTCGGGCACGCGGCGAAACGTGCAATCGGTGATGTATTCAATCTCGTCGTAGTCATAAAACACGACCTTGCCGTGGCGCATGATGCCGAAGTTTTTCCAGAGCATGTCGCCGGGAAAAATATTGGCGGCGACCAAATCCTTGATGGCGTTGCCGTACTCAATCACGCCGCGCTCAATCTGCTCATGCGCCTGCACGGCAGCGGGTTCTGTCGGATTCGGCGTGGTGCCACCGGCATCAAAAGCCTCTTGCAAATAGATGTTGAGCGGGATCATGCGCCGCTCGATATAGACGTGTTTGATGATGACTTCAATGCGGCCATCGCCATCGCGGTCGCTGATTTCCAGCTGGCTGGGCGCGAACTTTTGAATCTCGGCAATCAGCTCGTCGTTAAAACGATCACGCGGAAAACCTACCTCGCTGTACTCCAGCGTGTCAGCCATGCGGCCCACGCGGTCGTGCTGTTTAACCAGCAAATACTTGCCGCTAATTTGCTCGCGTGTGGTGTCTTTGGGCGGTGGGTAAAAGTCTTTGATAACTTTGAAAACGTAGGGAAAAGACGGCAAATCAAACACCAGCATCACCATGCCTTTGATGCCGGGCGCAATGCGAAATTGGTCGGTGGAGTGGCGCAGGTGGTGCAGAAAGTCGCGGTAAAAAAGCGTCTTGCCTTGCTTGGCCAAACCGAGCGCGTTGTAGATTTCGTTGCGCGGTTTGCGCGGCATCATGCTGCGCAAAAAATGCACATAGGCCGATGGAATTTCCATATCAACCATGAAGTAAGCGCGGGCAAAGCTGAACAACATCAGCAAGTCGTCCTCGCCAAACAGGGCTGCATCAATCACCAGTTTCTCGGTCGGGTTATGCAGTATCGGCAGCGCAAAGGCAAATTCATTAAAGCCGTTGATCAGCTTGCCAACGATGTACGCGCCTTTGTTGCGAAAGAACAGACTGGTCAGCACCTGAATCTGGAAGTTGGCGCGCAACTTGGCATCCCCCAGCCGCTCGGCCATCGCAGCTTGCACCCAGGCGGCATCGCGTGGCAGGTTCTCGAACGGACGACGCAAGTCAAAGTCGCTCACCATCTGGGTCAGCACCTCGCCCATGGACTCGCGTGTCGGGTAATAGGAGCGGTAGGTAGGACGCGCCTCGGACTCACCGTTTTCGATGTACTCGGTGCTCACCGCGGGGCGCACAAAAATAAAGTCGTTCTGAAAATAGCTGCGGTGCAGAATTTTGGTGGTGACCGAGTTGAAAAAAGTCTCCGCCAGTTCGGGCTGGTGGTGGTTCACCAGCAAGCCGATGTAATGCAGCTTGACCTGCTGCCAAATGTCCATCGGCTGCTCACCCGCCTTGAATTCATGCTCCAGCCGGTTGGAGCATTCGCGCACCCGCAAGTCATAAAACTCGATGCGCTCACGCTGGGCGCGTTGCTGGCCGTGCCAGTCCAGGGTTTCAAAACGATGTTTGGCGCGGGCGGATTCGGTTCTGAACAGCCGGTAGTGGCGGTTAAAGCCATCCATCATGGCTTTGGCAATGTCGTAGGCGATGGAGGAGTCGAGGCGGGTGGGAAACATGTCAGGTCTGTCTCTGGATTTGGATTTGGATTTGGGTTTGGGTTTGGGTTTGGGTTTCAGAAAGTACGCTCGGCATCAACGCCGCGTAGCCGAAATACCCGCAATGGCCGCGCGGTACAGGGACGCCATGCCCTCCTCGCCGTCCAGCGTGATGTGCAGGTCTTGCAGGAGCCCGTCCTTGAGACCATAAACCCAGCCATGCAAGGCCACACGCTGCCCGCGTGCCCAGGCATCTTGCAGCACCGTGGTGTGGGCCACGTTCATCACTTGCTCGATGACATTGAGTTCGCACAGAATATCGAGGCGATCAGCGGGGGGTGCTGCCTCAAGGATGGCCGCATGGCGGTCACGCACATCCTTGATATGGCGCAGCCAGTTGTCGGCCAGCCCGACGCGCAAATTGTTCAGGGCCGCATTGACGCCGCCGCAACCGTAGTGACCCACGACCATCAAATGCGCCACCTTGAGCTGATCCACGGCAAATTGAATGGTGGACAGGCAATTAAGGTCGGTCGGCACCACCACATTAGCGACGTTGCGGTGAACAAACACCTCGCCCGGCTCCAACCCGGTAATCTGATTGGCGGGCACGCGGCTGTCAGAGCAGCCGATCCACATATAACGCGGGTTTTGCTGGCTTTTCAGGTTGGTGAAAAAGCCAGGGCGCTCACGCTCCATTTGAGCAGCCCAGGCACGGTTGTGGGTGAAGAGGTCTTGTAGGGATGTAGTCATGGCGTGCATCTTAAACAGTTGCGAAACGCGCTTTGAAAGGCGCGTCTCCCGGGCATTAACGCGATCAGCAGGTCTCTGCAAACAGCTCACGGCCAATCAACATACGGCGGATTTCGCTGGTGCCCGCGCCGATTTCGTACAGCTTGGCATCGCGCCACAAACGGCCTAATGGGTAGTCGTTGATGTAGCCATTGCCGCCAAAGATTTGCACGCCCTCGCCGGCCATCCAGGTCGCTTTTTCAGCGCACCACAAAATCACTGAAGCACAGTCTTTGCGCACTTGGCGCACATGCTCAACGCCCAACAGATCCAGGTTTTTGGCCACGGTGTAGGCAAACGAGCGACCCGCCTGCAGCACGGTGTACATATCGGCGACTTTGCCCTGAATCAACTGGAATTCGCCGATGCTTTGACCAAACTGCTTGCGGTCGTGAATGTAGGGAATGACGCTGTCCATGACCGATTGCATGATGCCCAGCGGCCCGCCAGTGAGCACGGCACGTTCGTAATCCAGGCCGCTCATCAACACTTTGGACCCCATATTGAGGCTGCCCAAAATGTTTTGCTCAGGCACTTCAACATTGTTAAATACCAGCTCGCCGGTGTGGCTGCCGCGCATTCCCAGCTTGTCGAGCTTTTGCGCGACTGAAAAACCTTTCATGCCTTTTTCAATCAAAAAAGCGGTGACGCCGCGTGCGCCCAGTTCGGGTTCGCTCTTGGCATAAACCACCAGTGTGTCGGCGTCCGGGCCGTTGGTGATCCACATCTTGCTACCGTTGAGCAAGTAGTAGCCGCCTTTGTCTTCGGCCTTGAGTTTCATGCTGAGCACGTCGCTGCCTGCGCCGGGTTCGCTCATCGCCAACGCACCGACGTGTTCACCGGAGATCAGTTTGGGCAGGTATTTTTGACGCTGTGCTTCGGTGCCGTTGCGCTTGATCTGGTTCACGCACAAATTGCTGTGTGCGCCGTAGCTCAGGCCGACCGAGGCCGAGGCGCGCGAGATTTCTTCCATGGCAATCATGTGCGCCAGATAGCCCATGTTGGCGCCGCCGTATTCCTCGCCGACCGTGATGCCGAGCACACCCAAGTCGCCCATCTTGCGCCACAAGTCCATGGGGAATTGGTCAGTTTTGTCGATCTCGGCGGCACGCGGCGCGATCTCGGCTTGGGCAAAGTCGCGCACGGCGTCGCGCAGGGCGTCAATGTCTTCACCGAGTTGAAAGTTAAGTCCTGGCATGTTCATTGGTTTGTCTCCTCATGGATTGGGCAAGCTCCGCCCGTTCGGGCCTTTATATAAACGAGGCACCCCGAGCTTGTCCAAGAGCGGGCGACTCTCTTTCCGTCTCGGAAATCAGTAGGTGCGGGGCACGGCCATCAGTGTTTGCTGCATCACGGCGCAGGCACTTTCGCGGCCATCGGCGGCGATGTGAACGACGTTGGCCGTGGTCACGATCAGGCGTCGCCCGGCCTTGATGACGTGTCCGGTGGCGTGCAACTCACCATCTTGGAACGCCGCCATAAAGTTGATTTTGTATTCCACGCTAGTGACTTCCATGCCCTCTGGCGCCTGCGTCAGACCGGCATAGCCGCCCGCAATATCGGCCAACGCCCCGATGGCGCCGCCATGAAAACCGCCTTGTTGCTGCGTCACTTTGTCCGAGAACGGCAGCGCGATCACGCACAAGCCTGACTCGACCCGCACCAATCGGGCACCCAAGTGCTGCATCAAACCTTGACGGTCAAAGCTTTGTTGCACGCGGTTCAAGAGGATTTCTTTAGAGGACATCGGTTTTATCTCTTTGGATTGCGTTGGTTTTAACCGCACTTTTGCTGATACTTTTAACCAGCAAGGCTTTGGCATCGCGTTGGTGAATTTTGAGTTCGTCGAGGTTTTCCTGCAAGTCGGCCATTTGCGCTTCAAGCTGTTGTTGATGCACGGCAATCACGAGTAAAAACTTCTCAAGTTGTGGCCCGGTGTCACGCGGACTCTCGTATATATCAATGATTTCTTTGGCTTCAATCAGGCTCAAGCCCAGCCGTTTGGCCCGCAGCGTCAGCTTCAGGCGGGTGCGATCACGCCCCCGATAAATGCGCGTGCGCCCACCTGGACCCGCGTGCTCCGGATGTAGCAGCCCCATGTCTTCATAAAAGCGAATAGCCCGTGTGGTCAGGTCAAACTCGCGCGCCAAGTCGCTAATGCTGTAGGTAATGCCCATAAAGTTGTGCTCAAAAAATAAACAATGCCAGAGCCTACGCTGACTGGCCTTGTTTATTTTGATTGACGTTAACGTAAACGTCAATTATGTCGCAAATCAAAGGGCGATCATCGGTCTGAAGATGTTTCAAGCCTCGCCCATGAAGGGAGAGGTTTCAAACCGGCGTTGGTTTTAGCTGAAGTGACGGCGACCGTGGCCGCCGTTTCAAAAGTTAAAAGTGGTATTCGGCGCGAATCATGGGCGTGCGGGCGGTGGCGCCTTGACCGGCTGGACCTGCCGTGTCGTTACCGAACTTGTTTTTCCAGTATTGGTATTGCACACCTAACTTGAAGGTGTTTTTGCTGGCACCCACCGCCGCGCTGAGGTCGTACATGACTTGCATGTCGATATTGGTTTCGGCTGCCGTTTCCAAACCGAATTCATTTTTGCCCTTGGACGCAATGAAATTGGCAAACCCCTCAAAGGACAACGGCAAGGCACCGATATTGAAAGGAATCCCCCAAGCCAGGTTGATCATCGGATGCACGTCGTAGCTGTAACGGTCAGTCGAAACGCGGGTGAAGCCGCTATAGGGCGCATTGCTTTCCCACATCGCCAGCAGACTCACATTCAGGAAACCGGGCACATCCATCATCAGCGTGGGACCAGCCACCAACATGCGTTTTTTGGAGTTATAACCCGCGTCGTTCTTGGTGTTGACGTCAAACCCAGCGGTGACACCGACGCCACGCACGGGACCAAATTTGAAGGACTTGCCGCTGACTTTTTCCAGATCAAGCGTGTGACGATAAACCACATAAATCTCTTGTGCACCGCTGGTCGAACCGACCGCTGAGGGATCTTTGTCGTTGGAGAGAAGCACATCGGCGTTGAAGAAGTTGGTGCCGTATTTGTAGCCACTGACGTGCGTCAGATTGAGAATGTTTTTGGTGATGTCGTTAGGGTTGAACGGTTCGGCATAGTGGGTGCCGTAGCGGTAACCCATCGAGGTATCGCTCCAGTCTGCGGCTTGGGCGGCAAGGCCGCAAGCGGCAAGGGCGGCGAAAACAGCGGCGCGTTTAAAGGTGGGGTGCGTCATGGCAGGTCCTGGGTTGAATTGGTGCATGGATTGATTCCAGTCAATTCTTAGCAAGGAGCACGCCAGTCGTTTGCTGACTGAAAACCTTAAACCTTTATGCCCAGCGCGACACCGATTCGCCCTTGAGCTGGCCCCGCAAAAGCGCGTAATCCGGCACCACGGAGCGCACCGTATCCCAAAAGCGCGGGCTGTGATTCATCACCCGCAAATGGCTGAGTTCATGCGCCACCACATAGTCAATCACGGACGGCTTGAAATGAATCAGTCGCCAGTTCAGACGAATAGCACCATCCATGCGGGCGCTGCCCCAGCGGGTCGTCGCGTGGCTGAGTGACAGCTTGTGCCACTGAACTTGCAGCAACGGCGCAAAGTGATCAAGCCGCTCAATAAAGCGTTGCCGCGCTTGGCGCATCAGCCAAAGCTGCACCGCGTCACGAATTTGATCGGGCGTGGCGGCCAGCGGCAAACCGAGACGCAAGGTTCGACTCGGCTGGGAGGGTTCCGGCTCAAACGCTTGGCTTTCTACACTTGCAAAACCCACAGCGCACTGCGGATCGAGCCGCACGTCAACCGATTCACCCAGAAAAGGAAGCGTCGCGCCGTCGCACCACGCCATGCATTGAGCCGCCACGCGCGCTTGGCGGGCCTGCGACTCGCCCAGCTTTTTGAGAATCCAGAGCGACTTTTCCTGCAACGCGGTGTCCACCTCCGCCAGAGAGACCCACGTTGGCGCACGCACCGCCAGACCCTTCGGGCCAATCAAAAAACCAATCGTGCGCCGCTGGCCACGTTTGAATTCATACGCCACCACGGCGCCCTGCAACGTGACTTCGCGATTGGCAAGCGGATGGCGAAACATTCAGAGATAGGCCTCAGGGTCAATGCGGCGCATCTCAGCCTCAATCCACGCCTCCACCTCACGCATTAACTCTTTAGGCTCGCGGCCCACGCTGGGAATCACTGGGCCAATCGAGACTTGCACCACGCCGGGGTACTTGATAAATCCTTTGCGCGGCCAACATTTACCCGACGACACCGCAATTGGAATCACCGGTGCGCCCGCCTCCACCGCCAGTCGGGTGCCTGCGGTTTGATAGGTGCCTTTTTGCCCGCGAGGAATGCGCGTGCCCTCGGGAAACATAATCACCCAAGTGCCCTGTGCCAGCAGCCTTTTGCCCTGCGCGACCACATGTTTGAGTGCGGCAGCCCGGGACTCGCGGTCGATGTGAATCATGTCCAGGCGCGCCATCGACCAGCCAAAAAACGGAATCCGCAACAGCTCGCGTTTAAACACAAAGGCCAGCGGATGCGCCATCAAGGTCGGCAGCAGCAAGGTCTCCAGTGTGGACTGGTGTTTGGACAACAAAATGGCGGGCGTGGTCGCGCCTACCGGTAAATTTTCCATGCCACTCACGCGCACCTGAATGCCCAAAATAACGCGCGTGCCCCAAATCACCAAGCGAAACCAGTTGACGGCAAACCACCACAGCGGCGTGCGCCGCACCCCTATTGAAATAACGACCAGCGTGAGTCCCCACGGAATGACCGTGATCAACAGCCAGATCATGTGCAAAATTGAACGAATCAGTAGCATTTTTATAATTTAAACGTCAGCGGCTTCACGGGTAATCAAAAAATCGGCAAACGCCGACAAGTTGGCATGAACCTGTGTTTCTTTGGGGAACGTGTCAGGCAATTGGCCTCCCGCATAAGCCACGCCTTTACCGGTCAGCACCAGATGCGGCTCGCAACCTGCGGCTAAACCAGCAAGCACATCGCGCGCCGAGTCGCCCAACGTGGGCACACCTTTGAGGTCAATGCCATAACGATCCCCGATTTGCTCGAACAAGCCCGGTTCCGGCTTGCGACAGCGGCAACCCTCGCTAGCGGAATGCGGACAGTAAAACACGGCATCCACCCGCCCGCCAACCGCTGCCAGCATTTTGTGCATCTTGGCGTGCATGGCGTTGAGACTGGAGACATCAAACAAGCCGCGCCCCAAGCCGGACTGGTTGGAGGCGATCACCACATGCCAACCCGCATGGTTAAGCCGGGCAATGGCCTCCAGCGCGCCCGGCATAGGTCGCCATTCCTCCGGCGTTTTAACGTAGTCAAGGCTGTCTTCGTTGATGGTGCCATCGCGGTCGAGAATGACAAGTTTAATGTCGGTCATATTCAAAGTGAACTCTCGGGCAAGTTGGGCCTGATTTGCCAGGCAGTCACAAAAAAACCACTAAAACGACCTTGCGCCAAACTCAGCGACAGCGTGTCGCCGGGCTTGAGCGTGGCCACTTGCGGATCGTCAATCAACACCGTGTGCGGCACAGGCATTCCGGGCACTTGCAAATAAAGCTGCGTGCCGCCCGGCCCGCGTGAGCTAGGGGGTTTGAACTGAAGCGTCAGGGTTTGCGCCACCACGTCCGGCAGCGCTTGTAAATCCAGCTGATTGAGGTGACGCTGAATCAACGTTGCGCTCCCGGCCAGCCAAAGCAGCACCCACACCAAGGCCACAGAGGGCACCACGCGACGCCAGCCCAGTTTGAACAAGGTCAAAATGACGAGGACGAGGGCGGTTAATAGCGCCAGACCGGGCCACAACAGGCCCAGCATACTGCCTGGTATGGGCACAGGGGTGAGCGGCAAAGCCAACATCTGTGGCTCACGGCTGGCCAGAAACTCCAGCACCGAACGCAAACCCACCATAAAAATGGGCGGCGCCAGCACCAGCCAAGCCGTGCGTTGCTGCACCCATGCCGACAGCGTGAGAGACATTTAAGCGACCAGCCGCGACAAATCAGCCACGCGGTTCATGGCGTCGTGCAGACTTTTCAGGAGGCCTTGGCGGTTCAGGCGCAAATCGAGTTCCTCGGCATTGACCATAACGCCGTCAAAGAAAGCATCCACCGGCGCACGCAGGGCGGCCAGAGTTTGCAACGAGGCGGTGTAGTCGCCTGCGTCAAATTGCGTATTGGCCTTGGGCACCACGTCTTTCATCGCCGCAAACAGAGCGATTTCGGCGGGCTCTTTGAGCAGCACTTCACTGACATGGGCGTCAACGTCTTGCGCTTTTTTGAGGATGTTGCTGATGCGCTTGTTAGCCGCCGCCAAAGCGGGTGCTTCAGGCAAAGCCGCGAACGCACGCACAGCAGCGAGGCGTTTGGCCACGTCGCCCAGACGTTGCGGTTGCAGCGCCAGCACCGCATCCACTTCTTGCGCGCTGTAACCCTGCTCGCGCAGGGAGCCTGCAAGGCGGTCGAAGATAAAGGCGGCCAGCGCTGGCGAAGCGTCGCTGATTTTGTCGCCAAAGGCAGGCGCCGCACTGGCTAACAGCACACCCAAATCAAGCGGCAAGTCTTTTTCAACCAGCATCCGAATCACGCCCAGCGCATGACGACGCAGCGCAAACGGATCTTTGTCGCCCGTGGGCAGGTTGCCGATGCCAAACATGCCGACCAGCGTTTCCAGCTTGTCGGCCAGCGCCACGACCACGCCTGTGGTGTTGCGCGGCAGTTCATCGCCTGCAAAACGGGGTTTGTAATGGTCTTCGATGGAGATGGCAATGTCGTCGCTCAGGCCGTCGTGACGGGCGTAATAGCCGCCCATGATGCCTTGCAATTCGGGGAATTCACCGACCATATCGGTTAGCAAATCAGTCTTGGCCAGACGCGCCGCCGTGTCAGCCGCCTGCGCCAGCGTGCCCGCGCTGTCGAGTTGCTGGCCGATGGCCTTGGCAATGGCGCGCACACGCTCCACGCGCTCGCCTTGAGTGCCCAGTTTGTTGTGATAAACCACTTTATCCAAACCGCCCACACGCGATTCAAGCGTCTTTTTACGATCCTGGTCAAAGAAAAACTTGGCATCGGCCAAACGCGGACGCACCACGCGCTCGTTGCCCCCAATCACGGCGCTCGCATCTTCGGGGCTGATGTTGCTCACCACCAGAAACTGGTGGCTCAACTTGCCTTGCGCATCCAGCAACGGAAAATACTTTTGATTGGCCTTCATCGTGAGGATCAGGCATTCTTGCGGCACATCCAGAAACTGTGCCTCAAACTCGCAAACCAGCACGTTCGGGCGTTCGACCAAGCCGGTGACTTCGTCCAGTAAAGCATCGTCGTCAATCACTTGCGCACCGCCACCCACCTTGGCGGCTGCGGCGGCCAACTGGCGCACGATCTCGGCACGGCGTTCGGCAAAGCTGGCAATCACTGCGCCGTCTTGGGTCAGCGTGTCGGCGTAGTGGTCGGCGTGGGCAATCACCACGGGCGACACTTTGGCTTCAAAACGGTGGCCTTGGGTGGTGTTGCCCGCGTTCAACCCCAGCAGTTTGACCGGCACCACGGTGTTGCCGTGTAGCGCGATCAAACCATGCGCCGGACGCACAAAATGCACGCTGGTCCAGCCGGGCAATTCGCAATCGGTCGCCAACTGGTAGCTCATGACTTTGGGAATCGGCAATTTGGTGATCGTTTCTTCCAGCGCTTTTTGCAAACCGGTGTCCAACGTCGCGCCGGTGACCAAGCTGTCATAGAACAAGGATTCAGCCTTGCCGTCGGGCGCTTGTCTGAGCGCTGCAACGGCGGCCGCCGGGTCGGTGACATCGGCCCCCAGCGCTTGCAATTTTTTGAGCAGCGCGGGCGTGGCCTGACCCGCCGCGTTCAGCCCCACGCTCACCGGCATGAGTTTTTGTTGCACCGCTTTGTCCGCCGCCTTGAGCCAGACGTGCGTGATGTGCGCGGCCAGACGGCGCGGTGAGGCATACGCCGTCACAAAGGATTCGGCGGTGGTCAGTCCCTGGGTGCGCAGTTGGTCAGCCAGTTGACTGGCAAACGCCTCGCCCAGCTTTTTGAGCGCCTTGGGCGGCAGCTCTTCTACAAATAATTCAACCAGCAGGTTTTGGGTCGTCATGGTTAGGTACTCTTCTTCGTCATCTGTTCCACCCATTCGCGGGGCGCCATCGGGAATCCCAGGCGCTCGCGGCTTTCAAAATAACTCTGCGCTACGGCGCGGGATACGTTCCGAATGCGGCCCATATAAGCGGCCCGTTCGGTCACGCTGATGGCACCGCGCGCATCCAGCAGATTGAAACTGTGGGCGGCTTTCAAGACTTGCTCGTAAGCGGGCAGCGCGAGTTGCTGCTCGATGAGGTTTTTAGCCTGCTTTTCATGCGCGGAGAAAGCGGTGAACAAGAAGTCCACGTCGCTGTGCTCAAAGTTGTAGGCCGACTGCTCTTTTTCATTTTGCAGGTACACATCGCCATAGCTCAGGGTGTCGGTCCACTTGAGGTTATAGACGCTGTCCACGCCTTGCAAATACATCGCCAGCCGCTCCAGACCGTAGGTGATTTCGCCGGTGATGGGCTTGCAGTCAATGCCGCCGACTTGCTGAAAATAGGTGAACTGCGTCACTTCCATGCCGTTCAGCCAGACTTCCCAGCCCAGACCCCAAGCGCCTAGCGTCGGGTTCTCCCAATCGTCTTCGACAAAGCGGATGTCGTTCTTTTTCAGATCAAAACCGAGGGCTTCGAGCGACCCTAAATACAACGCCAGAATGTTGCTGGGAGCGGGTTTCAAAACCACTTGGTATTGGTAATAGTGCTGCAGACGATTGGGGTTTTCCCCATAACGGCCATCTTTGGGGCGACGGCTTGGCTGCACGTAAGCGGCCTTCCACGGTTCCGGCCCAAGTGCCCGCAAAAACGTGGCGGTGTGCGAGGTGCCCGCGCCGACTTCCATGTCGTAGGGCTGCAATAACGCGCAGCCTTGGGCATCCCAGTAGGACTGCAGTTTCAAAATAATTTGCTGGAAGGTCAACATAGCTTGGGGGGCATCGACGGGCGACACCCGATAGTTTGAAAACAAACACGCTGTTTAACGTGTTAAACAATGATTCTACGGGCTACAAATGCGTCAGCGTAGAGCAACGCCAGTGCTAGGGACTAGCGTTTTCGCAAGGTACGGCGCACAGCCAGCCACACAAGGCCACCCGCAAACACCCAAAACGGCCACAGGCCGAAACGCGCCATCCACCCGGCGTAGGGCGTCATGCCGGTGCGCCCCTCCACCTCACCCACCAAAACACCGCGCGTATGACGGGCCAGACGACTCACCAAACGACCCCGATGATCCACGATGGCCGTCACGCCGGTATTGGTCGCCAGCAAAAACGGCCGCTCAAACTCCAGCGCCCGCATTCGCGCAATTTGAAGGTGCTGATCCATCGCCAGAGTCTGACCAAACCACGCAAGGTTGCTGATGTTGACAAAAATAGTGGGGGCCAGCGCCGGGTTCGAGAAATGCGGGGCCAATTCTTCACCAAACAAATCTTCATAACAAATGTTGGCCGACAGTCGCTGCTCCTGCCATTCAAAAGGCGCTTGCTGCAGACCGCCCCGGTTGAAGTCGCCCAGCGGGATGTTCATCATTTCAGTGAACCATTTGAAAAGCGGTGGAATGAATTCACCAAACGGCACCAGATGATGTTTGTCGTACCGCCAGGGTTGCGGTTGATCCGGCTTGAGTCCAACGACTGAGTTGGTGTAACCCTCTTGAAAATTGCCCAGCGGCGTGCCAATCAGTGCGGCCTGTTGCCCCGTGGAAAAACGCTGTTGCAAGGCCATCCAATAGTCAGGTGGCAGTTGTTGGGGTAACACGGGAATAGCCGTCTCAGGCGCAATCACCAGCGCGGTGCGACTGTTCTGCAATTGCTCTGCGTACCACTGCAAAGCCAACGGTACGCCACTGCCCGTTTCAAACTTTTCATCCTGGGGAATATTGCCTTGCAACAACGTGACACTTAAACGACCCGCAGAGTTGGAGCGGTCAGAGGCATTTGTCCAGAGCTGTTGGGGGAGGATCAAGACCATCAACACCACAACCAGGCCCGCAACCCGATAGCGCCACAGCGACTGATTGATATGAAGCGCTTGCGCCAATATCATGGTCAGCCATGCCGTGATGGCGCACAACCCGTACATGCCGACCCAAGGGACAAAGCTGGCCAGCGGCCCATCCACATGCGCGTAACCCACAGCGCCCCAGCCAAAGCCCGTCAACCAAGTCCCACGAGCCAATTCAGCCAGCAACCAAAGGGCGGCAAAAACAAGGGCTGACCACGCCTTGTTTATCGGCGCCAAAGCCACAAACAAGCCACAAACTGCTGCGTAGTACAAAGCCAGCAATCCCGCCAGCCCCACCACCGCCAGCACCGCTAAAAGACTCGGCAAACCGCCGTAGGTGTGCAGCGCCACAAACGTCCAGCCAAATGTGCCCGCCAGCCAAGCCGTGCTGAACAACCAACCCAAAAACGCCGCCTGCCGCCATGCGCCACGCCGCAGTTGCCCGTCAGCTGGCGCGTGACAGTTCAGCAGCAACCACGCCAGCGTGGCTAACGCCAATAATTGAAGCCACCAAACCGGCTCTCCCTGGCGCAAGCCAAGCGCCATCCAAACCGGCGATTGAAGCCACCCCGGCCAAGCCAGGCTGGCCGCCTGCGCCCCCCCCGCAAGCAAGGCCAACATCGCTTGGATCACCGGAAAATTTTTTAATAGCCACACGGTTTGAACAGCCCCGCGCGTCTGGGTCTTAACAAAGGTCATGGATAAATGACCTGTTTTGAAGCACTTTGCAGTGCCAGTTTTTGATGGAATCTGACACAGATGAAAGCGCAGGATATGCAATTAATGGATCACCTGGCAAGGATAGCGGATTGCACAGCCTCTTTTAGCGCCGGGCACGACTTACTTGGGCGGAAGGTCTGGTGCCTCGTTGGTGGCACGACGCATGGCTTGCAAGCCGTTCAGCACAGTCCAAAACTGTTTGACCTGGACTTTGATACGGTAGTTCGTCTGGGCAAACTGTTCTTGAAACAGCTCATTTAAGCGCGTGTCAATGGTGGCGGGCAGCAAATGTAAATGGGCCTCGGACTCAGAGCCATCGCGTTCGACTTTGGCGCCTGCATTACGGGCAATTTTGAGCATGGTGGAGTTTTCGCTCAAGGCGTGAATAAACATCCGGCTCACGCCTTCATTGCGCGCGTGCATAGCGGCACGGTCAAACAAACGTGCCCCGTAGCCGCGCCCCCGGGCAGTTTTTGAAACGGACACACCAAACTCGGCGCAAGCGTCCAGTCTGCTGTCCGCCGAAAATGCCAAGTGCGCCATGGCAATCAATTCAAGCCGCCGGTTATAAATACCAAATATCTCATCACGCTCAAAATTCAGGCTATCGGCATAACGCTGAATTTGCGCATCATTAGCCAAAAAACCAAAGCGTAAATAACGATCTTGCGGATCAAGCGCCAGCAAGTGAATAGCGATTCGCTCGCGGTGATTCGCCCCTAGCGAGCGAATCGGCACGAGCACCGATGATTTTTTGGAGACAAATAGCGTCATAAAACTCCCAATGGGACGTGCAACCAACCCTGGCCAAGGTTGATGGGCGTGTGGAACAAAACCCTGGTTTTAAATATGCGTTGCACTATACGGGTTTTCCCTAGAATGCCCAACCCAAACTAACAACCCAAAATAGGGAAACCAAAATCCCCATTTGGCATTAAACATCAGAGCAATGATTTGAAGACTGCACCCTTGGCACAAACTTGACTGAAGGCTACAGCAACCCCCAAGCAAAAATAATCAGCGCAAAGGATAATCATGCCCCTATGGCATTAATTACTTTTCTGAACGCCCAACTCGCTTTTGGGCATGTGGCTTTACTTGATCACACCGACTTCGCCCTTGAAACCGGCGAACGCGTCGGCATCATTGGTCGCAATGGCACGGGCAAAACTTCATTTCTTAAAATTCTCGGCGGCATCGAAAAAGCCGATGACGGCACCTTGCAGCTGCAGCAAAATTTGCGCTTGGCTTATGTGGCGCAAGAACCCATTCTCGACCAGGACGCTACGGTGTTCACCGCCGCGAGCGCAGGCATTTCAGGCGTCATTGCGCTCATTGATCAATATTGTGAAGGCCTAGGTGACCTTGATGCGTTGCAAAGCGCAATTGAAGCGCAAGACGGCTGGAACTGGGAACAGCGGGTCACCGAAACGCTGCACCGCCTGCACTTGGATGAAAACGCCATCGTCGGCACGCTATCAGGCGGCACCAAAAAACGCGTGGCACTGGCGCAGGCTTTAGTCGCCCAGCCTGATGTGTTGCTACTCGATGAGCCAACCAACCACCTAGATCTGGACTCTATCGAATGGCTTGAAGATTTGCTGATTGCTTTCAAAGGCAGCGTCGTCACCATCACCCATGACCGGACTTTTCTGGACCGTGTCGCCACCCGAATTGTGGAATTGGATCGGGGCAAATTGCGCTCTTACGATGGCAACTTTGCGCAATACCTGATCCTGAAAGAAGATCAAATTGCCCAAGAAGCGGTGATCAGCGCCAAGGCCGACAAACTACTGGCGCAAGAAGAAATCTGGATCAGAAAAGGCGTTGAGGCCCGACGTACCCGCAGCCAAAGCCGCATTGGGCGACTCGAAGACCTGCGTGCGAGTCGCCGGGCGCACCGCGAAGCCGTCGGCACCGTGCGTATGGATGTGGCCTCTGGCGCTTTGGGCGGCAAACTGGTGTCCGAGTTAACGCAGGTCAGCAAATCCTTCGGCGACAAAGTCATCATCAAAGACTTCACGGGCACCATTGTGCGGGGCGACAAGATTGGCTTTATCGGCCCTAACGGCGCAGGTAAAACAACACTGCTCAAAATGATTTTGGGCGAATTGCAGCCCGACAGCGGCAAGATTCGACAAGGCACCAACCTGCAAGTGGCCTATTTTGATCAAATGCGCAATGCGCTGGATCTGGACGCCACGCTGGTGGATTTCATCAGTCCGGGTAGCGAGTGGATCGAGATTGGCAACCAGCGCAAACACGTTAAAAGCTATTTAGGCGATTTTCTGTTTTCACCCGCCCGCGCCAACTCGCCCGTGCGCTCCTTGTCAGGTGGTGAGCGCAATCGGTTGCTGCTCGCGCGCTTGTTTGCCCGCCCAGCAAACGTGCTGGTACTGGATGAGCCCACCAACGATTTGGATATTGAAACCCTGGAGTTGCTTGAAGAGTTGCTGCAAAGCTACGAAGGCACCGTGTTTCTGGTCAGCCATGACCGGACTTTTCTGGACAATGTGGTCACCAGCACGATTGCCTACGAAGGAGATGGCCTGTGGCGCGAATATGAAGGCGGCGTTCAGGACTGGTTGATTCAATCCAGACGCAGCAAAGAGATGCAACTGGCCGCCAATTCGGTAGCGGCCAGCGCGCAGCGAACTGTTGCTAAAGCTCGCAATGAAACTGAAGCCACTGCTCTCAAAAAAACACTGATACCCCAAAAACTCAGCAACAAAGAGCAACGTGAACTCGACGGTTTACAAGTCAAGATTGAGGCGCTTGAGCAAGAACAAGCCGCACTGAGAACGGCGCTGGCAGACACGAACCTCTATGCAAAAGATCCAGCCAAAGCCACTGAACTTTACGCCCGGGATGCGGCGATTGAGGCAGACATGCTGGTTGCGCTAGGACGTTGGGAGGCGCTGTCCGACCAATAACTCACACCCGGTAACGGTCAGTGGCGCCGCGCAGTCTGGCAATCAAGGCAGGCGCTATTTCGGAGAGCGGTAATACGTCATCCGCAGCGCCGTGCAAAATGGCTTCTTTAGGCATCCCAAAGACAATGCAGGAAGCCTCGTCTTGCACAAAGTTATAACTCCCGGCATCTTTCATTTCGCGCATGGCTTTGGCACCGTCATTGCCCATGCCCGTCAACATGACGCCCACCGCATTGCGCCCCACCGCACTGGCCACAGAGAGAAACAACACCTCAACCGAAGGCTTGTGCCGATTGACCAACTCACCCTCTTCAACCACCGCCACATAATTGGCACCACTGCGGTTGACGCGAAACTGCTTGCCACCCGGCGCAATATAAGCGTGACCGGGCAAGATACGCTCCCCATTAACAGCCTCTTGTACCGTGATCTGACACAGACTGTTCAGACGCGCGGCAAAGCTGGTGGTAAAGCCTGGCGGCATGTGCTGGGTAATCACGATGCCAGGCGAGTCGGCAGGCAGGCGTATCAATATTTCTTTGATCGCTTCAGTACCGCCGGTCGAGGCGCCAATGCAAATAAGCTTTTCGGTTGACACCCGGCCTAACGCGCTCATGGGTGCGCGAGCTAATGTCACGCCACTTTTACCTTTGGCAATAGCGCTGAAAGTGGGTGCGGCCACCATGCGTTTGATATGCGCCGTAGCGGCAATGCGCACTTTTTCGACGATTTGAATCGACAACTCACTCAAACCATCGGCGACACCAATTCTGGGTTTAGCCACAAAATCAACAGCGCCTAACTCCAGAGCCTTCATCGTGACTTCAGCGCCACGCTCGGTCAAGGTTGAGATCATGACGACCGGCATGGGGCGCAAACGCATCAAGCGGCCCAAGAAGTCAATCCCGTCCATGCGGGGCATTTCAATATCCAGGGTGAGAACATCAGGGTTTAATTCTCGGATCATTTCCCGGGCAATCAGGGGATCGTTGGCCGTGCCAATGCATTCCATGTCTGGCTGACGATTGATGATCTCCGCCAACAAGCTTCTGACCAATGCAGAGTCATCCACCACCAAAACTCGAATTTTCTTCAACTCAATTCCCTCAAAACAAATCGACAGAACCACCAAAAGTTGCCTTGGCGACGGTGGCGGCATTGCCTTTTCGCTCCTCCACTGCAAGCGATTCCGGATGCGAATGTGCCAGACGCTTAACCAATGCTTTGCCGGATACCGGAAAAAAACAAACCTTCCGTGGATGAATATCCAGCACATCTTGCGAGACGATCGGAATACGCTCCGTGGCAAGGTAGTCGATAACAAACTTCGTATTACGCTCGCCCACATTCATCGTGGTAAATCCAGCCATGACCTGAGCACCGCCAAAAACTTTCGCCTGCATCGTCTCACGACGCGCTCCCTTTTTTAGCATCTCGTTAATCAATAACTCCATCGCGTAGGAGCCATAGCGGCCAAAACCATCCGCACTGTCGCCGTCGGGCAGCATAAAGTGATTCATTCCGCCTACGCGCGCCTTGCTATCCCACAGGCACGCAGAGATACAAGAACCCAAGACAGTCATGATGACCAAGTCTTCGGCAGAAACATAATATTCACCCGGCAACACCTTGACAGCATCATATTGAAAATGATGATCATGGTAAAAAAATGACGCCTCACCCGGGCTTCGTGGCTGTGCCTTGAGCTGATCGATGCGCGACGACCGGCCACCGCCCAATACGCAAGATACCGTCAAGGGTTTGGTTAATTGAGATAAATTCATGTTTGCTCTTCCGTCAATTAGCGCGCTGATGCCTTATACCGCTTGGCAGTCTCTCAATTTAGCGGCGCTCATAAACTGTTTTGCCTCGCAGAACAAATAAATCCCTCGACTCACTAAAATTTTCCGCATGTCCGACAAACAGCAAACCGCCAGGCGCCATGACACGGTGAATGCGCTCAAGCACCTTGCGCTGTGTTGGCGCATCAAAATAAATCATGACATTACGACAAAAAACCACATCAAACGGTTCACGAAATGGCCAATCATCCCGAATCAGGTTCACACGGATGAATGCAATCATGCGTTGCAGCTCAGGTTTGATGCGCGCCATGCCTTCGTTGGCGCCTTTACCGCGCATGAAAAAATGCTGCATCCGCTCCGCACTGACGCCTTTGAGTCCCTCTAGCCGGTAAACACCCTGTGCAGCTGATGCCAATACTTTGGAATCAATGTCGCTGGCCGTCAAAGCAAAATTGGCCTTGGCACCCAGAGCTTCTATAGCGGTCATCACCAGCGAATAAGGTTCTTCGCCGGTTGAGGCAGCATTGCACCAAACGCGCCATGTTGTGCTGGCTGGTTTGGATTTTAGATGGTTGGCGAGAATCTCGAAATGATGCTGTTCACGGAAAAAAGAGGTCAGATTTGTCGTTAAGGCATTAATAAATTCTTGCCACTCCGGGTCATCTTGCGTTTCCAGCCAATTGAGATAGTCTTTGAAACTTTGATGACCGGTATCGCGCAAACGACGCGACAAGCGGCTATACACCATGGCATGTTTACCATTGTGCAAACTGATGCCAGCCCGCTGATAAATCAAGGCTTGAATCCGGTCAAAATCAGTGTTCGTCCAAGCAAACTCTCGGCCTTGCATCTCCACATGGCCAGCCTCCAGCATATCTCCCGCCTGAGCAGATGCCAAAGGCATGAGCCGACCTCTTTTTTGGGCTAGCAACATGCGCGCATCCTCTCAAAATTCAAATGCGGAATTCCGCCATCAGGCGGCATCTGACGTTAATGCCATATCCAGACCCGACATCAATTTCTCAATATCCAACAAAATCAACATCCGATCTTCAAGTGATCCAAGGCCTAAAACGGCATCCCCATCAATCACACTGTCAACATCAGGCGCGGCCTTCACGCTTTCGGCGGGAAGCTCCATCACATCACTGACCGAATCAACGACGATCCCGACAATTCGATGATGCAAATTAAGGATGATGACGACCGTAAAGGCATCGTATTCAACTTTTGAGCAATTGAACTTCAAGCGCATATCCACAATCGGGACAATCGTCCCACGCAAGTTAACCACGCCTTTAATGAAGTTAGGTGCGTTTGCAATGCGGGTGGGTGGCTCATAGCCGCGAATTTCCTGAACCTTCAGGATATCAATGCCGTACTCTTCCTGATCAAGCCGAAAGGTTAAATACTCGCGAGCGCCAGCGGTGACCGTTGCGCCAATTTGTTCCATTGCACCCATCTTGTTTCCTTCTCGTCGAGGGTTTAGTGTCGTGAGCGGCGAACCAGCGCACCTGTATCAAGGATAAGTGCCACCTTGCCGTCTCCAAGAATTGTGGCACCCGATATGTTGGGAACTTTGCGGTAATTGGACTCAAGGTTTTTGACCACTACCTGCTGCTGGCCTAGTAGCTCATCGACCAATAAAGCAACCCGGCAGCCATCGGCCTCAATCACCACCATGATGTCACTGGATTTTCCGAAGTCAAAACGTGGCACTTGGAAAACTTTTTCCAGCTCGATCACAGGCATATATTCATCACGAACTTTAATCAATTGCGCGCCTTGACCGACCGTGCTGACGGCATCAGGTTTCACCTGAAACGACTCAACGACAGAGGACAAGGGCAAAATATAGACCTCATCGCCCACCCCGACAGACATGCCATCCATGATGGCTAGCGTTAGCGGCAGACGAATGGACACCTTCATGCCGCGTCCTTCTACGGAATCAATCTCTACCGTGCCATTCAAGGCCGCGATATTACGCTTGACGACATCCATGCCAACGCCACGCCCAGAGACTTCTGTGACCACTTCCGCCGTAGAAAAACCAGGGGCGAAAATCAGCATCCAGACCTCAGCATCCGGCATTTGATCAGACACATCCATGCCTCGTTCACGGGCTTTTGTCAGAATCTTCTCGCGTGACATGCCATGACCATCATCACGCACTTCAATCACAATTGAGCCGCCTTGATGGGCCGCCGACAGAGTAATCGTTCCGGTTTCAGACTTACCTGCCCGCAGACGATCAGCGGGCATTTCAATACCGTGGTCGCAACTATTGCGTACCAAGTGCGTCAATGGATCTGTGATTTTTTCAACCAGGCCTTTGTCAAGCTCCGTGGCTTCGCCCTGCGTTACAAAATCAACTTTTTTGCCTATTTTGTTCGCAAGGTCGCGCAGCATTCGGGGGAAACGACTAAAGACAATCGACATTGGAATCATACGGATCGACATAACCGACTCCTGCAAGTCGCGCGTATTGCGGTCCAGATCGGCTAAACCCGTTAAAAGTTGCTGATATAGCGCCGGGTCAAGCGCCCGACTATTTTGAGCCAGCATGGCTTGTGTAATGACCAA
Source organism: uncultured beta proteobacterium (assembly GCA_903823025.1). Lineage (GTDB taxonomy): Bacteria > Pseudomonadota > Gammaproteobacteria > Burkholderiales > Burkholderiaceae_C > Rhodoferax. Next base: position 65,863 of record CAIJRK010000078.1, read on the forward strand.
CTCGCCCACCAGATTGATCAACTGATCCACTTTACTAATCGAGACTCTAATGGTCACCTCAGGCGGCGCGAGAGGCACCACCGGTTTGGCACTCACCTTGGCAATAGCTTTTGGCTCTTTTGACTCAACAGCGGGCACACTGGCAGGCTCGCCTGAATCTGGAATTGGTGCACCGGGCGCCCCTTCAAAGAAACCAAATCCAGGCAAAGGCGCCAAAGGGGCGTCAGGCAGAGGATCATCAGCATAAGAAGCCTTTGCTGGCGCCTCGGCAACCTCATCAAAAAATCCGTACTCCGCCGGGGAAGACGCGATGACAAGCTCAACTTCCTGAATGGAAACATGCTCTCTGGAAACATGAAAAGCAAATAAATCCAGCAAGTCTTCATTGGTTGATGACGTGTGAACGGAAAAAATACGCGTATTTTCCTGCTTGCTGTCCAGCGTAGTGATGTCACCCAAGCCCGGAATATCTCGAAAAAGCTCTTTGATAGCATCGGCCTCGGCAGGGCGTTCCAGTGGACCAATCCTAATTTCAAGCACCCGTATTTTTGTTGAATCTTCGCTTGCAGGAGAAACAACAGGCTGTGATTTGACAACGTCAGGCGCAGAGGTCGCGGCCGATTTAAGGGTTGACTGGACGGGCGGCGCGCTAACAACAGCGGGCACCACTTTCCCTGAAGCCAGCACACTGATACGCCGAACCAAATCAGCCGTCGGAGGTGCATTGCCCTCCCCACCCGCTTGATGACGAGCCAAAAGTCCCCGACCGGCATCCGCCGATTCAAGCAGCACATCAACCATGGCGGAATTTGGCTGCAATTCATGCCGACGCAGACGATCCAGCAATGATTCCATTTGATGGGTGAGTTCAGCCACATCCGAAAAACCAAATGTTGCAGCGCCCCCTTTCACAGAATGTGCACACCGAAAAATGCCATTCAGCTCTTCGTCATCCGCCGTTTCAAGATTGAGGTTGAGCAGCATTTGCTCCATCAAATCAAGATTTTCTCCAGCTTCTTCAAAGAAGATTTGATAAAACTGACTGAGGTCAAAATCAACTCCAGAGCTACTACCTTCTTGATGCGCTTCTGCCATATCGAACTCCTGTGCTTCGTGTGTCCATCCAACATTCACCCAATAAATTACTTGATCACCTTCTTGACGACTTCAAGTAGCCGGGCCGGATCAAACGGCTTAACCAACCAGCCAGTAGCGCCAGCGGCACGCCCTGCCTGCTTCATCAGATCACTTGATTCAGTTGTCAGCATCAGGATAGGAATAGTTTTAAAGTCCGGGTGATCTCTTAGTTTGCGCGTTAAGCCTAGACCATCAAGTCTTGGCATATTTTGATCTGTTAAAACCAAATCGAAAGATTGGGCCTGGGCTTTTTCATAAGCATCGAGTCCATCAATCGCCTCAACAACTTGGTAACCTGCCCCAATTAAAGTAAACGAAACCATCTTGCGCATAGACGGCGAATCGTCAACAGCGAGTATTAAAGGCATGTAAAGCTCCGACTATTTCAGTTTTAAATTAATAAGAAACGTTTAAAAAAGCTCTACTGAGCCAGCGTACATTTCATCTTGTGTCACCGGATTTGGACGTTCAGGAACGTCTTCAGCAAACGGAACAGCTTCTCCGTCTTCATTTCCCATTGACTCGGCAGCCAGTCGATAGGCACAGCCTTGGAGTATTTTTGATGTGTGGGTAATCAACTGGGACGCCATGTCTTGAAACTGCAATTCAGTCACAGCTGCTCGCAGTGAGGAACGAACTGCGTCCAGTTCTTTGAATGCGGTTAACTGTGGGTCATCAAGATTGGCGCTAGCAGTGATGAATCGCTCCATCAGGGACGCCATTGTATGAGCCAAAAGGCCATCAAGACGATTCAGATCATGTACAACAACAAGGAGGGAGTCTTGCACCTCTGCTATGAGAACAACAGGCAACTGCACAGCGGGAACTGAAGATGTTATTTGGTTCGGCTGCATTCCATATATCCAATTACGTCACCGAGCCTTACACCACCTTCAACTTAGCTGGATGGCACTAAAACCCTAAAAGGTGTCAGAGTATCAGGATTTTAATGAAATTGGGAGAAATTAAATGCAATCTTGAAAATATAACAACCATAAGCTGTCGCAGTAAGCACATGGGCAGGGGCGTTGCTGAATAAATCAAAAATAGGCTAAAGTACCCCCGTTTTCCAGCTCTTTTTAGATTTTTACCGACACTGGCACCTCCAGACTGGTCATCATGTTCAGTGCAGACGCACTGATCCAGCTTTCAGTCTTTTGCTGTGGCAAAGCGCGTGCGTTCTAAAGGGCGGATTCAAGTCTGAAGTGCAACCGATTGATTATGCAGTTGTAGCTGCCCTATGAAAACTTCGTGTGGAGTTTTGTAGCCGAGACATTTTCTGGGCCTGTGATTGAGGCGATGCATGGCTAAGTCGATCTCGGTGGAGGTGATGAATTTGAAGGCCCTCTTTTTGGGGGAAAACTGGCGAATCAGCCCATTCATATTTTCGTTGGCACCACGCTCCCACGATGAATACGGATGGGCAAAGAAGAAGTCCGCCCCAAGCGTGGCAGCAATGCGCTCATGCTGGGCGAACTCACGCACATTGTCGGTCGTCAAGGTGTGAACGCACCTCGAAAAGGGCATCAGCAAGGCAATCATGGCCTCGGTGACCAACTCCGCCGTCGTGAACGGAACATGTGCAATCAAGGCGTAGCGCGAGATGCGTTCGTTGATCGTGACCAGCGCCTGTTTCTGTCCAGCACCAATGACCAGATCCGCCTCCCAGTCCCCAAAGCGGGCGCGAATCAATCGAGACCTGGTTGGGAATGGAGCCCTTCTGGCGCGTCCCGTATGTCGCTTCTTGCGCTCTTTCTGACAACGCAGGGTGAGATGCAGCTTGCCCCCTTTGCGCTTGTCAGCGTAGATGCTCTCGTGGCTCACGCCGGGCTGTTGGTTGACCAAAAGGTAGCCGCTGATTTGCTGTGGACTCCACGCCTCTTTGAGTTTGGATTCAACCAGCTCCCAAGTTTTGGCCTCAACCCGAGGCCCGTTTGCGCAGGCTTTTTGGCGAGTCTGTGCGAGTGAATGCGCCTGTTTTGGGCGTAGCCACGCAGGCACCGGTTGCGGCGCAACTCGCGGCTGATGCAAGATTTATTGCGCCCCACAAGCATAGCAATTCCACTTTGGGTGTGTTTTGCTTTGCGTAGGATTTCAATCTAAAGTGGACCCCAGAACTGAGACAGCAGTTTAAGCTGGACACTGTCTGAAGAAATGGGAAAATCATGAGTGAAACCAAGAAGCGCAACGTGCATCTGCCGGCATTCAAGGCCAAAGTGGGTCTGGAGGCGGTGCGAGGGGTGATGACGATCAACGAGATCGGCCAGGCGCACGGTGTGCACCCGGTGCAGGTGAGTCAATGGAAAAAGGAAATCCAGGAACACGCCAAGACCTTGTTTGAGGGCAAACGCGGCCCCCAGCCTGTGGCCGCCCACAGCGCCCCGGATCGCCTGTACAGCGAAATCGGACGCCTCAAAATGGAACTCGACTGGCTCAAAAAAAAGTCCGGGATCAACCTGCCATGACGCGCCACCGCTGGATCAACAAAAGCGACACGGTGACCTTGACGTGGCAATGCACGCTGGCAGGTGTCTCGCGAGCCAGCGTCTATGCGCGGCAAAAGCCCAAGCTGGTCACTGAGGATGATGAGATGCTCAAGCGCCTAATCGACGAGGAATACACCCGCCACCCGTTTTACGGCAGCCGAAAAATGGTGGTGTACCTGGCGCGTTGCGGCCACACCGTCAACCGCAAACGCGCTCAACGTCTGAGAACCTGTTCACGATCTCCGAATGAGCAAAACAAGAAAAGCCAAATGGACAAACTGCAGGCTGGTATTGAGGTGTCGCTCGCAGTTTTTCCATAACCGCCTGCATTTCTCTAGCCAGGCAAAGGATCGTTCCACCACC
>CAIJRK010000079.1 GCA_903823025.1 uncultured beta proteobacterium
GACTTCGTCCTGACTGTCCAGAAGGATGGTGTGACTCAGGTCGCCCCGGGCGACGGCATTGGCCACGTCCAGGGCTTCTTTCAAGGAGCGGGAGATACCGCGAATCAGCAACAGGCCAAAGCCGATGGCAAACAGCACCCCTGCGATGATGGCGAGGATGGCCCACAAACGCAACGTGCTGTAGCGCGCCACGGCGTCGTGGTACTCGTCCCGGGCCACGTCCAACTGAATTTTCATCAGGGCATCAATGCCCGCCATCACCGGGATATAAAGCGGGCGAATTTTTTCAATGACCAGACGGTGCGCGGTGGCCGTGTCGTTGGCGCGCAAAGCTGCTACGGCGGGGCGCAGTCCGTCCTTCACGAAGAGGGCGCGATCTTCAGCCAGCTTCTGGGCGATTCTTGCTTCGTCGGCTGTCGTTGCGGTGGCCAAATAGGCTTCCCACAACGTGCCAATGGCGGCGATGTTGGCATCAACAGCGGCTGTATCCTTGGCTATTTCCTCGGGGGTGGCGTCGAGCAAACTATTGGAAACGGCCAACCGACTCAGCAAGTTCAGCCGGTTGATCTCAGCTATCTGACCCACGCCCACGGTGCGGTCTTCGTAAACTGTTTTGAGGGCGTCATTGGACTGGTTGATGCCCACCAAGCCGAGCGTGCCGATGCCGATGAGAACCAGCGACAAGAGGCTGATCAAAATGATCAGGCGTGTGGCTATTTTGAAGTTGTTCAAGTGATCACTCCCTGTGAAAATAGGTCTAAAAATACACTTTTTTTCAGTCAGCTAATCAGTTAGCCCAACGCTGCAAACCCGGCTGCCGACAAATACGCCCAACTCGTCCTCTTGCAATCGGTCGATAAAAGCACCCAGCTAATCCAAGTCCTTGAAACTTGAAATTTCACTGACTGCGGACTGTTGCCGATTCGACGGTGTGGCCTTGGCTAAATCGTTGAGATTGAGTTGGAGTCCGTACTATAGCGATTTTGTCCGTGACAAAATAGCGCGGACAAATATTTATTTAGTCGCTGCGATCACGGGACTGGGGCGTTCAGATTATTCGTTTCACCTTCAGAAATAGAACGCGAAACAGGTTTCGGAAGCGACCCGCTGCGAAAGTGGCCAGCGCTTTGAATTCTCCCCTGTGGCATCAACGGCGGATGGCCAACTTGCTTGTTCACGCCAGGCCATCAACCCGCTTCTGTTGATCAGTTCGTGTTGCTATTGCACACCCAGAACGTAGATTTTCCTGCGTGTTTGGCCTCGTACATGGCTGTATCGGCGGCATTAACCAATTGGTCTGACGTGAGGTCAGTCCCTGAAATGTGCAGGGCAATACCGATGCTGGCACTGATTTTTGTGGAGGCCTCTCCCATCTGGACGGGCATTGCGATACTTGCCAGCAGTTTCTCGGCAACGCCAATCGCGGCGTCGCGCCCGCCTGATAGGCCTTCTAGCAAAACGGTGAACTCATCGCCTGCCAACCTGACCACCGCATCGGTTTGCCTGACGCAGTTCGATAATCTGCGGGCAATCTCACGGAGCAAGCTATCCCCGGCTTCATGGCCCCAGGTGTCATTGACCGCTTTAAAACCATCAAGATCGAGAAATAATAAAGCGACTGCTGTGCCGTTGCGATTCGACCGGGCAATCGCCTTCGGCAGCATTTCAAATAAGGCGCGGCGGTTGGGCAGACCGGTCAGTGCATCGTGCCGGGCTTCGTGCTCTCTTGTTTCTTCGTGGCGCTTGCGCTCGGTGATGTCATGCAGGAAGGCACTGAAGATTTTCTGACCATCGAGGTCGAGCGCCCGCACACGCACCTCCACCGGCAGCGTGCTGCCATCCCGGCGCAACGCTTGCAATTCCAGGCGCTGATTAAGCATGGTGGATTTTCCGGAGTTGAGATAGCGTTTCATTCCCGCACGATGCGCCTCGCGGTGAAGGGGCGGCACGATCAACTCATCCAGGCGGCGTCCAATCGCCTCTTCAGGTGTCCAGCCAAAGGTTTCGTGGGCTTGGCGGTTCCAGTCGCGGACCACCCCGGCTTGGTCCAGACACACGTAGGCGTCGTTTGCGTTCTCAATGACGGTGCTGAGTTCGGCTTCGCGCTTGACCAAAGCCCGCTGGTAATTGACCTGTTGCGCCATGCTGTAAGACAACATTTCGTTGGCTGTACGCAGTTCTTGTGTGCGTATCTCTACCCGCTTTTCGAGATCCCGGCGGAGTTCGGCCAGTGATGCTTGCGCCTCCTTGCGAGCCTGTATGTTTTCGATGAAGCAGACGAAGTAATCCAACTCGTCATGGGCATTGTTCTGTTTTGCGACACTGAGACTGATCCACACCGTTTCACCGTTTTTGCGCAAATACCGTTTTTCGAGTTGGTAGCGATCAATCACGCCCGAGGCCAGCTGCCGGACAAGACTCAGGTCAATTTCCAGGTCATCCGGGTGCGTGATGTCCTGAAATGTCAGGTTCACCAATTCCTCCTGGCTGTAGCCAACAATGTCGCTGAGGGTTTGATTAACGCTGATCCAGCCGCCATTTGGCGCCACGAGGGCGATACCGAGATTGGCTCGCTCAAAGATGGAACGAAACCGTGCTTCGCTTGCCTCAATGGCGGTTTTTGTTTGAGCTAGATGGCGCCGGGCTAGGCGATTGGCTTCACGTTGCTGAATTTCTTTACTGGCCAGATCCGCCAGATCAATCAGCGTCTCTATCTCATCCTGCCTCAGAATTCGTGGTTTTGAATCGATGGCGCACAGGGTGCCGAGTGCTTTTCCAGCACGGGTGAGAATCGGTACGCCGGCATAAAAACGGATCATGGGGTCACCCGTGACCAGTGGGTTGTCTGCAAAACGTTCGTCTTGCGTCGCGTCCCCGACAACCATCGGACCGTCCTGCAAAATGGCGTGTGCGCAAAAAGCAAATTCACGGGGCGTTTCAGAAACACTCAGACCGACCCGCGATTTGAACCATTGTCGGTTCGAGTCCACAAGCGATATAAGCGCAATGGGCACTTGCAGGGTACTTGCCACCAATCGGGTGAGGCGGTCAAAAATTGGCTCGGCTGATGTGTCCAGCAAATCGAGCGCTTGTAAAAGAGCAAGGCGCTCACTTTCATCAGGGGGAAGTGCCGCGGCAGTCATTTTTTTCCTTTGTTATTTTTATTGGTGGTGAACGCCGTGCGTAACTTTTAGGCCGTCGCAAGAAGCCGCTCGAACTGTAAAGGCGGGTGTCCTTGGGCGAAATTCAGCCTGACACAGGCCGTGTGAGCCAGCACTTTACGATAGATTTGTTTTCTATCAGATGACGTGGTTGGATAAATCAGAAATTGGCTAAAGCCCCTCGTTTCTCGACTCTTTTCGATTCCGCCTGAATCCCGGTTGACTCATTTGGCGGAGATGGCGTGCGATCTAATCGTGGCACGGACACAGGCCGGGCTGACTCGCACAAAGGCCAAACGCTAGCCCTCTGGCGCCGCTCATCTGAAAGAGCGGTGATGACTACCGCCGCCACTCTTTCAGCAGGCTGACTCAATTAGGCGCGCTGCTTGAGGCACAAGGCACCCATGGCAGCCAAACCGAGTCCCCGCAGTGTCAATGAGGTTGGTTCTGATATTTTGTTGTTGGTTTGTTGAGGGATAACTGTCCGAGCCTTGTACAAGCTTGAACACTGCCACCGTGCCCACCAGGTCTTGGGCTTGCGCTTTCAGGCTGCTGGCCGCGGCGGCCATTTCTTCGACCAGCGCGGCATTTTGTTGCGTGACCTGGTCCATTTGCGTCACAGCCTCACCCATTTGCGACACGCCCAGGCTTTGCTCACGACTGGCCGCACTGATCTCACCCATCAAGTCCGTCACGCGCTTGATGCCACTCACCACCTCGGTCATGGTGGTACCGGCCTGATCTACCAGCGTTGTGCCTTGCGCGACGCGTGCCACGCTGGCATGAATCAGACTTTTGATCTCTTTGGCCGCATTGGCCGAGCGCCCCGCCAAGGCACGCACCTCAATGGCCACCACCGCAAAGCCACGGCCCTGCTCACCGGCGCGGGCGGCTTCGACGGCGGCATTCAAAGCCAAAATATTGGTCTGAAATGCAATGCCCTCAATCACACTGATGATGTCGGCAATCTTTTGGGAGCTGTCGTTGATGTCCTTCATGGTCTGCACCACTTGCGCCACCACATCGCCCCCCTGCACGGCGGTGGTGCTGGCGCTCAGGGCCAGTTGGTTGGCCATCTGGGCGCTGTCGGCGTTTTGTCGCAC
>CAIJRK010000080.1 GCA_903823025.1 uncultured beta proteobacterium
CGGGGCCAGCCAGCCGCGCTGTTTATTGCCACGATTGAGGAAGCGGGGAGCGCGGTAACGGGTCTTGCGGTTTCGACGGGCGCGACGCATTGCCCGGCGTGACGTCAACGCCTCGCTGATTTGTTTGCCGCGATGCATCAGCTCAAACAGACTGAGCACCTGAACGGCTTTCTGAATCTCACCAGTTTCCGGTTGGCGGTCAATGAGGCGGATAACAAAAGGGGTGAGCCGATGCACGCGTGCCCGTCCAGCAGACAACAACTGGGTCGCCCGCTTTTCCGAGCACGGCATCAAGGGCCGTCCTTTTCTATCCAACACAAAAACTGCCACTTGAAACTCCATTAAAAAATAAACCATGCTGTCTTTCCAGCGGTCAACCCTTACGGGCCTGGTGACGAAGACCTTGCGGCCTCGCTCCCTTCGGGAATTTCAGTAACCGGCTCCTACTTTTTCAAGTAGCGGCGACTAACTCAATAGCCTTACTGCTAACCCTGTTCAATCTGGCTTATGAAGCTTTCGCTTCTCAAGCGCCGTCCTTCAGGACGGGGTGATTGACATTCACTTTTTTTGATCTATTTCAATAACATTAACGACAGCGGTGAGAGGGCACAAGCCCTTCCGCTAATTGGGTCAGGACTTTTTTCTTGTTGCATAGGCATGATATTTTTTTGCTATTGTCGCCATAGGGGAAAGACCCGCGTTAGGGGGGCTTGGTTTCTGTCACAATTTCCCCACTCTATCTGAACACATCACTATTTTAGGAAAAACACGATGGCTAGCGAACTTATCAAACACATCTCCGACGCATCTTTTGAAGTGGACGTCTTGCAATCGACCCAACCCGTTTTGGTGGATTACTGGGCCGAATGGTGCGGTCCTTGCAAAATGATCGCACCTATTCTGGATGAAGTGTCCACAGCCTATGAAGGCAAGTTGCAAGTAACCAAAATGAACGTGGACGAAAACCGCGACATCCCGGCCAAGTTTGGTATTCGTGGCATTCCCACGTTGATGCTGTTTAAAGACGGTCAACTGGCAGCCACCAAAGTCGGCGCCATGAGCAAGACTCAGATGATGGAATTTATTGACCAACAACTCGCCTGATCAAGTCAGACCTTGAATTAATAGCCCCGGCCTGAACGCCGAGGCTATTACGGTAATTTTGGTATTGACACCCCCCGCTATCAGCTTGGCTGACTGTCGCTGACGCGAAAAAAGGGGGGGGGTTCCTGCGGCATCAATCGGATGCATTTCAGACCTAAATCTGCCGCTAGGTGGAAGGTAGATAGCGAAGGTTAAAGAACCTTGGCAATCGACGCGCAGACGTAGTCGATATTTTTACTGTTCAGCGCAGCCACACACATACGGCCTGTGTCGGTGCCGTAAACGCCAAACTCATTGCGCAGGCGCACCATTTGGTCTTTGGTCAGACCTGAATAGCTGAACATGCCGATTTGGCTCGTGATAAAACTCATATCGCGTTGCACGCCAGCGGCTTTGAGGCCGTCCACCAACTTTTGACGCATAGCTTTGATGCGAACGCGCATATCGCCCAATTCTTTTTCCCACAAGGCGCGCAGCTCGGGGTTGGTCAGCACGGCAGCGACAATGGCACCGCCGTGTGTTGGCGGGTTGCTGTAGTTGGTGCGAATCACGATTTTGAGTTGACTCAAAACACGGTTGGCTTCGTCTTTGCTGTCGCATAAAACGCTCAAAGCGCCTACACGCTCGCCATACAGGCTGAAACTTTTGCTGAAGCTGGTGGAGACGAAAAATGTCAGCCCGGAGGCGACAAATTTTTGAATCACGGCGCCGTCTTCGGTCAGGCCGTAGCCAAAACCTTGGTAAGCCATGTCGAGGAAAGGCACCAGGTTATTGGTTTTGACCGCCGTGATGACTTGGTCCCATTGCGCAGGCGTGATGTCGTAGCCGGTGGGGTTGTGGCAGCAAGCGTGCAGCACGATCACGGTGCCTGCGGCTGCGGCGTTCAGGTCGGCCAACATGCCTTCAAAGTCCACGCCCAACTTGGCAGCGTCGTAATAGCGATAGGACTCGACGGTGAAGCCAGCATTGGTGAACAAAGCGCGGTGGTTTTCCCAGCTTGGGTCGCTGATCAGCACTTTGGCGTTGGGGTTGAGTCGTTTGAGAAAGTCGGCCCCAATTTTGAGACCGCCAGTGCCGCCAATGGCCTGCACAGTCGCTACGCAGCCAGCCTTGACCGGTTCGCTGTCAGCGCCAAAAACGAGGGTTTTGACAGCGGCGTCATAGGCGGCAATACCGTCGATGGGCAGGTAAGCCCGGGCTTTGGGCGCTTCCATCATGGCTTTTTCAGCGGTCTGGACACACTGGAGCAAAGGCAGTTTGCCGTTGTCGTCGTAATACACCCCAACGCCCAAATTAACTTTGGCGGGGTTGGTGTCGGCATTAAATTGTTCGTTGAGACCCAAAATTGGATCGCGCGGGGCTAGTTCAACGGCAGAAAAGATTGACATAAAAGAGTCCTGTAAAAGATAAGCCTAAGAAAAAATAGCGACCGACGGCCATGCTGAAAAGTATTTTACCGACCTGCCCCATCTGTTTAACTCAATCCATGTGCACCTAGATCAGCCAATGGCTAACAGGGCGCTTGAATATTGAATTCAGAGGCCCGATTGCCGTTGCGTTGAGGTTGCGCATGTAGGGCAAGGTCTATCTATGCGCTATAGGCATTACACTAAAATTTATAGCTATTCCCCGCCTTTATGGGCCTCCTATTGAACGCCCGGCACAAGGCCCAGCCCCAGGAAAAAATTGATGACTCACTCGAAACCAGATTCAAACCCGACATCGCCAAAGAACTTGCCCCCGTCTTTTTTCAAGCGCATTCCCCTCGCCTTTGGGGCGTTTTTTCGTATCCTTACCAACCCTGAATTTGCAGCCCGTTTCATGCGTTTGAATCAGCCTTTGCAAGAGGTTGCGCCAACGCCCACCCCAGCCCCTGCAACTGCTTCTCCCGCAGCGGCCCCCGTCACACTGAAAGTGGCCACACCCGATGCCGCCTTACAACTGCTCGGCTTGTTGCAGCGTGACGCCCGCCTGATTGATTTCACCCAGGAAAACCTGAGTGCTTATTCCGATGAAGAAGTCGGAGGCGCCGCGCGTTTGGTACACGAAGGTTGCTGCAAAGTGCTGCGTGAGCATTTCACGATCACGCCCGTGCGCGAAGAAGCTGAAGGCAGCCGCGTTACGCTCAACGATGGGTTTGATGCCCGTGCGATTCGCTTAACCGGCAATGTGGTGGGCAGCGCGCCGTTTAAAGGCAGTCTGAACCATCGCGGCTGGCGCGCCACCGAGACGCGCCTGCCCAAGTTGACGCCAAGCCATGACGTCACCGTGCTGGCGCAGGCGGAGGTGGAGCTATGAGCACCCCGCTTTACGCCATCGGGATTGACCTGGGCACCACCCATTGCGCGCTCGCCTATGTGGATATTGCCGCCAGCGATGGTGAAAAAACCAGCTATGGCGTGCTCGATATTCCCCAGTTAAGCGAACCGGGCGCTGTAGAAGCTGCGTCCTTGTTGCCCTCATTTTTATACCTGCCACACGCAGATGAGCTGGCCGCTGACGACCTGGAACTGCCCTGGACACAAGAGCAGGATTACGCCGTGGGCGAGTTTGCCCGGGCACGCGGTGCACTGACGCCGATTCGGCTGGTGTCCAGTGCCAAAAGTTGGTTATGCCACGCCGGGGTTGATCGGCGCGGTGCAATTTTGCCCAACGAGGCGCCACCCGAAGTGGCACGGGTCTCCCCCCTGGAAGCCTCCACGCGTTACCTCGCTCACCTGCGTCAAGCTTGGGATGCCGCGCATCCAGAGGCTCCGTTTGATGCGCAAGACATCACCGTCACCATTCCGGCCTCGTTCGACCCCGCCGCCCGCGAATTGACTGCCGAGGCCGCCCGCGCTGCCGGTTACGCCTCCCTGACCTTGCTCGAAGAGCCGCAAGCAGCCCTTTACAACTGGATTCAAAACAGCGCGGGGCGCTGGCGCAAAGACGTCAAACCGGGTGACATCATTTTGGTGATTGATGTCGGCGGTGGCACCAGCGATTTTTCTTTGATTACCGTGCTGGAGCGCGAAGGCAATCTGGAACTGCACCGCATTGCTGTGGGCGATCACATTTTGCTGGGCGGCGACAACATGGACTTGACGCTGGCGCATGTTGTCGCCAGAAAACTGGCTGCTGAAGGTAAAACCCTCGACCCCTGGCAAATGCGGGCACTCACCTACGCCTGCCGCACGGCCAAAGAAAATATCTTGTCCGATGCCGCGATTGAAACGCAACCGATTGTGGTGCCAAGTCGCGGTGCCAAGTTAATTGGCGGCGCCATCCGCACTGAATTGACGCAAACAGAGGTTCGCACCACTATTTTGGAAGGCTTCTTCCCTGAAGTGGACGTCTCGGTTCGTCCCGCCAACCGCACGCGAGGCGGTTTGACGCAACTGGGCCTGCCCTATGCCCAAGACGCTGGCGTGACACGCCATTTGGCCGCGCTGCTCGGGCGTCAGGTGGGCGCAACGGCTGAACTTGAAGGGTTTTCCGGCAAGGCCGATGCGTCGGCCAGCTTTCTTCACCCCACGGCAGTTTTATTCAACGGCGGCGTCTTCAAGTCCGAGATTCTGACGACACGCACGCTCGCCACTTTGAACGGCTGGCTGACGGCTGAAAAGGCCGAACCCGCCCGCATTCTCACCGGTGCCGACATGGATTTAGCCGTCGCACGCGGCGCCGCTTACTACGGTTATGTGCGACGCGGTCAAGGCGTTCGCATTCGGGGCGGCACGGCGCGCGCTTATTACGTGGCGGTGGAATCGTCGATGCCTGCCATTCCTGGCGTTGAGCCGCCCGTGCAAGCCTTGTGCGTGGCACCGTTTGGCATGGAAGAAGGTATTGAGGCTGACTTGGCCATACAGGAATTCGGTCTGGTCGTGGGTGAACCGGTGCATTTGCGCTTCTTTGGCTCCTCCGTGCGTCGGCAGGATCAAATCGGCACGTTGCTCGACTTTTGGCAACCTGATGAGTTACAAGAATTAGGTGAAATTCAAGCCACGTTACCTGCCGAAGGTCGAACACCCGGTGAAATCGTGCAGGTCAAACTGCGTGCCCTGGCCACCGAAACCGGCACCCTGGAACTCACCGCTGTAGCCGCCCAAGGCGGTGAACACTGGAAAGTCGAATTTGACGTGCGTAGCAACAGCTAGTGCGGGCGTTCATGCCTGATTACTGGGTTGGCATCGACCTGGGTACCACACACACCGTGGTCGCTTATGCCGCGCGGACATCTGACCCGGCGGGCAAGTCCGCTGAGGTTAAATTATTTAACCTGGAGCAACTCATCGCGCCCGGCGAGGTCGCTGCCCGGGCGCTGCTGCCCTCGGTTCGCTACCACGCAGCGGAGGGAGAACTGGCGGCGGGGGAGTTGCAATTACCCTGGTCAACCACACAAGACCCCGGATTAGCCCCCGTGGTGTTGGGCCAATGGGCGCGTCAGCTAGGGTCGCAAGTGCCGGGCCGCCTGGTTGCCAGTGCCAAGAGCTGGTTGTCGCACCCTGGCGTGGATCGGCAAGCGCCCATTCTGCCTTGGGGCGCCCCCAAGGAGGTGCCCCAAATCTCGCCAGTCGATGCCAGCGCCAGTTATTTAAGTTATGTGCGGGACGCTTGGAACTGGCAGTTTCCAGATAGTCCGTTAGCACAACAAGAACTGGTGCTCACCGTACCCGCCTCGTTTGATGAAGCAGCCCGCGCCTTGACTTTGCAGGCGGCACAACAAGCCGGTCTGCCCAAATTACGCTTACTGGAAGAACCGCAAGCCGTTTTTTATGACTGGCTGTGGCGCCATCGTGAACGCCTGAAAGAAGAGTTGGCACACACCCGGCTGGTGCTGGTCTGCGATGTCGGCGGCGGCACGACGGATCTCAGTTTGATGCAGGTTGACTGGATTGACGGCCAACCCCAACTCAGTCGCATTGGCGTGGGCCAGCATTTGATGCTGGGGGGCGACAACATGGACTTAGCCTTGGCGCATGTCACCGAGACACGTTTGACAAGCCGTGCCGGTCAATCAACGTCGCCCCAGTTATCAGCGGCCAAGCTGGCACAACTAATGGATCGCTGCCGCGTCGCTAAAGAACAATTGCTCGCGGCTGATGCCCCCGAGCAACTACAAATCACGCTGCTGGGCGACGGCTCGCGGCTGATTGGTGGCAGCCGCACCACCACCTTGACCCGGGCCGAAGTCGAGCAACTCATTGTGGATGGTTTCTTCCCGCAGGTTGAAGCCACCGCATACGCCCAACAAGGCCGCCGTGGTCTTGTTGAATTTGGCCTTCCTTACGCCCGCGACCCAGCGATTACCCGCCACATCGCTGATTTTTTGCGGCAACACACGGAGGCCATGCCAGATACCTTGCTGCTCAATGGCGGTGTGTTTCGCGCCGATGCGCTGGTCAAACGACTCGAACAAACGCTGGGCACTTGGCGCGGCGCCCCGCTACGCCTGCTGCACAACGACAACCCCGATGTTGCCGTAGCACGCGGCGCGGTCGCCTACGCCTTATCGCAACAAGGACTGGCGCCCAAAATTGGCGGCGGTGCGGCGCGCAGTTATTTTTTGCAGCTGGACGAGGCCGGTGACCAAATCGGCATTTGCATTCTGCCGCGCGGCAGTGAAATCGGTCAGGAAATACTGCTTGAAGGCCGAACCTTTGCTTTGCGTGTGGGGCAGCCCGTGCGCTTTCACCTGCTAACTCGCGTCGCTCATGGTGCAGGTCAGGCGCCCGCCCGATTGGGTGAATTGCTCTCTCTGAGCGGACCTGATTTTGAACCCTTACCCCCTATTTCGATGGTCTTGCCCGCCACGGGCCGACAAACCATCCCGGTGCAGTTAGCCGTTTCACTCACCGAAGTCGGCACGCTGGAGGTGCACTGCGTCAGTCTGACGCAAGCACACCAGCGCTGGTTACTGGCCTTTGACTTGCGGTTTGACCCTGCCGAATCCGCCTCCACCCATCCCAAAGCCCCCATAGCCGCCGCTCGTCTGGGCGAGGCCATCGTCAAGATTGACCGTATTTTTGGCACCAACAGCCGACAAGTCGCCGTCAAAGACGTTAAGCAATTGCGGGTGCAACTCGAACACCTGCTAGGCGAACGGGCACGTTGGGCGACGCCTGAATTACGTCATTTGTTTGATGCCTTATGGCAACGCGAGCGCGGTCGGCGCCGCTCTGGCGAACACGAACGGGTGTGGCTCAACCTGGTCGGCTACTGTCTGCGCCCCGGCTTTGGTGACGCGCTTGACGCATGGCGACTACAACAACTCTGGACCTTGTTTCCCAGCGGCGTTCAGCACGTCAACGACCGCCAGGTTTGCGCCGAATGGTGGACACTGTGGCGGCGAGTCGCAGGGGGTTTAGAGGCACCTGAACAGCTACGCCTGCTCAATGACTTTGCCGCCAACCTGCAAATCAATGAACAAGGTGCCGAGGACGGTGCCAGCCAGCCCGTCAAAGGCAGTGATGAAGATATGCTGCGTTTGGGTGTTTCACTGGAGCGCATTCCCGTGGCTTATAAAGAAGAAATTGGCGCGTGGTTGCTGAGTCGCCTGAAAAAATCATTGGCGGCCCCGCAGGATAAGCATTCAAATCACGGCACCGCCAGCGACCACCGCCACCTCTGGGCGCTAGGCCGGATTGGCGCGCGTCAACCGTTTTACGGCAACACGCATGAGGTGGTTTCAATTGAAACGGTCAGCAGCTGGCTTGAAACGTTGTTGGCCCTCGACTGGAAACGCCTGGAACCTGCCGCCTTTGCTGCCGCGCATCTGGCTCGTATGACCGGCGACCGGGCACGAGACTTGCCGCTAACCTTGCGAGCACAAATCATTCAGCGGCTGATGGCGGTTCACGCGCCGCCTTTCTGGATCGAGATGGTGCGCCAGCCGGTACAACTCGATGAAGCCACCGAGCGACGAGCGCTCGGTGAATCATTGCCACCGGGGCTGAAATTGCTTTAGCTTTAGTGAAGCTGAACGCCCGTTTTGGCCTGCAACTCTTCGCGCGTCACGCCGGGCGCCATTTCTACGACTTTCAAGCCATGAGGCGTCACATCCAGTACGGCCAGGTCGGTGATGATGCGATCCACCACGCCGACGCCGGTGAGCGGCAAGGTGCAGCTAGGCAGAATTTTCAAATCAATGGTGCCGTCTTTCTTCTTGGCGACATGTTCCATGAGGATCACCACGCATTTGACGCCAGCGACCAGATCCATCGCGCCACCCATGCCTTTAACCATCTTGCCGGGAATCATCCAGTTGGCTAAATCACCTGTTTCACTGACCTGCATGGCCCCCAAGATGCTCAGGTTGACTTTGCCGCCCCGAATCATGGCAAAGCTGTCATGACTGCCAAAAATACTGGAGCCGGGCAGGGTCGTCACCGTTTGCTTGCCCGCGTTGATCAGGTCGGCATCAACCTCGTCTTCAGTCGGGAACGGGCCGATGCCCAACATGCCGTTTTCACTTTGCAGCCAAACCTCAATTTCGGGTTTGACAAAGTTGGCCACCAGCGTCGGCAAGCCGATTCCCAAGTTGACATAAAAACCGTCTTGTAATTCTTCGGCCGCTTTAGCCGCCATTTGGTCGTGTGTCCAAGCCATGATCAAACTCCTGCTTTATCGGTTGATTTTTCGGTAAGGGTGCGCTTTTCAATCCGTTTTTCAGGATGGGCGTTAAGCACAATGCGGTGTACATAGATACCGGGCAAATGCACGGCATCCGGGTCGAACGTGCCCGTCTCCACAATCTCTTCCACCTCGACCACGGTGATTTTTCCGGCCATGGCCACTGCCGGGTTGAAGTTGCGTGCCGTGCGCCTGAAAAGCAAGTTGCCGCTCTTATCGGCCTTCCAGGCCTTGACCAACGACACCTCGGGAATCAGCGCGTGTTCCAACACATGAACATGGCCGTTGAGAACACGGGTTTCCTTACCTTCGGCGATCAAAGTGCCAACACCCGTGCGGGTGTAGAAGGCAGCAATACCGGCGCCACCGGCTCGCAGCTTTTCGGCCAGCGTACCTTGGGGCGTGAACTCAAGCTGCAACTCGCCCGCAAGGAATTGGCGCTCAAACTCTTTGTTTTCACCCACATAGCTTGAGATCATTTTTTTGATCTGGCGGGTTTCCAGTAATTTTCCTAAGCCAAAACCATCAACGCCAGCGTTGTTGGAAATCGCCGTCAAGTCTTTAACGCCGCTGTCGTGCAGGGCGTCAATCAAAGCCTCGGGAATGCCGCACAAACCAAAGCCACCAACGGCAATCAACTGGCCGTCACAGACAATGCCTTCCAGCGCTTTAGCCGCGTTTGGGTAAATCTTATTCACGAATCAAACTCCTTTTAAGAAACACTTTCTCTACGATACTACCTAGCTAAATACGTAGTTCTTCGTAACGTACAAACCCTAACTTTGGCGCCCGGCACCCGCATGGATATTGATTACCGACTGGCCTTTGAGCTAGCCCCGATTGGACTGGTCTTGTCGCGAAATCGGCAAATGATGGACTGTAACCAGCACTTGTGTGCGATGTTTGGGGCGTCGCGCGAGCTGCTGGTTGGTCAGTCCTTCAGGGTGTTGTACCCGAGTGATATTGAATTTGAGCGCACCGGCTCACGCATCACGCCAATTTTGAATCGCAGTGGCATTTATGCTGATGACCGCATCATGAAACGCGCCAACGGTGAAAATTTTTGGTGCCACGTCACGGGTCATGCCTTTAACCAAATGGCCCCACACGAGTCGGGCATCTGGACTTTTAAAGACCTCAGTTCAAGTCGGCCAGTCAAGGCCGAACTCACCGCCCGGGAGCGTGAGGTGGCCGCCCATTTAATAGGCGGACTCACCTCCAAAGAAATCGGCAAGGTGCTCGCCATTAGTCACCGCACCGTTGAAATTTATCGCGCCCGCCTGATGCGTAAATTCAAAGCCTCCAACACCGGCGATTTAGTTCATAAGCTCATGGCGGGCTAACGGCTTAAGGACGAATAGCCAATTCGTTTTTAACCGCGACGACGCCTTTGACACCGCGCGCAATACGCTCGGCCATTTGCTTTTCCATCACGCTTTTGGCAAAGCCCGAGAGCATGACCGTGCCATTGAGTGTTTCAACACTAATGGCGACCGCGTCAACATCGTGACTATCAACAAAGCGCGCTTTGACAGACGTTGTGATGGCCGCATCGTCCACGTAGGAACCCACGGTTTCCTGGCCTCGGGTAACGGCACAGCCCGTAGCAGTGAGAAGCGCCACGGCGGCGGCAACAGCGGCTAACATATTGCGAATAAGCATGTGAACTCCAGTGAAAGTTAATTTGAAATTGAGCTAATCAGAGGTGGAAAATCCAGCCTCTTTGACAGAATATGTTGCGTCACTTTTATGGGAAATCGCATCTGTCAACGCAGTGTACGACTCAATCAAGCAAAGCAATCGATCATCCTGTCAAAGTGGCTTATGCCGTTGTAGAGTCAAGGTTAAATACCTGTTGGCCTGATCAGCGAGTTGCCTATACTGCCTGCATGACCTCTCTTGCCAACCTCCGAAAAAGTTACGAACGCGCTGAACTCAATGACAATGAGTCCAACGCCAATCCCCTCTTGCAGTTTGAAGCGTGGCTGAAAGAAGCCATCAACGCCGAAGTGCCCGAGCCTAATGCCATGACTGTTGCCACCGTCGCTAGCAACTTGCGCCCCAGCACCCGGGTGGTGCTGATCAAAGGTTATGACGCGCGTGGTATCACCTGGTTCACCAACTATGACAGCCGCAAGGGGCAAGAGTTGGCGGGCAACCCTTTTGCCGCGCTGCAGTTTCATTGGGTTGAACTCGAACGTGTGGTGCGCATTGAAGGCGTGGTTGAAAAAGTTAGCGATGAAGAAAGTGACGCGTATTTTCACAGTCGGCCACTGGATTCACGCATTGGCGCGTGGGCCTCACCACAAAGTCAGGTGATCTCGGGACGTGGCGTGCTGGTGGCCAATGCCGTTAAGTACGGGGCGCAGTTTTTACTCAAACCACCGCGACCGTCGCATTGGGGCGGCTACCGTTTAAAGCCCGATAACTGGCAGTTTTGGCAAGGCCGAAAAAGCCGCCTGCATGACCGCCTGCGTTACACCTTGACTGCCGGCGACGACAAATCGACCGCTGAACCGGTTTGGCTACGCGAACGGCTGGCCCCTTAAACCCAGTCCACCAGCGCCATCACCAGCGAAATGGTCACGACACCCAGTGCGGTGGACACCGCCATGCTGGCCGTCACCAGGTCCTGCGCTACTTCGTACCGTTGTGAAAACATAAATACATTGGCGCCGATGGGCAACGAAGCAGTCACGATCATCACCGTCAGTGGCAATCCGCTCAAGCCCAGCATCCAGCCCAATGCGGCTACCAGCGCTGGAAAAACCAGATTTTTAGCCAGACTCAGCCCTAAAGCGCCTTTGAGTTGCTCACCGACCCGAACATGGGTCAGCGTCACGCCCACCAAAACCAGCGCCAGCGGTCCAAACGCATTGCCCAGCAGCAGCAAAGGCCGCTCCAGCACCGCTGGAATTAACAGCCCCGTTTGCGCAAACAACAAGCCAACGATGATCGGTAACGGCACCGGATGCATGATGCCGTTGCGCACGGCGCCCAGCACCGTGCGCATCATCTGACGTTTGTCACCCGTACCCAACGCTGCGCCTTCACGCGCCACGACCAGTTCCAGCACCACGGTGGCAACGGTCAGCAGCACCAGCGCGTGCACAGAAATCAGGGTAAAAAGTGTCACCAGTCCGGCCTCGCCATAGGCCAGGGCAACCAAGGGTGTGCCAATCGCCAGGGTATTGCTGAAGGTCGCGGCCAACGCCAGCACAGTGGCACGCCGAGTCAATCCTTGCCAGGCCAGCATGGCGCCAAACAACAGCAGAGCACCCACAAAATAGACCGCCACCGGCTTGAAGTCGAGCTGCTCGACATGCACAGTGCTCATGGTGCGAAACAGCAGCGCCGGTGTGAGCACCATGAACACCAGATTGGACAAATCTTTTGTCGCCTCGGCTCTGATCCAGCCGACCCGACCCGCCATAAAGCCAATGGCAATCAGCAACACCACCGGCACCAGGGAAGAAATGACGGGGTTATTCATCTGAAAAGTCAGACTCAAAGAATTTATCAAGGGCTTCAACCGGCCCCGGGCGACCAAAATAATAGCCTTGGTAGTGCTCGCACCCCTGGCCCTCCAGAAAATCGCGCTGGGCCTGTGTCTCTACGCCCTCGGCAATCACCATCATGCCCAGACTTTTTCCCAGCGCCACAGTGGCGCTGACAATTGCAGCATCTTTGGGGTTGGTCAGTGCTTCATGCAAAAAGGACTGGTCAATTTTGAGCTGATCCAGTGGCAGGCGTTTGAGGTAACTCAGCGAAGAATAGCCAGTGCCAAAATCATCCAGCGAGAAACCGACCCCCTGTGCTTTGAGGGCCAGCATCTTGGCAATAATGCCTTCGATGTCTTTAACCAGCAGACTCTCCGTTAGCTCCAGTTTGAGGCGAGCGGCGGGTGCACCGGTTCGCTTCAGGGTGTCCAACACTTCTTGCACAAAATTTTCACGATGAAACTGAAGCGCACTGACATTCACCGCCAGCGTCAAATGTGCGGTGTGCACCTGCCCCGCCCAGACCTTGAGTTGCCGACATGCGGTTTCCAGCACCCACTGCCCCAGCGGCAAGATCAACCGGGTTTCTTCGGCCAACGGGATAAAGTCCGCAGGCGACACCATGCCGCGCGTGGGGTGGTGCCAGCGCACCAGCGCCTCCACCCCGATCAACTGGTCTTGCTCGTCCACTTGCGGCTGGTAATAAAGCACAAACTGTTGCGCGGCCAACCCTTTGCGTAAATCAGCTTCGAGTTCAGCCCGGGCGCTGATGGTGGCCTGCATCTCCGGATCAAAAAATCGCAACGTATTGCGCCCGGCGTCTTTGGCCTCATAAAGCGCCAGATCTGCCCGCTTAAGTAACTCGTCCACCGAATCGTTGTCTTTGTTGAACAACGTCACGCCCAAACTGGCGCTGCTGTGATGCGTCACATGGCTAAACTGATAAGGCTGACGCAACGCCGCCAGTATTTTCTCGGCCACGACCTCAGCCCGCACCGCCGCCTCCGTGGGGTTGTCGTTCAGGTCTTGCAGCATGACGACAAACTCGTCTCCGCCCAAGCGCGCTACGGTGTCACCTTCACGAACGCAATAATTGAGGCGACCGGCCACCATTTTGAGCAGCAAATCGCCTTGATCATGCCCTAGTGTGTCGTTAAGGTTTTTGAAGTTATCCAGATCAATAAACAGCAACGCTCCGTTGTGGGGATGCCGACTGTTGCTTGCCAGTGCTTGTCCAAGGCGTTCCATAAGCAAACGCCGGTTGGGCAACCCCGTCAGCGGGTCATAAAACGCCAGGTGCAAAATTTCGGCCTCGGCGGCCTTGCGTTTGGTGATATCGGCCAACATGCCGACATAGTGCGTCAGCGTTTGCTGATCGTCTTTGACGGCGGTAATGCTCAACCACTCCGGGTAAATATCGCCATTCTTGCGGCGATTCCAAATTTCGCCTTGCCAGGTGCCCGTTTGTTGAATGCACGCCCACATCACCTCATAAAAATCGACATCGTGGCGCCCTGAACTCAGCAGACTCGGGTTTTGACCCACCGCCTCCTCGGCCATATAGCCCGTGATCCGGGTGAAGGCCTGGTTCACCCGCAAAATGCTGCCGGTTGCATCCGTGATAAACATGCCCTCTTCTGATTCAAAGGCAATGGCGGCGATGCGAAGCTGGGCATCCATGCGCTTGCGCTCCGTAATATCTTCTTTGAGCGCGAGGTAATTAATCGCAATCCCTCGGTCATCCAGAATCGGGGCAATGGTGGATTGCTCCCAAAATAAAGAACCATCCTTGCGGCGGTTATGAAACTCGCCGCTCCATGTTTTTCCGCAAGTCAACGCCTCCCACATGGTTTGATACTCGCTGGTTGACTTGTCGCCTGAGGACAAAAATCTCGGGTTACGCCCCAGCACCTCGGCCCGGCGGTAACCCGTGACCTGCTCAAACATGGGGTTGACGTACTGGATCAACCCACTAGGGTTAGTGATGACGATTGAAACAGGCGACTGCTCAACCGCTGCAGACAAGGTCAGCAACGACTCTTGCGTCTTTTTCAACTGGGTGGCATCAGAAATAAAACCGTACCACAGCACGGAACCATCGGTTTGTTGCTCTGGCGTGGCCTTACCAGACTGCCAACGCACGGTACCGTCTTCAAACCGCACGCGAAAATCGCAGGCCCAAGGCGTCAAGGTTTGCGCTGAGACGTCCATGCTCGCGGTCACAACGGGCACATCATCCGGATGAATCAAAGACAAGACCCGTGCGGCACTCTTGAGCACCTCTTGCGGCATCAGACCATACAGATCGCGAATGCCTTCACTGACAAAAGGAATATAGGAACTCCCATCTGGATGACGCACATACTGAAACAAAACGCCTGGCGCCCGACTGGTGATCGTTTGTAGCCGCGCCAATGCCTGCTGTTGTGCGGCCGCATAACGTCGCCCAACCAGCACGCCCCAAGAGGCGATGGTTGCCAGCGCCAATAGAAGAAGACAGGCAATTGTGGTTTGCCACAACAGTTGAAGTTTCTTGTGATCATGCTCGACGAGCGCATCCTGTTTGCCAATTCCAATCAAAACAAGTAAAGGGTAAGACGGTAATTGCCGGAAATAATAAAGACGCTCAATACCGTCCAACACAGAAAAATAAGTCAACAAACCCTTGGCTTCACCTTGAGCCACGCGTGAAAAAACAGGGCTGGCCGACGCGTTGCCCTCAAATACGTCAGCCTGTGTCGTCTTTCTGGCAAACAGCGTGCCCTTCAAATCGTACAGGGCCGCCATGCCGTCGTGGCCCAGTGTCAGGTCACCATAAAATTGCGTAAAGTAAGCCGGATCAAGCGAGGCTACGACGACGCCGAGAAATTCGCCGTTTTGACCACTAATACGCCGCGAGAGTTGAATCGACCACTTGCCGGAGGCCCGCCCCAGAACAGGCGTTGAAATAAAGAGCGCATCATGGCCCGGTGCCACATGGGTTTTAAAGTGTGCACGGTCTGACAGGTCGATTCGATTGTTGAACGGGAGGTTGCTCAGTTTCAGCCAACCTTGCGCATCAATGACAGCCACTTGGTGAAGAATGCGCGAATCCCAAAGGCCTTGCGCGGCCATGGCCGCCAAATTTATTTTTTCGTTGTGTTCGCGGTACTGCCCCCGCACATGGCGCAGCGTTTGATCTGCACTGAAAAACGTCCGGTCGGCATGTTCCTGACTCAGCCGCCCCATATTGAGCAGATCCCGCTCACTGCCCGCCATGGCACGCGTGTAATCGTCTTCAATCAAACTAAAAGTCAGCACCCAAGTAATTAGGAGTAACAAGCCTGCCAGCAGCCAAATCAAAAAATGTGGTACCAAGCTGGCAAGGGTGCCGGGGCGTTGACGGGCAAATGGCATAGCGATATTAGAGCGGGAAGATGCGCGAGCAACTCAAGTTGGGAGTTTATGGGCAAGATGAAAGACATCATCTTGAACCCGTGAGCATCATAACGGGCCGCTCACCTGAAAGCCTTGTTCAAGAAGGTATGAGCCTGAGCGATGAATGGTGATCAACAGGGATGAGTCTCAACTGCGCACGACTGAACAAATCGAGCAATTTCTTAACGCCAGTGCCGAAGTCGTATTTACGGCCCACAACGGCGACGTGCACCCCATGACCGTGGCGGGCGCTGCCTATTTGCAACTAGCCAAGGCGCTCATTGCGCCTGAAGTCATTTTTTATGTCAGATGCATGAGTAGCATCGCACCGATCAAATAAAAAGGTCATACCCACGACAGGTACGACCTTTAATCAAGCTTGACTTTGAATCCAGACCACCAACCCTTCAGGGCTAGTGCTAGGTCATAAAGTTCGCGCTATTTTTTAAACTGGCTTAACGATCAGTTTTAGCAGGCCATTTTTTTGCGTCACGCGGCACAAAGACTTTGCCACCGTTACCGGGCTTGGCAAATGAAGGCTTGCCAAAAGCTGGTTTACGGGCACCGAAGTCGCCACGGGGAGCCGCACCGTCGTTGCTGCGTGCACCGAAATCTCCACGGGGTGCAGGACTGTCATTACGGGCACCCGCAAAGCGGTCATTGAAGCCACCCTTGCGTTCATAACTACGGCCATCTGGCTGGCCAAATCCGCCACTGTTGTTGTTCTGATAACCACCAGCCCCGGCATCACGGGGAGCGCCCGCATTGCGATCATTGAAACCACCACGGCTGGCACCGAATCCACCTGAACGACCGCCACCACCATTACCACCACCAAAGTTGCCACCTCTGGAATGATTGTCATGACCACCGCGCCCGCCACCACCAAAGTTGGTGTTGGGACGCGAATCAGGGAAACGCTGTTGCGGTTCCAGACCAGGAATAGTCTCACCCTTAAATTGATGATGACTATGGAACTCAATGTCCATAATCTTGCGGCGATCACGGAACTCGGCAAAAGTCACGGCAATACCGTCACGCCCGGCACGACCCGTACGACCAATGCGATGGGTGTAATCTTCAGCCTTCATCGGCAAACCAAAGTTGAACACGTGTGTCACGGTTGGCACGTCAATACCGCGGGCAGCCACATCGGTCGCCACCAAAATTTGCACTTGGCCCTGGCGCAGCGCCATCAAGCGACGGTTACGCAAGCCTTGACTCAAAGCGCCGTGCAATGCCACCGCCGAGAAGCCTTCTTGTTGCAGGTCGTTGGCCAAACCGTCGCACTCAATTTGGGTACTAGCAAAAACGATGGCTTGATTAATGGTAGTGTCACGCAACCAATGATCCAGCAGCTTGCGTTTATGCTGTGCGTTGTCGGCCCAGAACAGCTTCTGGCTGATGTTTTGGTGCTTTTCTTGCGGCGAATCGATCTGCAGTTTTTGCGGATCGCGCATCACGCGGGTAGCAAGTTGCTGAATGCGTGGCGCAAAAGTTGCGCTAAACATCATGGTTTGCTTGCGCTGAATAGTTAGCTGATTGATATCGGCCAGATCATCAGAGAAGCCCAAATCCAACATACGGTCAGCTTCGTCAACCACCAAAAATTGGACCTGATCCAGTTTAATTTGCATGGAACGTTGCAAGTCGAGCAAACGGCCCGGCGTCGCCACCACGAGGTTTGCATTTTGCAGTTTTGCAATTTGCAACTGGTAAGGCATACCACCCACAATATTGGCAACCCGCAGGCCGCGGCAATGCTGCACTAAATCAATAGCATCATGTGCAACTTGTTGGGCGAGTTCGCGGGTTGGGCAAACGATCAGGGCACCGGGCGCGGCGGGTGCAAAGTTACGTGGATTGGTAGGATCTTTGCGCTTGGCACGCTTGGGGGCGGCTTCGCCTTTAGCCGCAGCTTCTGCAACGGCTTGTTCGTAATCAGCGCGCTCTTTTTCTTCGGCTTGGACTTGTTGAGTCAATAAAGTATGCAACACAGGCAACAAGAAAGCCGCCGTCTTGCCACTGCCAGTTTGGCTTGACACCATCAAGTCAATGAAACGCGCTGATTCGTCCGCAGCGCCATGGCCCTGCATCGCAAGCGGAATGGTTTTCAGCTGAACCGTTGTCGGCTGGGTAAATCCTAGATCTTTAACGGCTTGGATTAATTCAGGGGCAAGGCCAAGGGCTAAAAAGCCATTTGGCAATTCGGCAACGACTTCTGGTGCAACGGTCGTTTCAGTCGTTGCTGTGATGGGTTGTGTTGTTTCAACCGCGTTGGTTGAAAAGTTTTCGACAAGCGAAGTATCGCCCGTCGCTTGGATAGCGTCAGTCATGAATTTACTCACACGCGAGCATCACAGGATATGCAAATGCTCCGTCAATGGTTAAAAAACATCAACCATCAAACGGAACCGGCTCTGACTCAGAATAAAGTCAATCAGCGCTGGGGGCTCTTTTTAACAGCTTCGCTAAAACGAACCTGCTTTGAACCTAGTGAATGAAGGGAGATGTACTAATATGCGCTGCTGTTTGCAGTGCAGCCGCTGATTATCACATAAGTTCCGGGTTTTACCTAATTAGTCAGTTTAATGAAATGTTGCCGGTAATGTTCCAACTCATCAATCGACTCATGCACATCGGCTAGCGCAGTGTGACGCTGCTGCTTTTTAAACGCATTGCATACCTCGGGGCGCCAGCGTTTGGACAGCTCTTTGAGCGTACTCACGTCCAGATTACGGTAGTGAAAAAACGCTTCAAGTTTAGGCATGTATTTCACTAAAAATCGTCGGTCTTGTCCAATGCTGTTGCCGCACATGGGTGAGCTTTTTTTGGGTACAAATTGACTCAAGAATTCAATTAATTGCATTTCGGCTTGTGCCTCCTGTAAAAGTGAGGCCTTGACCTTGTCAATCAAGCCACTTTTACCATGCGTGCCTTTGTTCCATTTATCCATTTGGTCGAGTTGCGCGTTGGACTGGTGAATAACCAATACAGGGCCTTCAATTCGGGATTCAAGCCGGGGGCCGGTGACAACGACTGCAATTTCAATAATTCGGTCAATTTCAGGCTCAAGTCCCGTCATTTCACAATCAAGCCAGACTAGGTTTTGATCAGATTTGGCAAGCGATGTGCCAACAAGGGGGGTGTTCGTAAAATCCATACGCTGAATTGTCGCTGATGACCTAAACTCAGGCGCCATGCCTAATTCGTTCTCTTTTATGGCGCCTTCATTGGTGCTAACTTTTGTTTTTTCATTCACGCTACTCGCGGGTATCGCATTGAAATGCTGGCTCAGTTCGCGGCAAATCCGTCATGTAGGTCAAAACAGGGGGCAAGTATCGGCGGCTTTTTCGGGCACCATCACCCTGCCAGCCCATCAAAAAGCGGCGGACTATACGCTTACAAAAGCACGTTTTAGCCTGCTGGAGTTAGTCTTGAGCACGGTCGTTCTGATTGGCTGGACGCTACTGGGTGGACTCTCCAGCCTCAATTTGGCATTGCTGGCGTGGCTGGATGGCAGCATGGGCCAACAACTGATTCTGCTGACGGCCTTTGTCTTGATAAGCAGCTTGATAGATTTACCTCTCGCTTGGTATCAAACCTTTGTCATCGAAGAACGCTTTGGCTTTAACAAGATGACGCTCAAACTCTGGCTGCTTGATTTGTTCAAGTCAAGCTTAATGGGCGCAGCGATTGGCCTGCCGATTGCGGCATTGATTTTATGGATGATGAATGCCGCAGGCAGCCTGTGGTGGTTGTGGGCCTGGAGTTTTTGGATGGGTTTCAATTTATTGTTACTCGTCATTTATCCAACCTTTATCGCCCCCCTCTTTAATAAATTCGAGCCTTTGGAGGATGCAGCCCTAAAAGCCCGCGTCACGGCGCTCATGAAGCGCTGTGGCTTTGCCGCCAAAGGCCTGTTTGTCATGGACGGGAGCAAACGCAGTGCCCATGCCAATGCCTACTTCACCGGGTTTGGGTCCGCCAAGCGCGTCGTGTTTTATGACACGTTATTGAGCAAGCTATCCGCTAACGAGGTTGATGCCGTGCTAGCCCATGAACTGGGGCACTTCAAGCATAAGCACATTGTCAAACGCATCGTTTCAATGTTTGCCTTGAGTCTGGTTGGGTTTGCGCTGTTGGGCTGGCTGGCTACAAAAACATGGTTCTATGAGGGTCTGGGTGTTCAGCCCAACCTGGGGGCGCCCAATGATGCGCTGGCACTTTTGCTATTCATGCTGGCTTTGCCTGTTTTCAGCTTTTTTATAGCGCCAGCACTGGCTCAGGTTTCACGTCAACATGAGTTTGAAGCTGATGCTTACGCTGTAGCGCAAACCAGCGGGCAAGACCTGTCCACAGCACTGCTTAAGTTGTATGAAGACAACGCTTCCACACTCACCCCCGATCCGGTTTATGTGAAGTTTTACTACTCGCATCCACCCGCATCCGAGCGTCTGGCCCGGATGCTGAATTGACTCAAAAAACAATTTCATCCTGAACACAATGCCAAATAAAGAAATAAAACCGAACCTTGCCAAGCGCGCATTGACTGCCACTGAAGTGGTCGCAAACTTAGCCAAAATTGAAGGATGGACCTTAAACGGTGATGGCACTGATGTAACCATTGAAAAAACCTATTCCTTTGCCAACTACTACGCCACGATGGCTTTTGTCAATGCCGTAGCTTTTATCGCGCATACGCAAGATCACCATCCGGATTTGTCTGTGCATTTCAATCGTTGTCGGGTGCGCTTCAACACCCACGATGTGGGTGGAATTTCAATAGCTGACTTTGACTGTGCGGCGCGCGTTGATGCCCTGCTGACATGAACAACAGCAACCTGACAAAGCATCACTGATGGAAAAAGCAACACTTGACCGCGGCTTGATCGTCGCCAACTATGGCCGTCATTTTCTGGTTGAAACACCCGAAGGCCGGCGTTTAATCTGCCACTCACGCGGTAAAAAAAGTCAGGGACTGGTGGGCGACCGCGTTCTATGGCAAGCATCACGCGATGAAGGAACTATCGAAAAGATCGAAGCGAGGCGTAACGTTTTTTATCGTCAAGATGAGGTTCGTACCAAATCATTTGCTACAAATCTGGATCAGATACTGATCCTGATTGCGGCCGAACCCGAGTTCTCCAGTAGCCAGTTAACCCGAGCGCTAATCGCTGCTGAGGCCGAACACATCACGCCTATCATTGCGCTCAACAAAAGTGATCTCGTTGCCCCGTTTGCCCGTGCATGGGAATGGCTGCGGCCCTATCGGCAAATGCATTACGGCGTGCTGCCATTGTCGTTAAAAGCATCGGGCGAGGTTGATCATCAAGAATTGTTCAAACTGCTACACGGTAAAACAACGCTGGTTTTGGGGCCATCAGGTGCGGGGAAAAGCACCTTGATCAACCTGCTGGCACCTGGTGCTCTGGCTCAGACGGGTGAGATATCACAAGCCCTCAACTCGGGCAAACACACCACAACCAGCACCACTTGGTATTGGGTTGATACTGAAAAAACAACAGCGCTGATCGATTCACCGGGCTTTCAGGAGTTTGGCCTGAACCACATTGACCCAGCGCAATTAGCCGCCTACATGCCTGATTTAAAACCGCATGTGGCCAATTGCAAGTTTTACAACTGCAGTCATCTGCATGAGCCTGGCTGTGGTGTCATGGCTGCCGTCAAACCGGATGGAAGTCTGGATGGCATCAGCGCCAATCGCTATAAAATTTATAGCGATTTATACGCGAAACTAAGTCAAGTCCGAAAGTATTAACACTTAGCCCAGTAGCCGCGCCAGAGTCAAGAGGGCGAGTAGCACCATCCACATCACGACCGTGCGCCAGACAAGGCCCACAATAATGGCGAGATGTGCCAATTCTGGTGTTTGGCCCGAGGTTGGTTCACGCGGGGCCTCGATTGAATCCGAAGAAATAACAGAGCTTCCCTCCCCATGGGCGATTGTCTCGTCAGCACGTCCTAATCTGATATTGACGGCGCCAGAGGTTGAGGCCAAGATAATGCCGTCGTTATCGCCAGAAGAGCGGGGTTCGTAATTCCGCCAGGCATCAATCGCCTCCTCAAAACTACCAACGACAGCAAAACTGATAGCGGTGATGCGGGCCGGTACCCAGTCTATTGCAGCCCAGGCGTCAGTTGCCGTTTGCTGCAACGCTTCACTGACAGGTTGATGTTGCGTTTTACGCGTGTGTGTCCAATAGCGGGCGACGAATTCGCTCAGGCGATACAACACAGCGCCAGCAGGACCAAATCCTAAAACGGCAAATACGGCAAACCAAGCCAACACCCCAAAAACATGGCGATGAGCGGCTAGGACCGAATGCTCAATAACATGACGCACAATTTCACTGCGTGGCAACGCGCTGGCATCCATATGTTGCCAGTTTGCCAGCAACTCGCGCGCGTGGGTCTCATCGCCATCAGCCAAGGCATCCCGGATCTGCGTGAAGTGAAAACTGAACTGCCTGAACCCTAAAGTGGTGTAGAGCACCACAACACTCCAGATCATGGCCACAGGCCAACCTAAAAAAGCATTTAACAACCAATAAATGCCCAGCGCCCCCAAAGAAGGCACGCCCACGGCGAACCACCAAGCTAACCAGCCATGGAACGACTTTCCCGCATCAAAACTTCGGGTACTCCAACGCACCCAAGTGCGCAGACTTGCGTGAATAGGATTGCCGCGACCTAAAGGACGGGCCTGCTCCAATAGCAAGGCAAAAAGCACGGAGATAAAACTCATAAGACAATCATAGCGGTACAACGCATCAAGATGCCGATAGCAGGCGGTAGAAATTGCGTAACATACCTGCCGTAGCGCCCCAGATAAAGCGTTGTGGCGTATTTTTTTGAGTTTCGTCCTGATATGGCATCGACAACCATTCGCGACGCACCCCTTCCCACTCAAAAGCGTGATGACGATGATGCGCAGGATTCATCAAAAAATCCAGTGGCACTTCAAAAATATCAGCGACTTCATCTTTGTTGGGCGTTAACGTAAAGCCAGGTGTGATCAAGGCGACGACGGGCGTCACGATAAAGGACGACCCAGTCACGTAATGGGGCATCACGCCAAGAACCTGGACAAAAGCAGGATTCAGTCCTACCTCTTCTTGTGCTTCACGGATAGCTGTTGCCGATGCATCCACGTCACCATCTTCTGCCTTGCCACCGGGAAAAGCGATTTGACCTGAATGGGTTGACAAATGCAGAGCACGCTCTGTGAGCAAAACTGTTGGGCGATCACGCATCACAATAGGCAGCAAAACAGAGGCCTGTATCGGAACACGATCCAAGAATTTTTTCTCTACTCGAAACTCGGGATTCCACTGTGGTGGCAAAACGAAACGCTGTCTCAACGCCGCTGGTTGCATAGCAGCCAAAGAAATGGCTGGCAAATGCGAGTCCACACGTTGAACTGGAATCTGACGCGGATCAAAAGCGGGCAGATTAAGCGTATTGAGAGGTGATGCGGAGAGAGACACGGCTAAAAATTAGTTAAAAATGGCCCACAAAAAAGCCGCCTCAAGCATTTGCCAGGGCGGCTTCCTACAAAGCAGGTCGCGTTATGCGATGGCTGTTTTGATTTTTTTGGCAGGCAGTTTTTCTTTAATACGTGCCGACTTGCCGCTGCGTTCACGCAAGTAATAAAGCTTGGCACGACGAACATCACCGCGACGCTTCACTTCGATACCAGCAATCAGCGGGCTGTAGGTTTGGAACGTACGTTCGACGCCTTCACCGCTGGAAATTTTACGAACGATAAAGCCGCTGTTGAGGCCACGGTTGCGCTTGGCAATCACGACACCTTCAAATGCCTGCACTCGTTTACGCACGCCTTCAACCACGTTGACGCTCACGATAATGGTGTCACCAGGGGCAAATACGGGAATAACTTTCCCAAGACGAGCAATTTCTTCTTGCTCAAGGATTTGAATTAAATTCATAGAGACCTCAAATGATCTTGGTCGCGCCAGTGCCAACATTGACACACAAATTTTATTGCAAATACAACAAAAATGGCCGACTAGAGGATCGGTTAACTTTCGATTATAGCCCGGCGATTGGGCTATCTGTCCTGACAAGAAAAGCCTCATCGGACAGACTCAGCCGTCCAGCTTGTCGCGCTTGGGTGATCAACTCAGGACGTAAACGGGCGGTGATAGCCAGCCGCTGCTCACGCCGCCAACGCTCGATATGCGCATGATGTCCCGATAGCAACAGATCGGGAACGCCCTGACCTTCCCAGTTTTCCGGACGGGTGTAATGCGGGCAATCCAGCAAACCATCCAGTGTGGGATTAAAGCTGTCCTGCAAGTAGCTATCCGCCGTGTTGAGGACGCCAGGTTGCAGACGAGCCACTGCGTCCAGCAAGGCCATCGCCGGAATTTCGCCACCGGACAAAACAAAATCTCCAAGGCTAATTTGTTCCGTCACATGCTCATCTATGAAGCGCTGGTCAATCCCTTCATAACGACCGCAAACCAAAATGGCGCCTTCGCTATCAGCCCAACGCGTCACCATTGCATGATTAAGGGGGTTTCCTATTGGTGAAAAAAGCACTACTGGCACGCTGTCGTTTCGCGCGGTATTAATCTTTTTCAAACACTGGCTGAGTGGCTCGGCCATCATGACCATGCCGGGTCCCCCGCCAAAAGGACGATCATCGACGCGTTTGTAGGTGCCTTGGGCAAAATCTCGGGGATTGGTCAGCCTGACATCTACCAAACCGGATTCAAAGGCACGGCGTGTGATGCCGCTGGTTAACAGTGGCGCAAATAATTCAGGAAAAAGTGTAATGACGTCAAACCGCATAAGTTGACGCTCAGAAGTCAGGTTGCCAGTCCACCTGAATGCGCCGTTTAGACAAATCAACGTCATCAACGTAGATCGACACAAAGGGAATCATGCGCTCGTGTGTCTTGCCGTCTTGCTCATAATCCATCACCAGCACCGTTTGCGCACCAGTTGACAGTAATTCCTTGACCACACCCAGGGCGATGCCCTCACGGTTAACAACATCAAGCCCAATCAGGTCAACCCAATAAAACTCATCTTTTTCTGCGGCGGGAAAGTTGGAACGGGCGACAAAGATGCGCGCGCCACGCAAAGCCTCGGCGGCTGTACGATCTGCTACATCGCGGGCTGTAGCAACAACAGTATTGGAATGAATCTTGGCCTCAGTGATGGCTAGTTTTGCCACACCTGAAAAAGTCTTGGCGCCCTTCTCGGCTGGCAGTAGAAACCAGCATTTGGAAGAGAATAGCGCCTCGGAATCGACGCTATAGGGGTGAACTTTGAACCACCCCTTGATGCCCCAGGCATCTGCGATGCGCCCAACTTCAATGGCATCCGACGGCAAGTCGGCGGCTTCAAGGCCGGGCAACATCGCCATACGATTAAGCTGCTTTTTTGGCAGCTTGGGCGATCAGACGTTCCACGGTAGGAGAAGCCTGCGCACCAACACTTTTCCAATAGGTCAAGCGGTCTTGTGCAATACGAATGCTTTCTTCGTTAACCGTTGCACTTGGGTTGTAGAAACCAATGCGTTCGATGAAGCGACCATCACGACGGGTGCGCTTGTCAGCCACGACAATGTTAAAGAAGGGACGTGCTTTTGCGCCGCCACGGGCAAGTCGAATAACAACCATGATTTATCCTTTGGGGGCGGAATTTTAATTCCACCATTTAATTCAGTATTTAATCCAGCGCTTGAGACACGCGACATGACCACCCGGCCAGCGGCACACTGGGTAACCTTTGATTATAACGTTCCAAATTTTATGCCTACTATTAGACCGAGCCGACCTGAAGATATTGCGGCTATTGCCGCTATTTATGCGCACCACGTTCTCCACGGAACAGGCACTTTTGAGATTGATCCGCCCTCCGAGACTGAGATGGATGCACGCCGCACGGAAGTAATTTCTAAAGGACTTCCTTATCTGGTGATAACCACGGCCAACCAGGTGCAGGGCTTTGCCTACTGCACCTGGTTCAAGCCACGCCCGGCCTATCGCTTCTCAGCAGAAGACTCCATCTATTTAGCCCCTAACGCACAAGGCACTGGCTTGGGACGGGCACTATTGGCGGAACTCAGCACGCAAGCTGAAAAAGCAGGTATCCGGAAATTGATTGCCGTTATTGGCGACTCGGCCAATACCGGTTCTATCGGACTGCATCTATCAGTGGGTTTTTCCCATGTTGGAACCCTTAAATCATGTGGCTGGAAATTTAATCAATGGCAAGATGTTGTCATGATGGACAAGTCTTTAGGCTTGTCTGACTCCTGCACCCCAGCTTTTTGATCGGCATAGGGGAGCTTTAAGCTGCGCCCTATGCCACACCACTTGGCGCGCGGGTCCGCACCAAGCGGTTCAAGAAGTTGAGGTCATATGAGGTACTTGCAGAATTCAAAACCGCCGCAGCGCCGAAATCCATTGGTGCTCAAATTTTGGGCACTTTACGAACGCCGAGAAGGACACTTAAGCGTTAGCGCATCGATTTCGCCTTGCTTGGCCCGCCATGCATCCTCGCAAAGCACTGCGAACTGGGTTTGAGCTTGGCCATGTCAAAAACGTTGCGTTTTCGACTCATAGCAGCAACCTCGTGAGTTGATCGGCGCACAGCGCCACTACCCCCAGCATCAAATGGCACATCACCTTGGCGTGTCCACGCACCTGAACATGACGGGCTCCAAATTCATCCTTCAGCCGAGCGTTGCAACGCTCCGCTCCTGATCTGGTTTTGTAACGCTGGGCCTCATGGGGGGCAAACTCGCGCTTTTCCCCTTTGCGTGGGTTGTGGTCGATCAAGGGCACGCGTCCTGCCGCCTCGATTTCCTCACGGATCACCGTGCTGCAATAGGCTGCATCCATCAATTCATAGCAGGCATCAACTCGCTGGGCGCTGATGCGCGTAAGCGGTATGGCGACCCGACTGTCATGCACGTTTGCCCCGGTAAGAATGGCGCTGATGGGGACGCCACAACAAGCCGTATCCAAATGCAGTTTGTAGCCCTTCCAGCTAATTTTGTAACCCTGCGCGTTCTTCTTTGTGCCGGTGGCACAAGCGGTATCGAGTTCAGCGATTATTTGCGCTACGGTCTGGCTGCTTTGGCGCTCCAAAGCACTGGGCTCAGGGGCCGGGCGAACTTCGCCTTTTGGTGGACGACCTCGTTTGTTTTTGGACACGGCTTTAGCCACTTGCACTTTGTCCTTTTTTGCAATCGACTCGCGCGCCTCTATCGCCGTGGCGTCACGGCTGATGTGCCCGATGAGTTGATGGCCCAAGGTGTCCTCGATCATGCGTGCATGCACGCGCTGGAGCAGTTCACTGGTGGCAAACTCTTCAAAGGCGCGACTGAAGGTGGACTCACTGGGCAGCGCAAAACGCAGATCAAAGCCGCACAGTCGGCGCAGTTTGCTGTCAGCTTGCAGGCGATCTATCAGCGCCCGCGTGGTCTTCAAGTCCAGTACCGCCTTGGCTAAAAAGGCACACGCCAAGGCGCAACGATCTGACTTGGGTTGCCCCACGCCACGCCCTTGTGCGTAGCCCCGATCCCGGTAGAGCGTCAACTCGATTTGCGTGAACTCGAAGGCGCGAATGATTTGTTCGAGCTTGGGGGTGAGACCCGTGTAGTCAAGCTCTACCAGAGCGATGAGTTCTCCTTGCAAGGCAATAAATCTTTGGACAGTAACGGGACTCAGGGTAGTATTCATGGGCGGGCATCAAGTTCAGACTTCGATACCCTGATCTTCCAGCCTTTTAGGCGGTGCCCGCATCTTTTTTGCCTCAACCAGCGGTTAATTCGACTGGTTTGTCGAATTCTGCAAGTCCCTCATATGAGTTTAGGAGTGTTATTGGCTTTGACACGGTTCCACGCCGTAGCCATGTTCCCACACGAAAGATCTTGCTTCAACCAATCCTCCCGCCCCAAGCCTTCTTGCTTTTGACACGCCGGACGTGCTTCATCACAAGCCGCATCGGCGTGGGCTTCACCTTTGCTAATCACGTCCCACTCCTGTTTTGCAGGCTTCTGATGCAATGTGCTTCCAAGTGCCATAACTGTAAGCGGGTGGCCAACACACCTTGACCGCACTGGTGCCTTGATGGCAAGAGGCCGAAGTTAAAGTGGAATAGGCTGCCAGCGATGGGGCAACAATTCTTCGATCTGGCTGTTCTTGTGCGTGGGCAAGCGAGCCAGTACATCTTTCAGATAGGCATACGGATCGTGCCCGTTGAGCTTGGCACTCTGAATCAAACTCATCACCGCAGCCGCCCGCTGCCCCGCACGCAGGGAGCCGGCGAATAACCAGTTGTTGCGACCAATGGCAATCGGGCGAATCTGGTTCTCGATCCAGTTGTTATCGATTGGCAATTGCCCGTCATCCAGAAACTCAGTGAGCGCCCCCCAGCGCTTGAGAACCTGTTCACGATCTCCGAATGAGCAAAACAAGAAAAGCCAAATGGACAAACTGCAGGCTGGTATTGAGGTGTCGCTCGCAGTTTTTCCATAACCGCCTGCATTTCTCTAGCCAGGCAAAGGATCGTTCCACCACC
>CAIJRK010000081.1 GCA_903823025.1 uncultured beta proteobacterium
CTTTGGCTTGACCGCCGTACTTGGCAGCCAGAACCGTGGTAATTGCCGCCGTCAGGGTTGTTTTGCCGTGATCGACGTGACCAATGGTGCCGACGTTAACGTGCGGCTTGGTACGTGCGAATTTTTCTTTTCCCATTTTCAGACTCCGAAAAGTGACTGGACTGTTAAATAAAAATAATCGCGCATCAACCAGCACCAACACATCCAGTTAGCACCCCAATTGATACACCCAAAACTGGTGCCCATTCCGGGAATCGGACCCGGGACCTCTCCCTTACCAAGGGAGTGCTCTGCCACTGAGCCAAATGGGCTTTATTTATTGACTGCTTTTAGCAATCAATAAAAAACTAACTCACATCGAAAATCAATTACCGACTGGAGCGGGAGACGGGAATCGAACCCGCGTCATTAGCTTGGAAGGCTAGGGTTCTACCATTAAACTACTCCCGCCTTAAAGTTGAACAATCAACTTTAAAACGCTCTAGATATTGCTCTAGCTTTAGTAACTGATGTCAACTTTTAATCAAGTTCACTGGTGGAGAGGGATGGATTCGAACCATCGTACTCGTAAGAGGGCAGATTTACAGTCTGCTGCCATTAACCACTCGGCCACCTCTCCAAGGTGAGCCTCGAATTATGCCAGCAAAATAGTGGTTTTTCGCAAATCAAAAAAATTACTTTGCTTTACCAACAAATAGGTGTTTCTCCAATCTGCTTTAAAAACGTATTGGCTAAGCCAAAATGGCCGCAACCTAAAAAAGGTTTGGGGGGTCTTAAAGCAGACAGCGGTGATGGATGATTGGCGGTCAGGATCAGGTGCGGGATCGTTGCATCAGTCATCTTCTTGCCATGCGTCTCGATCAGCACTTGCTTGGCCTGTGCATGAGTCCCCCACAACATAAAAACGACGGGCTTTGTTTGGACGACCACCGCTTTAATCAAGGCATCGGTTAGGACCTCCCAACCTTGGCGGGCGTGGCTGGCCGGCTGTCCCTGCTCAACCGTCAGACAAGTGTTAAGTAACAAAACGCCTTGCTCTGCCCAATGAATCAGAGATCCAGCGTGGTGTCCGGCCGATACATCGGCCTTTATCAAAGGGTCTTGTTTGATTTCTTTGAAAATATTACGCAGAGACGGTGGCGGTTTGACGCCAGGGGCGACTGAAAAAGCCAGCCCCTCCGCCTGACCCGGCCCGTGGTAAGGGTCTTGCCCCAAGATAACCACCTTAACTTGCGACAGGGGAGTCAACGTCAGCGCCCGAAATGGCTGCGGCGGATAAATAATGGCCCCACTGGCCAACCTCGCCCGCACAAAGCAACCCAATTGCCGAGCCGCTTCGTTGTCCAAAAAGTGATCCAGCACGGGACGCCAATCATTGGCCACCGGCCAGCGTTCCGGCGCCCAATCAGTCAGCCGAGGCACATCGTTGGTGAGGACAGTTTCAAAAGCAAAATCGACCTGTCGCTCTTGTTGATTCGTCACAAAATGCGCCTGAAAATTCAGCAGCTTCAGGCCGCAGCAAATAAATCAGCTAGCGCCACGCCCGGATCAGCAGCCCGCATGAACGCCTCGCCCACCAAAAACGCATTGACACCGGCAGCCCCCATGCGCAGCACATCTTCGCGGGTCACAATGCCACTCTCCGTCACGAGCAGACGGTCAGAAGGCACCTCGCGCATTAAGGTTAGCGTGGTGTCGAGCGACACTTCAAAGGTTTTGAGATTGCGGTTGTTGATGCCTATCAAAGGCGTTTTCAGCTTCAAGGCCCGCACCAATTCAGCGGCGTCATGCACCTCTACCAATACCGCCATATCCAGACTGCGCGCCATCGCCTCAAACTCCTTCATTTGTGCATCGTCCAAAATGGCGGCAATCAGCAAAATGGCGTCCGCCCCACAAGCACGCGACTCATAAACCTGATAGGCATCGACGATGAAATCCTTGCGCAGCACCGGCAATTGGCACGAAGCACGGGCTTGTTTGAGATAGTCAATGCAGCCTTGAAAAAACGGCACATCCGTCAGGACGGACAAACAAGCAGCACCAGATTCTGCATACGCTTGCGCAATATCCGCCGGGATGAAATCCTCTCGCAACACGCCTTTCGATGGACTGGCTTTTTTGATTTCGGCAATCACAGCGGGTTGTCCAGCTGCAATTTTGGCGCGCATGGCCCCGACAAAATCGCGCGTTAAAACACGGGATTCGGCATCGGCGCGCATCACAGCCAGCGATTTTTTGTTCAGCGCCGCAGCGACTTCTTCGCGTTTGACGGCGACGATTTGGTTCAGGATGTCAGTCATGCTTGGGCGGCTCCTTCGAGCCGTTCTTCAAAATGTTGATAAAAACGCGGTGCATCACCAGACCCACCACGATAAAAAGAGCGGATACGCCCAACGCAATCCAGGCACCTTCGCCTTGCCAGAGGCTGACCATCTCAGGCACCCCCCAGCGTCTGCGCCGCCGCAACTAACTGCGCCAGCTTGGCACGGGCTGCACCTGATTCGATAGCAGCCCGTGCACGCGCCACGCCCGTCGCCATCGACTCCACCACATTGGCCGCATACAGCGCCACACCAGCATTGAGAATCACGATGTCGCGGGCCGCACCGGGCGCATTGTCCAGCACACCCAATAACATCGCTTTGGATTGTTCGGGCGTTTCCACTTTGAGCGCGCGGTTGCTGGCCATGACCAGACCGAAATCTTCCGGGTGAATTTCATACTCGGTGATCTCGCCGTTTTTGAGTTCGCCGACCAAGGTGGATGCGCCCAAGCTGACCTCGTCCATGCCATCTTTGCCATAAACCACCACAGCATGTTCGGCCCCCAGACGCTGCAGTGCCCGCACTTGAATCCCCACCAGATCAGCGTGAAAAACGCCCATCAGAATGTTCGGCGCGCTAGCCGGATTGGTCAACGGCCCCAGCAGATTGAAGAGGGTCTTAATGCCCAATTCTTTGCGCACCGGTGCCACGTTTTTCATAGCCGGATGGTGATTCGGCGCAAACATGAAACCAACACCGACCTGTTCAATGCACTGCGCAATCGCCGCTGGCGACAGGTTGATATTGATGCCTAACGACTCCATCACATCCGCGCTGCCACTCTTGCTGCTCACGCTTCTGCCGCCATGCTTGCTCACTTTGGCACCCGCCGCCGCCGCCACAAACATGGCGCATGTCGAGATATTGAAGGTGTGTGAACCGTCGCCGCCGGTGCCCACAATATCAACCAAATGGGTTTTGTCGACCACCTGCACTTTGGTCGAAAACTCGCGCATCACCTGTGCGGCCGCCGTGATTTCACCAATGGTTTCCTTCTTGACGCGCAAGCCGGTAATGAACGCCGCGATCATCAAAGGCGACCACTCGCCGTTCATGATCTGGCGCACGATGTACAGCATCTCGTCGTGAAAAATCTCACGGTGTTCAATGGTGCGCAGCAGCGCTTCTTGCGGGGTAATTTTGTTAGTGTTGGGCAGGGTCATGATGAGCCAATAAAGTTACAGGCGAGGTGCCAGAAAGTTTTTTAACAGCGCGTGGCCCTGTTCAGTAAGGATGCTTTCCGGGTGAAACTGCACGCCTTCAATGTCCAACGTGGCGTGCTTCACACCCATGATCTCGCCATCCTCAGACCAAGCCGTGACCTTCAAACAAGGCGGGCAAGTCGGGCGATCAATCGAGAGCGAGTGGTAGCGGTTCACCGTGAACTGCGCAGGCAACCCGGCAAACACGCCTTCTTGCGTGGTCGTGATGACGCTGGTTTTGCCATGCATCAACTGTTGCGCCCGAATGATCTTGCCGCCAAAGGCCGCTCCAATGGCTTGATGCCCCAGACACACGCCCAAAATCGGCAGCTTGCCCGCAAAGTGCGCAATAGCGGCGACCGAAATGCCAGCCTCAGCGGGCGAACACGGGCCGGGCGAGATCACCAGCCGATCCAGTTGACCCGCTTGAAAGCGTGCGTCAATCTCATCCACCGTGATTTCATCGTTGCGAAAAACGTTCACCTCGGCCCCCAACTCACCCAGATATTGAACGATGTTGTAGGTGAACGAATCGTAGTTGTCGATCATCAAAAGTTTGATTTTTTTAAGCATGATTTACTCCAGCCCTTCTTCCACCAACTCCGAGGCCCGCAACAAGGCCCGCGCCTTGGCCTCGGTTTCTTTCCATTCCAGTTCCGGCACCGAGTCGGCCACCACCCCGGCGGCGGCCTGCACATACAGCATCTGATCCTTGATGATGCCGGTGCGGATGGCAATCGCCACATCCATGTCGCCCGCGTAACTCAGGTAGCCGCAAGCGCCGCCGTAGAGGCCGCGCTTGGTCGGCTCCAGTTTGTCGATCAGCTCCATCGCGTGAACCTTGGGTGCGCCGGTTAGCGTGCCAGCGGGGAACGTGGCTTTGAGCACCTCCATGCTGCCCAGCGGTTGACCATCCGGGCCGTCAATTAACGTGCCTTCGACGTTGCTCACGATGTGCATCACGTGGCTGTAACGCTCCACGCTGAACGCTTCAGTCACTTTCACGCTGCCAATTTTGGCGATGCGACCAATGTCGTTGCGCGCCAGATCAATCAGCATCACATGTTCGGCGCGTTCTTTGGGGTCGTTGATCAGTTCGACTTCGGCGGCCTTGTCCAACGCCAGACTGGCACCGCGTGGTCGCGTGCCGGCCAAGGGACGAATCGTTATTTTTTGCTCGATTTTCTCGCCCGTAATGACTTGTTCCTGACGCACCAATATCTCGGGCGATGCCCCGACCACATGGAAATCACCAAAGTGGTAGTAATACATATAAGGACTGGGATTGAGCGCCCGCAAGGCCCGGTACAAACTCAGCGGCGATTCGGTGTAGCGCTTCTTGAGGCGTTGGCCCACTTGCACCTGCATGAAGTCGCCGCCTGCAATCAATTCTTTGGCGTGCGTTACCGCCGCAATGTAGTCGGCTTTGGCAAACTCACGTTCAACCGGATAACTGGGCGTCGGCTTGACCACCGGCGCGCTGACCGAATCGTTAAGCCGATCCTTCAATTCTCGCAAGCGC
This sequence comes from uncultured beta proteobacterium, assembly GCA_903823025.1. Taxonomy (GTDB): domain Bacteria; phylum Pseudomonadota; class Gammaproteobacteria; order Burkholderiales; family Burkholderiaceae_C; genus Rhodoferax. The sequence continues at coordinate 5,052 of CAIJRK010000081.1, forward strand.
TTCTTGGCGTTGGCATAAGCCTCGGGGCGCGCCGGGTCGGCGTACACAATCAAATACAGCTTGCCGGAGAGGTTGTCGATTACGGCTAACTCTTCGCATTGCAGCAACAAAATATCCGGGCAACCCAGCGTATCGGGCGGACATGAGGATGCCAGCTTTTTCTCGATATAGCGCACCGTGTCGTAACCAAAGTAGCCCGCCAGTCCGCCACAAAAACGCGGCAAACCCGGACGCAACGCTACTTTGAAACGCTTTTGATAGTCCGAGATAAAGTCCAGCGGATTAGCGCGAGAGGTTTCTACCACTACGCCATCAGTGACCACCTCGGTGCGCACCTCGGCACCAAAACCGATGGCACGCAACAAGGTGCGGGCGGGCAAACCGATGAAGCTGTAACGCCCAAAGCGCTCGCCGCCGACCACCGACTCCAATAGAAAACTATAGGCACCGCCATCATGGGCGTTGGCGTTTTGGCCACCTTCTTTGGCGTGCGCCAGTTTCAGGTAAAGCGACAAGGGCGTTTCCAGATCGGCAAAGGCTTCTGCCATCAAAGGAATGCGGTTATAGCCTTGAGCGCTCAGGCTCTTAAATTCAAGTTCAGAAATCACGGGGTAGATTCTTTCAGAGTTCAAGTGCTGAATTTTAGGCACACGGTCTGGGCAATAACACCCTCAAAACGCGGTAAATCCAGCGGGCAGCCAAGTGGGCTGCGGTTCATTCAAGCAAGATAGGAGAGAAGTCAGGCGAGGGCTGACGTGCCTTGCGGCGTGCGCCAGGGCCAGGCTCCCCGGTCACTGCAACCTTTGATGCTGATGTGGTGAATGAACATGACGGCAGTGTAGCAAAACAGCACCTGCCAACCGCACACCCTCGTGGGTCTTGCTATGGAAAACCCTGTTGTTAACAAGTGTTAAAAACTTCAGAATCCTGATGACATAAAAAGCACGCACTCACCCGCCCGATCAGCACCTCTACGGCCAGGCGCCAAGTGAATAAGTCAAATCACCCCTCTTAGCCACCATCATGTGCATCGCGCTGATGCGGGTAAGGCAATACGAAAACCGCCATGAAGCCGCTTTTGAATCGACTGTCCATCCTGTTCAAACTTCGATTGCTGACTTTTATCAGCATTCTGGTCTTGATCACGGTATGCGCCTACATGGCGTTGAACCAGTACCACCAAAGCCGACAGGATCGCCAAAAGCTGGTGCGTCATACGGTAGAGACGGCAGCGGGTGTGTTGGTGTGGGCACATCAGTTGGAGACGTCCGGCAAAATGCCGCGCGATCAGGCGCAGGCCATGGCTAAACAAGCCATTGCGCAGATGCGCTACAACCAGGATGACTATTTCTGGATCAACGACATGCAGGCCAACATCGTCATGCATCCGATTCAGCCGGAACTCGACGGCAAAAGCAGCAACGCCATCCGCGACCCCAGCGGCGTCTCCGTATTTGAGTTATTTGTGGAGAAAGTGCGCCAGGATAAAAAAGGATTTGTGGACTATCTGTGGCCCAAGCCCGGAAAAAACGTACCAGTTGAAAAAATATCTTATGTTCAGGGCTTCGCGCCTTGGGGCTGGGTCGTAGGTTCAGGCCTGTACGTGGATGATTTGAGGGACGAATTCATTGCCTACGCCACGGGCCTTGGTATAGCCGTGTTGATGGCGACCTTGGGGGTAGGCGGGTTGGCGTTGGTCATCTCCCGCTCCATTGACCGAGGTATCGGTCATGCCATCAACGTGGTGAACGCCATGGCGCAAGGCGACCTGACGGTAGTCATTCAGCCCGAGGGCAAGGACGAGGTGGCGCGCCTTCTGCACTCGATGGCAGCCATGCAAACCAGCCTCACAGCCGTCGTCACCGCCGTTCGCCAAGGCTCCGAAGGCGTCGCCACCGCTAGCGCCGAAATCGCCCAAGGCAATAGCGACCTGTCGGCGCGCACCGAAAACCAGGCCAGCGCACTGGAAGAAACCGCTGCGTCCATGGAACAACTCAGCGCCACCGTCAAGCAAAACGCCGACAGCGCCCGCCAAGCTAATCAGCTCTCCGTGAACGCTTCGTCGGTGGCACTCAAAGGCAGAGAGGTGGTGACGCAGGTGGTGGACACCATGAAAGACATCAACAACGCTTCCCACAAAATTTTCGACATCATTCAGGTGATTGACGGCCTTGCTTTTCAGACCAACATTCTGGCGTTAAACGCCGCCGTAGAAGCGGCTCGCGCGGGCGAACAGGGCCGTGGTTTTGCTGTGGTGGCGGCAGAAGTGCGGTCTTTGGCTGGTCGTTGCGCCGAAGCCGCCAAAGAAATCAAATCGTTGATTAGCGCCAGTGTGGAACGGGTCGAACAAGGCACTACGCTGGTGGATCAGGCGGGCGTCACGATGGTTGATGTGGTGAGCGCCATTCAGCGTGTGACCGACTTGATGAGCGAAATCAGTGCGGCCAGCTCCGAGCAAAGTCTGGGGGTTTCACAAGTCGGGGAAGCGGTCGTTCAAATGGATCAGGTGACACAGCAAAATGCGGCGCTGGTCGAAGAAATGGCAGCCGCCGCCAGCAGCCTGAAATCGCAGGCCAACGACTTGGTGCAAACGGTGGCGGTGTTCAGGCTGGGCGCGCGCGGGGTCGTCCCCAGAGAAATCGTTTAGGACGGAATCAAATGCTGCAAAGAATCCATGTAGCCATCGGCGTCCACCGTGCGAATGGGCACGCCGTGGTTGTAGCCATAGCTGACCAGCAGCACGGGGCAACCGGCAGCGCGGGCCGCTTGTGCATCGTTGCTGGAGTCGCCAATCATCAACGTCCGGTGCGGCGCTGTGCCCAAGGCTTCACAAGTTTTGAGCAACGGCAGTGGATCGGGTTTTTTACGGTCAAAAGAATCACCGCCAAACGTGAAATCAAAAAAACTATCCAAGCCTTTGGTCTTCAAGAGCGGCAAGGCAAAGGCAATAGGCTTGTTGGTCAGACAAGCCAGTGGCAGTCCACGCGCCTTGAGTTGCGTCAGCCCGTCCAGCACACCGGGATAGACCTGAGCGTGCAAGCCGTTCACCGCCAGGTAATGACGCTGGTAACTGGGCCAGGCGAGGTCGCAGAGTTGCGCCAGTGCCTTCGCATCCAAATGAACCGACGCAGGCAGCTGACTGACGTGAATGAGAACTTGCTTGATCAAATGTTCTGAGCCTTTGCCCACTAACCGCGCGACGGTGGCGCGCTCGATGGTGCAGCCGGGATGCGGCAACGGCAAATCGCCCAACATTTGATTCAGGGCGATAACAAAGTCGTCCAACGTATCCACCATCGTGCCATCCATATCCATGATGACCGCATCCACCTGATTCAAATCAAAATTGACCTCTACCCTATTTTTCAAAAAGGACTCCTAAAGTTGCAACATTATTTCTCGTCCAATCGCGCTTAAAGGGACTGTTTTTTCAACGGCGCCCCGTTTGACTGCTTCTTTGGGCATTCCGTACACCACGCAGCTGTCCTCATCTTGGGCGAGCGTGTGGGCGCCTGCTTTGCGCATCTCCAGCAAGCCAGCAGCGCCGTCGTCGCCCATGCCGGTCATGATCACGCCCAACGCATTGGCGCCAGCCCCTTTAGCGACTGAGCGAAACAGCACATCCACCGAAGGACGATGCCGATTCACCAGTGGTCCATCAACGACATCTACAAAATACTGGGCACCGTTGCGTCGCAGCAGCATGTGTTTGCCGCCCGGGGCAATCAGCGCTTGCCCCTGAATCACGCGGTCATTGTGCTGGGCTTCTTTGACAGTGATCTGGCACAACGTGTTGAGTCGGGCCGCAAATTCAGCCGTAAACTTTTCGGGCATGTGCTGCACGATCACCAAGCCGGGAGACACCCTGGGCAGCGTGACCAGCACACGCTCCAATGCTTGAGTGCCGCCGGTTGAGGTGCCAATGGCCACCACGCGTTCGGTCGTCTTGAGCATGGCGCTGTGGCCGCTGGCGGGCGGCAAAATAACATCCGCGTTGTATTTTTCGATAACCAGCAGCCGCTTGACATTGGCACGTGCCGCTACTTTGACCGCCGAGATCAGGTCGTTCGAGCTGTCGTTTAAAAACTGCTTGAGGCCGAGTTTGGGCTTGGTAATAATGGCCACCGCTCCAGCGGCCAGCGCTTCAATCGAGGTTTTGGTACCCGCCTCGGTCAACGTGGAACAAATTACAACGGGCGTGGGGCGCTCGCGCATGATTTGCCGCAAAAAGGTCAGGCCGTCCATGCGTGGCATTTCGATGTCCAGCACGATCACGTCGGGCCACTGGGTTTTCATGCGCACCATGGCCAGCAACGGGTCAGCCACCGCGCAGATCACGTCAATCGTCGGGTCGGCATTGAGCAGCGCGCTAACAACTTGGCGCACAACGGCTGAGTCGTCCACCACCATCACTTTGATAGGGTTGCTCATGAAATTTTCTCCTGTGAGGGTCCCAAGTGCGGATCAACCGGTTTGACCTGACGTGCCCAGACATTGCCACTGCCAATGTCAAAAACAATCTGTCGATGACCCAGTCCAAACAAGCTCTCGGCAACAATCGGTATTCGGTATGACTGCAGCAAGGCGCGCGCGGCTTCACCATTTAGCGTGCCCACCGAAGGATTAGCAGAGCGGGCTTGACCGGGAAACATTTCGCCACCCCCAAAAATCTTGCCCACACATTGCGTTGGCATCACCTCAATATCTGCCAGTTCTTGCAACAAAATCAACAAGGATTCGTCGGCATAGTGACCATCGAGATCACCCGCATGAGGCCGACTGCGACTGGGCAGCAAGAAGTGAGACATGGCGCCTACCCGACGCACCGGATGCCAAAGCGTGATCGACACACAAGAACCTAGCAGCGTGCGGATCCGGCAACTGGCATCGCCCATAAAGTGCTCGCCAGGTTGTAAAAAAATAGTGGTCAAAGCAGGAATGCTAACGCACGACATGAGGTTATGGCTTGAGATAAATAGAAGGCAAAAAAGGCTGCACGGCATGGCTAATCTCGTTCAGACTTTCAGAATGGCCGACACAAAAATAGCCGCCCGGCTTGAGCAGCGACAACACCCGTGCCACCACCTCCCGCTTGGTTTCCTTATTGAAATAAATCATCACATTGCGCAAAAAAATCACGTCAAACAAGCCGAGTTCAGGCAATGCCGTATTCAGGTTGACTTGAATAAAACGCACCTTTTGACGCAAGGGGCGTTCGATTAACAACGTTCCTTCTTGTGGGCCGACGCCCCGCAGACAAAAGCGCCCCAGATAGACCGGCGGAATATGGCGTCCCCGCTGCATCGAGTAATGTCCGGTTCGGGCGCCTTCCAACACGCCGCTGCTGATGTCAGAACCCACCACCTCCCAAGGCGTCGTGCCCAGACAGTCGGCCAGCACCATGGCAATGCTGTAAGCCTCTTCGCCCGTCGAACTGGCCGCACTCCACACGCGAAAGGGCTGCGCGCGCTTGACGACGGCCAGCGCCTGCGTGCGCAAAAAATCAAAATGCGCGGCTTCCCGGAAAAAATAAGTCTCGTTGGTCGTTAGCAAGTCAACTGCCATTTGCATTTCGGCGGGCGCGTGTCCACTCGTTAGCAGTTTGAAATAAGCACCGTAGGTCTGCAATTGATGATGAACCAAGCGCTTGGCCAGGCGGCCACTGACCAGCGCTTTTTTAGAAGCGCCCAAACTGATCCCGGCAGCTTCAAAAATGAAATTTTGAAACTGGCTGAATTCATGGTCGGTAATCGCGGATAAGGTCATCGTTTGGAGCGTGGGTCGGTCTTGCACGGGTTTTTCAGAACCTTGTGAACTGCGTTTCATCCATCTCTGTCACTGAAGACTGCACCACAGGACGTGCGGTTTTGGCGCCACCCCGATTCACCCCGACCGATGGCGTGATGACAGCCCTTTGTCGCACCGAATACGCCTGCATTTTTGTATTTGCATTAGCGTTTGCGCCTGCATTGGCCGTCCCGTCGAGATTAAAGAACGACATGGTTTGCTGCAATTGTTCGGCCTGACTACTCATTTCTTCAGCCGTGGCGGCGAGTTCTTCCGCGCTAGAGGCGTTTTGCTGTGTGGTCTGATTCAACTGCGTGACCGCCGCATTGATCTGCCCGGCCCCAGACGATTGCTCGCTGGAGGCCGCTGCAATCTCCTGCACCAGGTCAGAGGTTTTACGAATACTCGGCACGATTGCATCCAGCAGCTTGCCCGCTTTTTCGGCCAGTTCAACGCTGCTGCTGGCGACTTCGCCAATCTCTTGCGCGGCGACTTGGCTGCGTTCAGCCAGCTTGCGCACCTCAGCGGCGACCACGGCAAAACCCTTGCCATGTTCACCCGCGCGGGCCGCTTCAATGGCGGCATTCAAGGCCAGCAAGTTGGTCTGATAAGCGATGTCATCAATGATGCTGATCTTTTTGGCAATTTGCTTCATGGCCGCCACGGTCGCATTCACCGATGAACCGCCTAGCTCAGCCTCCTTGGCCGCCGTGCTGGCCATGCCATCGGTAACCTTGGCGTTTTCGGAATTTTGTGCAATCGACGAGGACATTTCTTCAATCGAGGCGCTGGTCTCCTCTATGCTGGCAGCCTGCTCGCTGGCCGCTTGCGACAACGCCTGCGACGTGGCGCTCACCTGCTCCGACGCACTCGCCAACGCTTGTGCGCCAGCGTTAACATCGGCCACCACTTGCGAGAGTTTGTTGACCGTGTCGTTGGTATAGGTTTTGAGAACACCAAAAGCACCGTCATACGGCTTGCTGATTTTTTGAGTCAAATCGCCCACAGCCATGGCGCCCATGACACGCACGACATCGTCGATGCTGGCCCCTGTGGTGGTGACAAGCTGGTTCAAGTCTTCCCCCATTTTTTTCTGAAAACCCTGTAAACCATTCAGGTCAATGCGCGCCTCAAAATTGCCACGATTGGCCGCCTCCACCAAACTCTTCTGACCTTCGATCACTTGCGATAACCGGCTGACCATGTTGCGTAGGGCGTGCAACATCTGGCCCGTCTCATCCTTGGCGGTGGACTCTATTTTTCCCGTTAAATCGCCTTCCGACAGGCGATTAGCCACGGCGACTGCCTGGCCTAACGGACGGGTAATGCCGCGCGTCAAAAACGTGGCAATCAGTGCACTTAACGCAATGGCCGCCACCGACATGGCCACGATCAGTGTTTGCGCCTGGCTATAAACCTGTTGGGCGCTGATGTAATCTTGTTTGGCATCCGTCTCAACAGACGTAATCAGCGTGGCGATCTCGTCTTGCCATTTTTGAGCCGCCGGGCCAGCCGTCAGCATCAAGAACGCAATAGCCTCATCGGCTTGACCGGCCGTATCCAAGGCCAGCACTTTGTCGTTCATCGGTCTTGTTTCAGCAGAAAAATTTCTAATTTTCAAAAGAATTTCTTTTTCTTTGTCGCTGATCGGTGTCTTTTCAAGAAGCTCAAATGAATGGTTGTAGTTTTGACGCGCCTGATCCAGTATTTTTTGTTCAGCAGCGATCAGAACCGGGTCTTTAAGCAGCACGATAGAGCGCATGACCCTTGTCACGATATACACCGCACTGTTCATGTCGTTGGCGAGTTTTTCCTTGTACATATTGTTGTTGACAAGATGTTTAACCTGCCCGTTCAGCGTCGTCATGCTGGCGACACCAACCACAGCAAGGGCGAGAACCAACAACAGCACAGCGGCAAACCCGGTGCTCATCCGGGTGCCTATTTTCATATTTGAAAACATATTTTTCCTGATTACTAACGCTCTATTTTCATACGCGCGGTTAAAGACGCTCAAGCCAGCAACAAAGGTGCCACGTCAACGGGCTGCGCCAACACCCCAATCTCTTCAACCGATAGCACCCGATTAATGTTAAGCAGAATGACAAACTTACCGTTGACTTTGCCCATGCCCTCCATAAAGTCGGTGCGGATTTTGGCACCAAAGGCAGGCGCCGGTTCAATCTCGGAGGTCGGAATTTCCAGCACGGCATTCACCGCATCAACCAAAATCCCCATGTCATGAGACACATCCCCAGCAGCAACCTCGACGATGACGATGCAGGTTCGCTTGGTCAGGGCGGTGGTTGGCTTGCCAAAACGGGCGGATAAATCCATAACCGGCACGACTGAGCCGCGCAAGTTCATCACCCCAAGAATGCACGACGGCATCATGGGCACGGGCGTCAGCCCGGCGTACTCAATGATCTCCTTGATGCCGACAATCGTGATGGCGAACATCTCGCCACCGAGCATAAAAGTTAAGTATTGCGCTGGCTCGGCCAGCACCTGGTTGTCTGTTTTGATCAGGGCATTCATGGCGCTCACCTCTAAAACTTGGTGAAATGGGATTCGTCAAGATCGGGGCGTGAGGATGGCGTCAAACTACTCGCCAACTTAACGCCACTTGGGCGCATGACTCCCGACTTGCCAGTGGTGCTGCCTTGACGTGCGGACGCACTCAAAGTTTTGTTCATTGGCGAGTGATCAAGTTTAAAGAACGCCATCGCTGCTTGCAGTTGCTCGGCTTGGCTGCTCATCTCCTCGGCTGTCGCGGCAAGTTCTTCTGAACTGGAGGCGTTTTGTTGCGTCGCCTGGCTCAACTGCATCACCGCCGAGTTGATCTGACTGACCCCGGATGATTGCTCGCTGGACGCCGCCGAAATTTCTTGTACCAAGTCGGAGGTCTTGCGAATGCTTGGCACGATTTCACTGAGCAATTTGCCCGCTTTTTCGGCCAGTTCGACGCTGTTACTGGCGACTTCACCGATTTCTTGCGCTGCAATCTGACTACGCTCGGCCAGCTTGCGCACTTCAGCGGCCACCACAGCAAAGCCCTTGCCGTGCACACCCGCGCGGGCCGCTTCAATGGCGGCATTCAACGCCAGCAAATTGGTTTGATAAGCAATGTCATCAATGATGCTGATCTTTTTGGCAATTTGTTTCATGGCCGCCACCGTAGCGTTAACCGACTCACCGCCTTCCACGGCTTCTCTGGCAGCTTTGCTGGCCATGCCGTCGGTGACTTTGGCGTTCTCGGTGTTTTGGGCAATTGACGACGACATTTGCTCAATAGACGCGCTGGTTTCCTCAACACTGGCGGCCTGTTCGCTGGACGCCTGCGAGAGCGATTGCGCGGTGGCACTGACTTCTTCCGACGCACTAGACAGCGACTGGGCACTCGCGTTGACCTCGGAGACCACTTGTGACAACTTGCCGATCATGGCTTGCATCGACTGCAGCATCTGACCGGTTTCATCTTTGGCGTGGGTTTCAATACGCACCGTCAAATCACCTTCGGCCAGGCGGTTCGCGGCGTCGCGTGCCTGATTCAAAGGCCTGGTCACGCTGCGGCTGATGATGAAGCCCAAAGCGATGCCCAGCAAAACGCCCACCACAATCGCAATCATCATAATGTTGCGGCTGGATTCATAAAGCGCCATCGTTTCAGCGGCAGCTTCCTTGGCCCGCGCTTCTTTAATCAATGTCACTTCCGTCATCAAATCGTCTATCACGTTCGCTTTGTTACGCGCTTTTTCAAGGGCGAGGGTCAACGCATCGCTGCGTTGGGCCAGCTTTTCTTGACTAGCCAGTGTGAGCGTGAGTTGCATCTCCGCCTGATAGTCATCCCATAGCTTGTCAAATGATATGAAGATTTCTTTAGCGCGAGGTGAGACAAATAACGGTTTGGCCCTGTTTAGATAGTCTTTAAAGGTGGCACTGTCTTTGCTGATCGAGGCCAAGTGATGCTGACGTTCTTCCTGCGTCGTTGCCAGCAAATAATTGGCGCGCGCGCGCCCGATATAAATCATGTTGATATTGGCTTCCTTGACGTAAGAGAGTCCGAGCAAGTCCTGCTGGTACATCGACTCCGCCAGGGTGTTGATCTTGTCCGCGCTGGAGATACCAATGACACCTACCACGACACTGATGGCCGCCACCAGAATGAATCCGGCAATCAGCCGAACCCCAATTTTGATATTTGAAAACATGATGATTCCTAGCTTTTTTATTGATTTCTAGAAGACTGGATGAACCGCCAAAGCGGGGGATTGAACTTGACGGGCTTGTCGCACCAGCGCAGGCACGTCCAGAATCAGGGCGACCTCACCGCTGCCCAAAATAGTGGAGCCGCTAATGCAATGAACTTGACTGAACAACTGCCCCAACGGTTTGATGACGGTTTGAAATTCGCCCAGCAAGGTGTCCACCACCAGCCCGACCCGCTGCCCCCCAGACTGGAGGACCACGATGTTCTCGCGCCGGGTGGGCGCACCGTCCACCGCAAACAACTCGCGCAGACGAATGAGCGGCAACACTTGCCCCCGCAAGTTGGCGTAGTCGTGACCGGGTTCAGTCGAAAACTCAACGCACTCGTCAATCGCATCGAGTGGAATCACAAAAACAGATTGACCAATTTCAATCAGAAAGCCGTCGATGATGGCCAGCGTGAGTGGCAGGCGCACCGCCACCGTGGTGCCCAGGCCGTCCTCGCTGTGCACGCTCACACTACCGCGCAGGGCTGTGATGTTGCGCTTCACCACATCCAGACCCACACCGCGCCCGGACAGATTGGTGACTTGTTCAGCGGTAGAAAAACCCGGCTCGAAAATCAGGGCGTAAATCTCGGCATCTGACAGCGTGTGACCGACTTCAATCAGTCCGCGTTCCAGCGCCTTGGCCAGAATGCGCTCACGCTTGAGACCACCGCCGTCGTCGCTGACCTCAATCACGATAGCGCCAGAGTCATGGTAGGCATTCAACGTGATGCAGCCGGCAGCCGGTTTGCCGTGCGCGAGACGGACCTCAGCGGCTTCAATGCCGTGATCCATCGCGTTACGAACCAAGTGCATCAAGGGGTCGCCCAGCTTCTCCACCACGGTTTTGTCCAGATCGGTCTCCTCGCCGCTGACCACCAGCGTGATGCTCTTGCCGATTTCACGCGAGACGTCATGCACCACGCGTTGAAAACGACTAAAAGTTGCGCCGATTTTGACCATACGCAATTGCAGCGCACTGTCGCGCACGTCCTGCACCAGGCTGGAGAGTTTGGCGCTGCTTTCTTGCAAGTCAATCATCTGTGCCTTGCGGGCAATCAGGTTCACGCTGGCACCGGCAATGATGAGTTCACCCACCAGGTTGATCAGTTGGTCGAGTTTTTCAGCATCGACCCGGACGGAACGGCTGTCTTGCGCACCGATATCTTTGACCTGTTTTTGTTTGACCAGCGCGGCCTCGACCACCTCCGGGTGCACCGAGCCTTGCTCGACCAAAATAGTGCCTATTTGTTTGCTTGGCGTGTCCGACTGCACCTGTAACGCGGTCGCCAACTCCTGAGCCGTGAGGGTGCCGCAGCGCATCAGTATCTCGCCGAGGCGGACGGGCTGTTCCTGGAGTTCATGAATCAGGCGAACATATTCGCTGATCAAACTGTGCGGGGGCAAAATCCGGATGCGGCAATCGTCGCGCACAAACTCAAAGACATTTTCAATCCGGGCTTTATCCGCCTCGCTTTTGAAAGCGATTTCAAAGCCGAGATAACAGGTCTGCGGGTCCATCACATCGGCGGGCGGTATCGCGTCAGGCAAGGTGGCAATGCCGGTGATACGACCCAACGTTTCAAGGTAGCGAATGAACGAGAGCGGGTCCATGCCGTTTTTCAGCACCTCCGGGCCAAAGCGCAGCGAGATGTGCCAATGGTCAGCATCCACAGGCTCACCCTTGATGCGTTGGATAGGGTCTGCGGCTTGCCACACCAAGGGCACGGGCAACGCATCGGGCGTTTGCGGCGCGGCCAAATAACCACAGAGCAGCGCCACCAACGGCTCACCCTGCTGCAGCAAAGATGCCTCGGTCTTATCGGCCCCTTGCGCGACGGCCTCCACCAAATCGCCAATGTGGTCAGAGCAAGATAGCAAGAGCACCACCAGTTTGTCTTCAATGGGCAGCTTGCCCGCACGCACTTGGTCAAGCACGCTTTCAACCACATGGGTAAAGGCGACGATGTGGTCCAGCCCAAATAGGCCTGCCGAGCCTTTGATCGTGTGAGCGGCGCGAAAGATGGCGTTAATCAGCTCCTCTTTTTGCGGCGCCTGCACCACAATGAGGAGCGCATTTTCCATGTCTTCAAGCAACTCACGGCTTTCAGCAAAGAAGGTTTGCAGGACTTGATCAAGATTCATGGGGCCGCCTTGTGGCACCGGGCGAGGCGATGATGAGCGGGTCGTCAAAGTAGGCGGCCAGATCCAGCAATTCAAACACCTCCGTGACCGCCGGACTGTGCGCCATGAAGCGAAGTTCATGCTGGGTGGCCTGCGCTGTTTTTTTCACCAGCATCAACAGTTGAACGCCCGCCGTATCCATCTCGGTCACACCCGACAAATCAACGTCAAGGGGTAGTGGTTCAGCCAGCGCGGTCAGCAAAATCTCTTTGAGTTCGACCACCTGATAAATGGTCAACTCGCCCTGAATGTGCAACACTTTGGGCGCGCTTTCGGCGTCAGCCTCGCCCGTTACATGAGGGTCGGTCATGGCAGGCATAACTTTTGGACCGCATCAAGCAACTGTTCAGGTCTGAAAGGTTTGACCACCCAGGCTTTGGCGCCAGCGGCACGACCTTCGTTTTTTCTCGCATCCTCGGTCTCGGTGGTGAGCATGATGATCGGCGTGAATTTATAGGCAGGCATTTTCTTGACGGCAATGACAAAGCTAATGCCATCCATATTGGGCATATTGACATCGCTGATGATCAGGTGAACTTTCTGACCCGTGAGCTGATTGAGTGCATCTTTGCCATCGCGGCCTTCAATCACGTCATAGCCCGCCGCCCTCAAGGTGATTCCGACCACCTGTCGCATAGAAGAAGAGTCATCCACAATCAAAATTGTTTTAGCCATGTCATCCCTTAGAAAAAAGTGGTTTCGGTGTCAATTTTTTGCACGGCGCGACCGCCGCTGTGTGTCAGATGCTGGTCGGCCATCACGTAGGTTTTTTTCAGATCAGACAGCAGCGTTGTCGCATCCAACGGTTGCAGGGTGCCGCTTTTCAGCACTTGCTCGCGGTGCTGCGCCAAAAACCCGGGCAAGCGCTCAATGTTGCCTTTGACATGATTCATGATCTGGCTGACACGGTCCTGAAACTGCAATTGCACCAGCGCATCACTCACTTCAGACTGAATGCCAATACTTTCATTTTTGAGCAGTGCGCTCGATTGCAGCAGCGCATCGGTGATGTTTTTGAAATCGGTCAGCACAGACCCAATCGTGGCCTCGGCACTCAGCATTGCGCCATCTTCTTGCTTGACCGATTCACGCACGGCGCGGCAGGTCTCCACAATCGCGGTGCTGATCACGCCGACTTTGCCGGCAATGCGCAAACCGGTTTCGCCTGACTGGGTGGAGAGCATCCGAAACTCCTTGGCCACCACCGCAAAACCGCGTCCCTGCTCGCCCGCGCGGGCCGCTTCGATGGCGGCATTGAGCGCCAACAGGTTGGTTTGCGCCGCGATCTTGGCCACATCGGCGGCCATATCCTGCAACTCGACAATGAATTGATCCAGCGTTTCTACTTTTTCAAGCATCTGCGCCATGCTGTTCATAGCCGTTTTTTGTGAGCTGACCACAGCACCCAGCTGCTGCTCGCTTTTGGCAAAAACCGCTGCCAGTCCGTTACCGCCGTCACCAATAGCAACCGTCGCCAGACTGGAGGCGTGCACGGCATCATCCAATTTGTCAACAATGCCGGAAAAGCGAGCCGACAGGGACGTGACCGCGCTTTCCATTTGTTCACACGATGACTCAATATGCCCGCTCCAGACCGGCGCTACTTTGTCACCAAATTGCTGTTGGCTGGACAAATAATCGTCCACAGATTGCCACCAGGCGGTTTGCCGGGCCTGCAGCATCAAGCCCAGTCCTGCGGCAGCCAGCGTTAAAAAAAGTGCCAGACTGGCGGCCAGCCACGTCAAGCCGCCCACGACAAGAATGGCAACAGCGCCTGCCAACCCTAAAGCGAGCAGATAAAAAAAGTGGGCTTGAGGTCGGCCAATAGAGTTCAAGGCAGATTCTCCGGGGTCGTATCGTTTGAGACGTTCATCAAATTGCATGAACTTTTTGAAGTATCTGATTACTGAAACGGAGTCCCCTTGGGCCGTCAGTAAAAAGGAAGAGGTTAGCTGAAAAAAACAGGCCATCTCTCTTGCTGGGAGGTTGACCAAACTTCTAATTTTTCTCACATCAAATTAACGATTTATTAATTTTTAATTCTAGGTGAACATTTCTTACTATTTTATATAGCCCTACGTTTTTTATTGATAATTTGTATATTCCATCAAAGTTGGCGCCAGCCTGGTGGCCCGCTTAAAAAATGCATCTCTGCAATAGGCTGCACTATAAGTTTTTGCAAACACATCCGTTGACAGGGCGCTAAGATGTTTCGCTTCATTAACCAACTGGCAAGCCGACTTATGACCTCTCCACGCTTACTCAACAAAGTTAGTCTCATCACGGGGGCTGCGCAAGGTATTGGCTTGGCCACCGCGCTCAAATTTGCCGCTGAGGGCGCCATCGTCATCGTCTGCGACCTCAAGCAAGCGGGCGTGGACGAGGCCGTGGCGCAATGCCGCGCACTGGGCGCTACAGCCGAAGGTTTTCTGATGGATGTGACGCAACGCACCATGATTGACGAGGTGGTCGCCCGCGTCAAAGCGCAATTCGGGCGTATTGACGTGCTGGTCAACAACGCGGGCATCACCCAGGATGCGCGTTTACAAAAAATGACGCTGGCACAGTTTGACAGCGTCATTGACGTCAACTTACGCGGCGGATTTCATTGCGCACAAGCCGTGGTTGACCTCATGGTCGCGCAGGGCAGCGGTGTGATTCTCAACGCCAGTTCGGTCGTCGGGCTTTATGGAAATTTTGGTCAAACCAACTACGCCGCCAGCAAGTTTGGGGTGATTGGTTTTACCAAGACCTGGAGTCGCGAACTAGGCCCCAAAGGCATTCGCGTGAACGCTGTCGCCCCCGGTTTTATTACCACGCCGATGGTGGCCGCCATGCCTGAAAAAGTGCTGCAAGACCTGGAGGCCAAAGTGCCGCTGCGCCGTCTGGGCAAGCCCGAAGAGATTGCCAACGTTTACGCTTTTTTAGCCAGCGACGAGGCCAGCTACATCAATGGCACAGTGCTTGAAGTGTCGGGCGGCATGTCGCTGTAGCAGCGAGAATCAACCGCCCGAGCGCGCTTAAATGTCGATATTGCCAGCGCGCAAAGCGTTGGCTTCGATGAACTCGCGACGGGGTTCGACCTCGTCGCCCATCAGCATGGTGAACACACGATCAGCTTCGATGGCGTCATCCACTTGGACCTTAAGCAAGCGGCGCACTTTGGGGTCCATGGTGGTTTCCCAGAGTTGCAGCGGGTTCATTTCGCCCAAACCTTTGTAGCGCTGGCGCGAGGTGAAATGTTCAGCCTGGCCCAGCAGCCACGCCATCGCACTCCGGAAGTCCGTCACTTTTTCTTCTTTTTGACGCTCTCCTTCGCCCCGCATGACCTTGGCACCTTCGTTAAGCAAGCTCCGAAACGTATTGGCGGCATCAGCTAACGCGGCATAGTCGGTGCCTCGCACAAAATCTTGCGTCAGCACGCTGCTTTTGACGTTGCCGTGGTAGCGACGGCTGATACGCAGCAGCGGCTTGTCCGTCCTGAGGTCAAACTCGCCCACCACTTCGGCGTCGGGCAGCTTGGCTTGCAGCGCGGCGGCACTGGCTTGCGCATCGTCCAGAGTTTCCAGATTCAGCGCGACACCGTCAGCCACGGAGCGCAGCGCCTCAGCATCCATGAAGTTGCGCAGACGTGCAATCACGGCTTGCGCGCTTTGGTGCTTGCGCGCCAACTCACCCAGCGCCTCGCCATTGAGCGTGACGCCGTTCTCGCCGCCGGTGAAAATCGAGGCGTTAAGCAAGGCAATGCGCAGCATGAAACTGTCCAGTGCGGCGTCGTCTTTCAGGTACAACTCTTCTTTGCCGGCCTTCACTTTGTAGAGTGGCGGTTGCGCAATGTAGATATGGCCGCGCTCCACCAGCTCAGTCATCTGACGGTAGAAAAAGGTGAGCAGCAGCGTGCGGATGTGGGCACCGTCAACGTCGGCATCCGTCATGATGATGATGCGGTGGTAGCGCAGCTTGGCCACATTGAAGTCGTCATTGCCAGTGGTGCCACCGGCCTTGCCGATGCCAGTGCCAAGCGCCGTGATGAGGGTCAGGATTTCGTTGCTGGTCAGCAGCTTTTCGTAGCGCGCTTTTTCGACATTCAAAATCTTGCCGCGCAAAGGCAGAATCGCCTGAAACTTGCGGTCACGACCCTGCTTGGCAGAGCCACCGGCAGAGTCGCCCTCGACGATGTAAATTTCGCACATCGCGGGGTCTTTTTCCTGGCAATCGGCCAGTTTTCCGGGCAAGCCCATGCCGTCCAGCACACCTTTACGACGCGTCATGTCGCGGGCTTTGCGGGCCGCTTCACGAGCACGGGCGGCTTCAATAATTTTGCCGACAATGATCTTGGCATCGGCTGGGCGCTCTTGCAAATAGTCGTGCAGCAAGCGGCTCACGATGTCTTCGACCGGACCGCGTACTTCAGAACTCACCAGCTTGTCTTTGGTCTGACTGCTGAATTTGGGTTCCGGCACTTTGACGGAGAGCACGCAGGTCAGGCCTTCGCGCATGTCATCGCCGGTGACTTCAACCTTGGCTTTTTTAGCCATTTCACTGTCATCAATGTATTTATTGATCACTCGCGTCATGGCGGCACGCAAGCCGGTCAGGTGGGTGCCACCGTCGCGTTGCGGAATGTTGTTGGTGAAACACAGCACCTGTTCGTTGTAGCCGCTGTGCCATTGCATCGCCACTTCAACCCCGATGTTGGTGTTTTGGTCGCTTTGACGGTCCCCCATGGCGTGAAAGATGTTGGGGTTCAACACCGTCTTGCCTTTGTTGATGAAGTTGACAAAACCCTTGACACCGCCAGCGCCCGAAAAGTCGTCTTCTTTGCCCGTGCGCTCATCTTTGAGGCGAATCTTGACGCCGTTGTTCAAGAAACTGAGTTCGCGCAGGCGTTTGCTCAAAATTTCGTAATGAAAGTCCGAGTTGGTCTGAAAAATATCCAAATCCGGTGCAAAGTGAATTTCAGTGCCGCGTTTTTCAGTATTGCCCGTCACCTTCATGGGTGAGACTTCAACACCGTTGACGACTTCAATCAGACGGTTTTGCACAAAGCCTTTGCTGAACTCCATCACATGCACTTTGCCATCGCGGCGGATAGTCAGGCGCAGCATTTTGCTCAAGGCGTTGACGCAACTCACGCCCACACCGTGCAGACCACCGGAGACTTTGTAGCTGTTTTGATTGAACTTGCCGCCCGCGTGCAGTTCGGTCAGAGCGATTTCAGCGGCAGAACGCTTGGGTTCGTGCTTGTCGTCCATCTTGACGCCGGTCGGAATGCCGCGCCCGTTGTCCACCACGGACACCGAATTATCGGTATGGATAGTGACCAGAATATCGTCGCAATGACCCGCCAGCGACTCATCAATCGAGTTGTCCACCACCTCAAACACCAAGTGGTGCAGACCGGTGCCATCCGACGTGTCGCCGATATACATACCAGGACGCTTGCGCACTGCCTCCAGCCCTTCCAGAATCTGGATTGAGTTTTCACCATAAGCCTCGGAGGCTCCTGCTTGATGAGCGTCGATGGTCGGCTGGAAGTTGGAGCTGTCAGCGGTTCCTTCCCCTGTGCGAACGGCGGCTTCACCATTGGCATCATGTTCAACATTTTCCGGGGGCTGAACGGGCTTGTTTTCTTCGGTCATAGCTAACTTCTCCAACGATTTCTCTAACTCTTGAATGACCAAACCCGCCATCAACATCTCGTTTATTGCGGGTTCAGGCTTGGTGTGATGTCCTGTAAAGGACGTTAAATACGCATCGGCATCACCACATATTTAAAGGTGGCGTTGTTGGGGATGGTGAACAGCGCCGAGCTGTTGCCGTCGGACAAGGCCAGCGTCACCATTTCCTGATTCATATTGGTCAGCGCATCAATGAGGTAGGTCACATTGAACCCAATCTCGATGCTGTCGCCGCTGTAGTCAATATCAAGCTCGTCCACCGCCTCTTCCTGCTCGGCATTATTGGAGGCCACGCGCAAGGTGCCGGGATCAATGTTCAGGCGAACGCCCTTGAACTTGTCGCTGGTCAAAATAGCGGTGCGCTGCAAAGTCGCCAGCAAAGCGGCACGACCCATCGTGATGTTGTTCTTGTGATTTTTGGGAATCACGCGGTTGTAGTCCGGAAACTTGCCCTCGACCAGTTTGGTCACAAATTCCATGCCGTGAAAGCTGAATTTGGCCTGGTTGTTGGCAAATTGCATTTCAATCGCGCCCTCGGCGTCGGACAGCAGGCGCTGCAACTCAATCACGGTTTTGCGCGGCAAAATAACTTCTTGCTTGGGCACATCGACATCGAGCGTGGCGGAGGCAAAAGCCAGGCGGTGGCCGTCGGTGGCAACCAGACTGAGTTGATTGCCTTCCGCGACAAACAAAATGCCGTTGAGGTAATAACGGATGTCGTGCACCGCCATCGCAAATGAGACTTGATTGAGCAAGTCTTTAAGCGTCTTTTGCGGCACGCTAAACATCGGGCCAAAATTGGCCGCTTCTTGCACCAGCGGAAAATCTTCAGCGGCCATGGTTTGCAGCGTGAACTTGCTTTTGCCGCCTTTCAGGATGAGCTTGGCTGCGCTCGACTCCAGCGACACCGTTTGGTCCGACGGCATGGTGCGCAAGATGTCAATCAATTTGCGCGCACCCACCGTGGTGGTGAAGTCGCCTGCGTCGCCGTTCAATTCAGCCGTGGTGCGAATCTGTATCTCAAGATCACTGGTGGTAAATTGCAGCAAGGCGCCGGTTTTTCGAATCATCACGTTGGCAAGAATAGGCAATGTTTGCCGACGCTCAACAATGCCCGCGACTGATTGCAATACGGATAAAACTTTGTCTTGTGGCGCTTTAAGAACAATCATGTCAACCTTTTGTTAGATATTTTTCAATTTAAATTTACAACAAACGAAAAAGTCTGCTTTGCTCAATACCGTCGTTTTCTATTTTTAACGCAGGTATCAGCCTTTTAACGTTTGCTCCAGAACGTGCAACTGCTGGTTCAGTTCAGTCATTTTCTGGCGCTCGCCACCAATCTTTCTTACGGCGTGCAAAACGGTGGTGTGGTCGCGTCCACCAAACAGTTCGCCAATTTCCGGCAAACTTTTTTGCGTCAGCTCCTTGGCCAGATACATCGCAATCTGGCGTGGGCGGGCAATGTTGGCGGGGCGCCTTTTGGAATACATGTCGCCGATTTTTATCTTGTAATAGTCCGCCACCGTTTTCTGAATATTTTCTACTGAAATTTGTCGATTTTGAATAGACAGCAGATCACGCAAGGATTCACGGGCCAGTTGAATCGAAATTTCTTTCTGGTTAAAACGCGAATACGCCATGATTTTGCGCAACGCACCTTCCAGCTCCCGCACATTGGAACGCACGTTTTTTGCAACAAAAAACGCGACCTCTTCCGGCAGGTTAATACCTTCAACCTGTGCCTTATTGATCAAAATGGCAACCCGCATTTCCAGCTCGGGCGGCTCAATAGTGACGGTCAACCCGGAGTCAAAACGCGACACCAGGCGCTCGTGAATATCAGCCAACCCCTTGGGATAAGTGTCACTGGTCATGACAATATGGGACTTTTTGGCCAGCAACGCCTCGAACGCATTGAAGAACTCTTCTTGTGTTCGCTCCTTGTTGGCAAAAAATTGAACGTCATCAATCAGCAGCAAATCAAGAGAATGGTAACGCGCTTTAAAGTCATCAAAAGTCTTGCGCTGATACGCCTTAACCACATCTGAGACAAACTGTTCAGCATGGATGTAGAGAACTTTGGCCGTGGGCATGTCAGCCAGCAAACGATTGCCCACCGCGTGCATCAAATGGGTCTTGCCCAAGCCCACGCCGCCGTAGATAAACAGCGGGTTATACAAGTGCCCCGGCATTCCCGCCACATGCACCGCCGCCGCCCGCGCCATGCGGTTAGCTGTGCCTTCAATCAAGGTGTCAAAAGTCAGGTTGGCATTGAGTCGGTTTTTGAAGTTTTTCGGGGATTGATCCTCACCCAACTCAGTGGCGTCGAGCATCGCCATCGGTTCAGCAGAGCGCACCAGACCAAGGCTTCTGACAACGACTTCACGCGGCGCCAGCGCCAACTCAACTTGAATCGGTTGACCTGAATGCTTCTCCAGCAAACTGGCAATGCGGTTGTTGTATTGCGCCCTGATCCAGTCCAGTTTGAAACGGTTGGCAATGAAGATGGTGACCTTCGAGAGGTCCTGCGAGACTTGGGCCGACAGGGGCTTGATCCAAGTGTTGAATTGCTGTTCAGGCAGCTCTTGAGCCAGTTGGTCAATGCAGGCCTGCCATAGATTTTGCCCAGTATGCCGAGCCTCTGAGCCAGGCTGGCTGGCATGTTGTCCCTCGGTCATTATTGGTATCAAATTCTGTGGATAAAGTTAAATTCAGGGGCGTCTTGGATTGTAAGTTATCCCGGACTTATCCACAATTTGACAGAACGCGCCGAACGCGTTAATCAAGCCAACGGCCCGCTGTTGACGCCAGTCATTGCGGGCCTTTTGCACGTTAGTACGTGTAAACGCCTTGGCCGGTCTTGCGACCCAGGCGACCTGCAGCCACCATTTCTTTGAGTAACGGGCAAGGCCGGTATTTGCTGTCGCCGTAGTCGCTCAAATACACCTCCATCACGGCCAGACACACGTCCAGACCAATCATGTCGCCCAGCGCCAGCGGGCCAATCGGCTGGTTGCAGCCCAGCTTCATACCAGCATCGATGTCTTCGGCTGTCGCCAGACCTTCGGCCAGCACAAAGAAGGCTTCGTTGATCATCGGAATCAAGATGCGATTGACCACAAAGCCCGGCGCGTTCTTCACAGTAATCGGCGTCTTGCCCAAGGCCTTGGCCATGGCGTGAACCGCTGCGTGGGTGGCATCGCTGGTTTGCAGGCCACGGATGATTTCGACCAGCGCCATCATTGGCACCGGGTTGAAAAAGTGCATCCCGATGAAGCGATCCGCGCGGCCCGTCATGGCGGCCAATTGGGTGATGGAAATGGAGGAAGTGTTAGAGGCCAGAATCACTTCGGGGGCCACCAAAGCATCAATTTGCTTGAGGATTTTGACCTTCAAGTCGTAGTTTTCAGTGGCCGCTTCAATCACCAATTGCGCCGCCTTGAGGTCGTCATAACTGGTGCTGCCTTTGATGCGGGCCAAGGCGGCATCTTTGTCGGCTGCGGTGATCTTTTCTTTTTTCAGCAGCCGCTCCAAGCTGCCCGTCACGGTGGCAATCCCTTTAGCCACAGCGGCGTCTGAAATGTCAACCATGACGACGTTGATGCCTGACACGGCACAAGCCTGTGCAATGCCGTTGCCCATGGTGCCCGCGCCGATGATGCCGATAGTGGTGATGCTCATACTAAAAACTCCCTGCAAATTTAAAAAGGATGATGTTAACGGGCTTCCCAAGTCGTTCGCCCGTTTGCCCTATGCTAATGGGCAGGAAGCATCGTTAGCAGACGCTCATTTCAGGTCTTGATCTGAATCAAGATTTTCAGGTTAAGTCAATGACCCGCTGGTCATTATTGGGTTTACCTGTGCATACTTGAAAATTCACATCCAACAGGATTTAAATCTTTGCCATGGAAAATAAAAGTTCTCCCGCGTTGCCGCTTGATCTGCAGCACGACATTGCCCGGTCGATTGACCAGGCGTTTCATACGCAACTGGCCAAATCCAACCAGGGTTTGTCACCCATTGCGCTCACCTTGGCTTATGCAGACTGGGCCATGCATTTGGCCGCGTCACCTGGAAGGCAAATGCTACTGGCCCAGCGCGCAGCAACCCTGTCAAGTCAGGCGTTGACGCCTGCGTGGCAAGCGCCCGTCGTGGACGCGCAAGGGCAGCCGGTGGCCGAGAAAGACAGCCGATTCAGCGACACAGGTTGGCAACACTGGCCGTTTAACGCTTTTCGGGACGGCTTCAAGGCCCAGGAAGCCTGGTGGAAAGAAGCCATTCAGGTGGACGGCGTCTCCCGCCATCATCAGCACATGGTGAACTTTTTCACCCGTCAGGGCGTGGATGCGTTGTCGCCCTCTAATTGGGCAGCGACTAATCCTGAAGTGCTCAAAGCCGCGCAAACGTCACGCGGGCAAAGCTGGCTCAAAGGCTATCAAAATTACGCCCGTGATGTGCAGGATTACCAACAGGCGCGCCAAAGCGCCGAAACCAGCACACTCAAGCCCCTGGCGTTCGAGGTCGGCACCGAGGTGGCTGTCACGCCGGGCCAAGTGGTGTTTCGCAACCACTTGATCGAGTTGATCCAGTACACGCCTACCACGACGGCGGTCTATCCCGAGCCGCTGCTGATCGTGCCGTCGTGCATCATGAAGTACTACATCCTGGACTTGTCACCGGCCAACTCCATGGTGCGTTATCTGGTGAGTCAGGGGCACACAGTCTTCATGATTTCGTGGCGCAACCCGGATGCCTCAGACCGTGATATGGGGATGCAGGATTACTTGCAAATGGGCGTGATGGAAGCCATGGCGGCCGTCAAAGCACGCACGGGCGCACCGCGCATTCATGCCTTGGGTTATTGTCTGGGCGGTACTTTTTTAGCCATCGTGGCAGCCGCTTTGGGGCGTGAGGGTTTGCCATCACAAAGTCAGGTGCGGGGACAAAATCCCCGGCGCCGCCATGAAGATGTGGCGGGTCTGAACGACCTGCCCGAACTGGCGACCGTCACGCTGCTGGCGGCACTGACCGATTTCAGTGAACCCGGCGAGTTAGGGGTATTCATCGACGACGATCAACTCCACACGCTGCGTGAAGCCATGGCCCGCACCGGCTACCTGTCGGGTCGGCAAATGGCCGGCTCGTTCCAGTTTTTAAACTCGCGTGATCTGGTCTGGTCGCGCAACACCCGCCGTTATTTACTGGGCCAGGACGAAGTCGGCAGCGACATGATGAGCTGGAACGCTGACCTCACACGTCTGCCCGAGCGGATGCACTCGGAATACCTGTCTTCGCTATTTCTCAACAACGCGCTCGCGGCAGGTCAGTACCGGGTGGGTGGCGTGGGCGTGGCGCTGATGGACATCAAGGCGCCCATGCTGGTGGTGGGCACTGTGCGCGATCACGTCTCGCCCTGGCAGTCGGTTTACAAGATTCACTTATTAACGGACACCCACACCACATTCATTCTGGCGGCAGGTGGTCATAACGCCGGCATTGTGTCGGAGCCGGGACATGCGCATCGCAGTTATCAAATTGACAGCGAAGAAAAAGGACACGCCTGGACCGACGCCGACACATGGCAAGAGAACGCTCCCCGGCATGACGGCTCCTGGTGGGAGGCCATGCACACTTGGTTACATGACCGCTCTGGCGTGCCGGTTGCACCCCCGACCATCAAGCCAGCAGACGTGTTGTGCAGCGCACCAGGTGAAAATATTTTGGTACGCTATGCCGATTGAAACGATGACGGAAAAAGATTTGCAGGACTTGCACCTGCATCGCATGGTCGAATCCCTGGAGGCAATTAACACCCGCATTGCCCGCTTGGCCATCGCCTTGAAACTCTCACTTGAGAAAGAGTCCGAGGTTCAACATGTGCTCAATCAAGCCACGGAATCGGGACAGGCGCACCAAGCGGCACCTGCGCACCTCGGCAGCAGTCCGAACGGTCGTGCGACCCATAACCGCGAAGAACTGCGGGGTCTGTTGGTGCTGCGCTATCAGATGGAGACGCACTACATGAACGAAGTTGGCGTACAGGTCACGCGTCAGATACTCAAGAGTGTGCAAGAGCACATGACGCGCATAGGGTTCAAGCCCGGCGCCGAAGGGGTCAACCTGCACCGCCTGTTTAACGAACACTGAGCACGCCCTCATTCGACATAACCGCGTCACACAACCGGCTTATCTTGCCCACATATCTGTCACTTTTTAACCCCTTTTTTATAAAGTCGTTCCACCATGAATTTCACGTTAAACACCGAGTTGATTGAAAACGTCACTTACGACGAAATCACCATCGGCCAAAGCGCACGCCTGCTGCGCACCCTGACGCTGGCGGACATTCAAGCCTTTGCCGCCGTCTCAGGCGACACCAACCCGGCACACCTGGATGCCAAATACGCCAACGAAACCTTATTCCACGGCGTGATTGCGCATGGCATGTGGGGCGGCGCTTTGATTTCGGCATTACTGGGCACGCAGTTTCCCGGCCCCGGCACAATTTACCAAGAGCAAGTGTTGTATTTCACCAAGCCCGTGCATGTGGGCGACACGCTCACCGTCACCGTCACCGTGACGCACAAAGAAGACGCCCATCAGCGCGTTGAGCTGGATTGCCAGGTGCTCAACCAAAAAGGTGAACATGTGCTGCACGGCACCGCGAAAGTGTTGGCGCCAACCAAAAAAATGCACATGCCGAAAATTAGCGCCCCGCTTATCCAGCTGCTGGACCCCGAGGCGCGCTTCAAAGAACTGCTGGCGCGCAGTGCGGGTCTGGCCGCTGTGCGCTGTGCCGTCGTCCATCCTTGCGATGTGGAGTCGCTCACGGGCGCCATGGATTCAGCCCGTTACGGCCTGATCATTCCGGTGCTGATTGGCCCGGACATGCGCATTCGCCATCTGGCCCAAGAGGCCGGCCTTGACCTGACAGACGTTGAAATTATCTCGGTACCGCACAGCCATGCCGCCGCAGAAAAAGCGGCGGATATGGCCGCCAGCGGCGAGGTCGAAATCCTGATGAAAGGCAGTCTGCACACCGATGAACTGATTCACGCCGTGCTGGCCCGCCCGGCCCTGCGCACAGGCCGACGCATGACGCATGTGTTCCGCTTTGATATTCCGCTCTACCCCAAGCCCCTGCTCATCACCGACGCGGCGCTCAACATCTGCCCGACGCTCAAAGAAAAGGTGGACATCATCCAAAACGCCATCGACTTTGCCCGCATCATGGGCGTCAAAACCCCTAAAGTCGCGATTTTGTCGGCAGTAGAAACCGTCAACCCCAACATTCCTTCCACGCTGGACGCCGCCGCGCTGTGCAAGATGGCCGACCGCGGCCAGATCACGGGCGGCATTCTGGATGGCCCGCTGGCGTTTGACAACGCCATTTCCCTGCACGCCGCGCAGCTCAAACACATTGAATCGCCCGTCTCGGGTGACGTGGACATTCTGGTCGTGCCAGATCTTGAATCCGGCAACATGCTGGCCAAACAACTGGAATATCTCGCCGGTGCCAGTGGCGCCGGCCTGGTGCTTGGCGCCCGCGTGCCGATTGCCTTGACCAGTCGGGCTGACGGCCCCATGAACCGTGTCGCCTCGGCCTTACTGGCCCAGTTGGCCGCCCACAACGCCCGTCGCGACCAACCGCGCGAAACCTGGTAAGGCGCGCAACATGGCTATTCTTGCTGTCAACGCCGGCTCTTCCTCGCTGAAGTTTTCCATCCACACGCTCGACAACGGACAAGTGCAGCCCAGCGTGCTGACCGGCTGCATCCAGGGTCTGGAACCGGGCGGGGCGCCCGTGCTGGACTGGACGTTTCAGGGTCAAAAGAAAACCACGCCGCTGCCCGCCACCACCGGCAGTCCCTTTAACGAGGCCCTACGAAGTTTGAGCGACTTGCTGACCCGCAAAGCGTCCATTCCGGAGATACAAATCATTGCGCACCGCGTGGTTCATGGCGGGCGGGATTTCTCAGCCAGCGTGCTTGTCACCGACGAAGTGCTAGCCCGGCTGGACCGACTCAACTCACTCGCACCGTTGCACCAGCCGCACAACCTGCAAGGCATCCGGGCGTTTCAGAAAACATTCCCCAACCTGCCCCAAGTGGCCTGTTTTGACACCGCCTTTCACGCCACACTGCCCGAGGTGGCCTACAGCTTTGCCTTGCCACAAGCGCTGACTGACCAGGGCATTCGCCGCTACGGCTTTCACGGCCTGTCCTATCAATACGTGATGAGCGTGTTGCAACAACACAGCCCACAAGCGCAGGGTCGCGTGCTGATGGCGCATCTGGGCAATGGCGCCAGCCTGTGCGCCACACTGGAAGGACGCAGTTGTGCCACGACTATGGGGTTCTCTGCGCTCGATGGTTTGATGATGGGCACCCGAAGCGGCTCGCTGGACGCGGGCGTGCTGTTGTACCTAATGGAACAAGGCTGGGACCACGACCGCTTGCAAACCCTGCTCTACAAACAGTGCGGCTTGCTGGGCGTGTCCGGCATTTCAGCGGACATGCGCCGGCTGCGGGCTGACACCAGTGCAGCCGCCAAACGAGCTATTGACCTGTTTACCCGCCGGGTGGTGCGCGAATCCGGCGCACTGGTGGCCT
Organism: uncultured beta proteobacterium; assembly: GCA_903823025.1. GTDB lineage: Bacteria > Pseudomonadota > Gammaproteobacteria > Burkholderiales > Burkholderiaceae_C > Rhodoferax. The sequence continues at coordinate 31,575 of CAIJRK010000081.1, forward strand.
GCATCGGCGGACTCGATGTGCTAGCGTTCAGCGGCGGCATTGGCGAGCATGACGCCGTGCTGCGTGCCCAAGTGTGTGAGCGTTTGGGCTGGATGGGCATTGCCATTGACCCGGCACTCAACCAGCAAGCCACGGGCGACACCGTGCTGGCGATTCACACGCCCGAGAGCCGGGTCGAAGTCTGGGTGGTGCCTACCGACGAAGGGCGCGTGGCAGCGCAAGAGGCGGCGCGCTTGCTTTGAGTTAACTGCCGGGTGCAGGCACCGCCTATCTGGATAGAATTCCATCAAATGCACCCGGCAACCCCTGACCCTGCTGCCCTGCCGTAGAGGCCCAGAAAACGCCTCGTTCACCTTGAACCCAGAGTTATCCATTGGCCTCATACCACGATGTGCACACGCACACTCTTTTTACCGAAGACAAGTCACCGCCCCAGGAAACGCGCGACCAGACGGCGCTGGATGCGCAACAACTGCGCATCGCCGCCGACGAGCACGCCATCATCAGTATTGCCGATGTCAAAGGCAACATCATTCACGTCAATGACCGCTTTTGTGCCATCAGCGGCTACAGCCGCGAGGCGCTGATGGGACAAAATCACCGCATGGTCAAGTCTGACACGCACCCGCCCGAGTTCTACCGGGCGCTGTGGCAAACCATCGGTGCGGGAAAAACCTGGCATGGCGAAGTCTGCAATCGCCGAAGCAACGGCGACCTTTACTGGGTCGAGGCGACCATCGTACCCGTCCTCAACGAGGCCGGCAAACCCACCCGCTACATCTCCATTCGCACCGACATCACCTCGCTCAAGCACAGCGAGGAGGCCTTGCGCCTGAGTGAGGAGCGCTTCAGCTTTGCCGTAGAAGGCGCGGGTGATGGCATTTGGGATCTGGACATACGCACAGACGTGATGCTCCTGTCAGGCCACTATGAAACGATGCTCGGCTTTGCCAAAGGTGAAATCGTGCAATCCACGCAGAGCTGGAATCAAAGCATTCATCCAGATGATTTACTGCGGGCCAAGCAGCGTTTGCAGGACTATTTATCGGGGAAATCGTCGGGCTATGACCTGCAATTGCGCCTGCGTTGCAAGGACGGCAGCTATAAATGGATTCTGTGCCGGGGCACCATCGCCGCCCGGGATGAGGCCGGTCAGCCGGTGCGCTTGATCGGCATTCACAGCGACATCAGCGAACGCAAAGCCGTCGAGGCGGCGCTGGTGGACGCCCGCGAATCTGCCGAACGCGCCAACCACGCCAAATCTTCGTTTCTATCGAGCATGAGCCACGAGTTGCGCACACCCATGAACGCCATCCTCGGGTTTTCCCAGATGCTTCAGTACGACAGCGGCCTCAATGACGACCAGCAGGACAACGTGCAAGAAATCCTCAAAGGAGGCCGCCATTTGCTGTCGTTAATCAACGAGGTGCTGGACCTTGCCAAAATCGAGTCCGGGCACATTGACCTATCCCTGGAGTGCGTCGATGTGGCCGATGTCGCCGAAGACTGCCGACAACTGATTCAGCCCCTGGCTGCGGCGCGGAAAATTACCCTGTGTCTGGAGGTTGCCCCTGAAACCACCGTTCTGGCCGACCGAACCCGCTTGAAACAGGTGCTACTCAACCTGCTCTCCAACGCCATCAAGTACAACCATCACGGCGGCAATATCCACCTGAGCGCACAACCCATGAGCGGCGAGCGCCTGCGCATCACGGTCAGTGACACCGGGCCGGGCATCGCGCAAGACCGTATTCCCGAACTGTTTCAACCCTTTTCCCGTTTGGTGGCAGAAAACAGTGACATAGAAGGCACCGGCATTGGCCTGACCATCACGCGCCGTCTGGTGGAGTTGATGGGCGGCAAAGTCGGCGTTGACAGCCAGATCAAGATTGGCTCCAACTTCTGGATCGAGCTGCCCACAAAAACCCCGGACTGGCTGGACAGCACGATTAAAGTGATCAACACAGCCCCCACATCGACGATAACGCCACAAACCTATCAAGTGCTGTGTATCGACGACAACCCGGTTAACCTCAAACTCATCGGGCAGATGCTGCGGATGCGCCATCACATTCATTTGATCACCGCGCACACGCCTGAGTTGGGCATTGAGCTGGCCTTGGCCCACCTGCCAGACTTGATCTTGCTCGACATCAATATGCCGGGCATGGATGGTTACGAAGTGCTGGAAGTGCTGCAAAGCGAGACACGCCTGGCCGCCACCGTGATCATTGCCGTCACCGCCAATGCCATGCCGCGCGACATTGAGCGAGGCCTGGCCGCCGGGTTCGGCAACTACCTGACCAAACCGTTGGACGTGAGCCACTTTCTGGCCACCATTGACAGCTGCCTCCTCGACTTCAAGAAAGCGACCGCCTGAGACCCGGTTCGACTCGGCCATAACTGCGCAAAGACCGGCACATGAACTCTTGAAAGTCGGGCGCATCGCCCATAATTACCGCTTCACAGTGTGGGTGTCTTGCACCCCTTTTCGTTTTTCTTTGTTAGACCTTTAAATCAAAAATGACCAAACAAACCCTTGCCTTTCAGGCCGAAGTAGCCCAACTGTTAAACCTCGTCACGCACTCGTTGTATTCCAACAAAGAGATTTTTCTGCGCGAGTTCGTCTCCAACGCCTCGGACGCCTGCGACAAACTGCGGTTTGAAGCCATCAACGACAGCGGCTTGTACGAAGACGCGCCTGAATTGGAAGTGCGCGTTTCTTTCGACAAAGACGCCAAAACGCTCACCATTACCGACAACGGCATCGGCATGAGCGCCCAGGAAGCCATTGACCACCTCGGCACCATTGCCAAGAGCGGCACCAAAGATTTCGTCGCCAAACTGTCCGGCGACCAAAAAGCCGATTCGCAGTTGATTGGTCAATTTGGCGTCGGTTTTTACTCCGGCTTCATCGTCGCCGACAAGATCACGGTCGAGTCGCGTCGCGCGGGCATGAAATCCACCGAAGGCGTGCGCTGGATCAGCAGTGGCGCGGGCGACTTTGACGTCGAAACCATCGACCGCCCCGCGCGCGGCACCAGCGTCACGCTGCACCTGCGCGACGATTCGATGGACTACGCTAGCGCCTGGAAAGTCAAGGGCATCATCGCCAAATACTCTGACCACATCAGCCTGCCCATCTTGATGGAAAAGGAAGAATGGAAAGACGGCGAATTGATCAACGCCGGTGAAGAAAACGGCGGTCGCCAACCCGGCGGCATGGTCAAGACCGGCGAGTGGGAAGCTGCCAACAAAGGCAACGCCATCTGGGCGCGCGCCAAAAAAGACATCACATCGGACGAGTACAACGAGTTCTACAAACAGATCAGCCACGATTTTGAAGCGCCGCTGGCTCACACCCACAACCGCGTCGAAGGCAGCACCGAGTACACGCAACTGCTGTACATCCCCGGCAAAGCGCCGATGGATTTGTACAACCGCGAGAAGTCGGCAGGCATCAAGCTCTACGTCAAGCGCGTTTTCATCATGGACGACGCCGAAGCGTTGTTGCCGACCTACCTGCGCTTCGTCAAAGGCGTGGTCGATTCCGCCGATTTGCCGCTGAACGTGTCGCGTGAATTGCTGCAAGAAAGCCGCGACGTGAAAGCCATCCGTGAAGGCTGCACCAAGCGCGTGTTGGGTATGTTGGAAGACTTGGCCAAACACGACAAATTGCCGGAAGTCGCCAAACCCGCTGAGGGCGAAGCTGAAGTTGTGACCGATGTGGTCAGCGAAGAAGACAAAGCCGAAGCACAAGCCAACGTCGGCAAATACAGCAAGTTCTATGCTGAATTTGGCGCGGTGTTGAAAGAAGGTCTGGGCGAAGACTATGGCAACAAAGAACGTTTAGCCAAGCTGTTGCGCTTTGCGTCGAGCACCACCGACACGACCAGCGTGAGTTTTGCTGACTACAAAGCGCGCATGAAAGAAGGCCAGGAAGCCATCTACTACATCACCGCCGACTCAGCCTCTGCCGCCAAGAACAGCCCGCAACTTGAAGTGTTCAAGAAAAAAGGCATCGAAGTGCTGCTGATGACCGACCGCGTGGACGAGTGGGCGCTGAACTACCTGCAAGACTTTGATGGCACGCCGCTGCAAAGCGTGGCCAAAGGCGCGGTTGATCTGGGCAACTTGCTCGATGAGACCGAAAAGAAAGCCGCCGAAGAAGCCGCCGAAACTTTCAAACCTCTGCTGGCCAAGCTCAAAGAAGCGCTGAAAGACAAAGCGCAAGACGTGCGCGTGACCACCCGTTTGGTCGATAGCGCCGCCTGCTTGGTCGTGCAAGACGACGGCATGAGCACGCAACTCGCCCGGATGCTCAAGCAAGCCGGTCAAGCCGCCCCCGATGTCAAGCCTGTGCTGGAAGTGAACGCTGAACATCCTCTGGTGAAAAAGCTGGAAGGCTCCGTGCATTTCAACGATCTGGCGCACATCCTGTTTGACCAGGCTTTGTTGGCCGAAGGCGGTTTGCCCGCTGATCCCGCCGCTTACGTCAAGCGGGTGAATGCCTTGCTGGTCTGATTTTCAGAGGACTCGGCAGCGACTGAAATAGTCGCGCATTGAACGCCGACAAGCCCCGCAGCCAATACCGGCTGGCGGGGCTTTTTTGTGCGCGGGAAAGACGGTTTCAACCGAGCGCCGCCAACAATTCCCGCGCCTCTTGAAGATCAGACGTCTCGAAACCTTCGGTGAACTCTGCGTAAATTTGCGCTAACAAACGGCGCGCCTTGGCGGGCTTATTTTGTTGTTGCCATAATCGGGCCAGACTCATCGCCACGCGCAGTTCCAGCGATTTAGCGCCTTGCTTTTGACTGATCACAAGGGCTTGATTAAAACAAACTTCGGCCTCTGCCGCGTGGGTTTCAGGCATGTGCAGCAGACACGCGCCCTTGAGCCGCAGCATCTCACTTTCCACAAATCGGTCATCTTTAGCGTGCATGAGATCAAGCGCTTCGTTGGCGACCAACAGCGCATCCTCAAACTGTCCTGATTGCCGGTACATCTCGCCCAAGGGGGCCAGAAAGAAAGCCTCAATACCGCTCATGACCGCGCGAACCCTATCGACGCCTTGGCGCAACTGCGTCACGTCCGTGGCCTGGCCCTGCATCGACACCGCCCAACCTTGGAAAATATGGCCCGATAACAACCAAAGCGCAAAGCCGTGTTCTTGGGCCAGCCCTTGAGTTTCCTGCGCCCATTGGCGGGTGCGCTCAAACTGTCGCAGCCAGCGATGAAGCACCATGATGTGAGCCAAGGCATAGCACTGGCTGTAGGGATGATGAACCTCGCGGGCCAGAATCAGCACGCGTTCGCCCATCGCCCGCGCCTGATCGGGATAACCCAAAAGCCACAGCACCCACGTCAACTGGGCACCGGTGGAGACGCCCATGTTTTCACCCAATTCACGCACCATGGCATCGTGCTGCGAGGGCTGATAAAGCGCCATGACTTGTTCTTGATGGTGGCGCGCCTCGCTTAATTGCCCAAGCCACAGCAAACTGTTACCCATGGCGTAATGCGCTTGCTGGCGTTGCAACGGATCCGTGTCTTGTCGCGCCAAGTGCTGTAGTTTTTTCGCCAGTTCAAGGGAATGCCCGTGCCCAACCCGGGAACTCGACCCCAACCACATGCCCCATATCGCTTTGAACAAACCGGGACGGTCGTCTAATTGTTCCCCCAACGTGAGTGCCCGTGCATACGCTGCGCCCGCTTCAAGGGAGCCATAGCCTTTGGTCGCGGTGAGGGTGGCACCAAGTTGCAACTGCAACGCAAATTCCAGCGGGTCGCGCTCTGCGCAAAGCGGCAGCGTTGTCAAGCGTTGCAAGGCGGTGGTGACGTGCTCTATGGCCTCTGTGTTGGCTGAATTTTGGGCGGCGCGTTGCCCGGCTTGGAGGCCGTAATGGATGGCCTCTTGGGTTTGCCCAGCGGCAAAAAAATGCTGTGCCAACAGTTCCGGCTGGCTACTGACCAACGCCGGAAAATAGCGTTGCAGCGCCTGCGCAATGCGCTGATGCGCTGCCTGCCGGACCGCTTTGGTTTGCGATTGATAGGCAGCTTCCTGAATCAACGCGTGCTTGAATTGGCCAGTGGCGGCGCTGACGTTCAAGATCAACCCGGACGCCTTGAGCGCGTGCAAGGTGTGCGCCAACGCGGCGGGGCCGTCCGGGGAAATCTTGCCCAGCAAAGCCAGATCAAACTCGCGCCCGAGACAGGCGGCAAGCTGCGCGGTGGTTTTTGCCTCGCCCATGTGGTCGATGCGGGCCGCCAACAGATCATGCAGCGTGGCCGGAATGCGGGCCGACTGATCCAGCGTGGCAATTTTGGTCATCTCCTCGACAAACAAGGGCACGCCATCGGCGCGCTCCACGATGCTTTGCAGGGTGGCCGCTGGCATTGACTGATGGAGTGAGGCCACCATGGTGGCGACCTCGTTCGCCCCCAGCGGGGTCAGTGCCAGCGTTAACGCATGGACTTCTTGCCAGGGCGGCACAAACTCGGGGCGGGCCGTCAAGAGCAACAAAACAGGCCCGCTGCCGGGTTGCTCGATGAAGCGGGTCAGCAAGTCCAGCGTGGAAGGGTCTATCCAGTGCAAGTCCTCCACGATCAGCAACACCGGTTGTTGCGTCGCCAGGGTTTGCAACATGCCCAGCACGGTGGCAATGGTCTGCTCCTTCTGTTTTTGTGGCGAAAACCCGGGCACCCGGTAAGGCGCATCAAGCGGCAAGGACAGTAACTGTGTGAGCAGCGGAATACTTTCGTGCGCCGACGCTGGCCACTGCGCTTCAAGATAGGTCGCCAGCTTGCTGAACTTGCGCTGGGGCGTGTCGCCGGGCGTCAAGCCAAAAATCGATTCAAACAGGGCGATCAGGGGATGAAAAGGCGACTGGCTGAACTCAGGAAAACAACGTAGCTCGCGAATGGAATGGGGCTTGCCCGCCAGCTGTTCCTTCATCGCGTGCAGCAGACGCGACTTGCCTAAACCCGCTTCGCCCTGAATCAGCAGCACCCGGCGCACGCCTTGGGTGGCGTCTTGCCACAAGCGCATGAGGTGCGTGATTTCAGCCTGACGACCGACCAGTGGTGTGAATGACCCGGCAGCCTCCAGTCGCGTGAGCGCCCCGCTTTCGCGCCTCACCTTGAAGAGTTCCAGACCTTGTGCAACGCCAGCAAAATGCGGCACATCCAAGCCGAGGCAATCAAAATAACCGGCCACCAAATCGTGCGTGAGCTGACTGATCACCACCTCACCAGGCTGGGCGTGATGGCAAATCTGAACCGCCAGTTTGGAGGTCTTGCCGACGGCATCCGGCATAGCGGGCTCAGCACTCGTGAGGATCAAGCCGGTATGCACACCAGTGCGAATCTCCGTGCCGTGAACCGCTTCAAAGGTCATCGCCAGCGCCGCCTGAACGGCCCGGCGCGCCGCGTCTTCCTGTGCCTGCGGATAACCGAAATAAGCCAGCAAGCCGCCGCCATGGGTTTGCACCCTGTGCCCTGAAAACTGCCCGATGATGGCCAGACAGCGCGACTGCGGCACGCCAAGCAGCGCCATCGCCTCTTCCGGGTCGTCCATCGCCGCCACCGTTAATTCACAGGACAGCACACTGACTTGGCGCAACTCCACAGGGAACCGGGCCATTGTCGGCAACACACGATTTAGCGTCCCGGTGCGGATGCGTTCGGCCAACTCACGGGTTTTCTCGCTGGGCAGAACGCCCAGTTCTTTTTCAAGCAGATGACAGCACGCCTGATATTGACCCAGCGCGGCGCTGTGTTGTCCATTCAAGGCGTAAAGGTGCATGACGCGCAGGCAAGCCTCATCGTCCAGCGGCTCCAGTTCAAGATAGCGCAAAGCGAAGGGCAGCGACTGGCTGTAATCGCCTATTTTTGCGTAATGATTTGACAGTTTTTCCAACAAAGCGAGGGCGCGGCGGCGCAGGGTTTCGCGTTGAATTTGAAGCCAGTTCTCAAAATCCGGGCTATCCGGCAACGACAAGCCAGCCAAAAATTCACCCTGATACAGCGCCATGATGCGTTCCTCTTGCGCCAGATCGGAATCGTCATCTGCCCGTAAAACGGACGGTGTTTTGGCAAAGGCCACGACATCTACAAAGCCCGCTGGAATAAAGCGCAGCGTGTGTTTAGTGGCTGAGAACATGACGGTGCCGGTGGCGGACTCCAACACCCGGCGTAAATCCGACAAGGTGCGGCGCAGATTACCCCGCGCAGTGACGGGGTCGTTGCTGCGCCATAGCAAATCGGCCAAAACTTCCCGTTGGTGATCTTGCTCCCGCTCCACCGCCAGATAGGCCAGCAGCGCGCGCATCTTGTTGTAGGCGATGCCAGTCACGAGACAGCCATTCAGACGGACATCAAAGCCTCCCAAAAATTTAAATTCGAGCGCGGGGACGACAGGAGGTGAGTGCATGAACGATTGGTGAACGATGGCTTAGTAAGCTGCAAAGCGTACTGCTTATTCAAGAAGCGTTTGTTATTTCGTAAATAGTTGTTAAAAAAATAAACAAATATCAAACAGGATTTTACAAAAATGAGAGCGAACCTTCCTGTCACACAACGCGAGCATGGCCCGCATGGACGATCAGGCGCTGCGTCTGGTGGCTGCCGTGAAAGTGTTTTTGTTTAATCGCACCCTTCTTTCCTCACGTCGGAAACCCATGAAACTCAAGCAGTTTTCTTTATGGTTTTCTTTGGTGGTGATTCTTGCGCTGGGGGCCAACGCCATCTTCCTGCTCATGATCAAGCAGGGCTATGACAGCGTGGTCAACGGGCAGGAACACCGGCAGCGCGCCATGTTGCTGGTCACGGAGTTGCGGCAAGAAACCGAGCAATTGACCAGCCTCGTGCGGGCCTACACCAGCACCGGCCAGACCCGCTATTTGATGTATTACTACGACATTTTGGCGATTCGTCAGGGCGAGAAGCCGCAACCTGAAAACTATGTGCCCGGCACTTATTGGGACATGGCCACCGCCGGCGAGATTCAACCCAAATTTTCAGACAAGGGTGAACGGCATTCGCTCGCAGACCGCATGAAGTCGCTGGGGTTTAGCGCCGACGAGTTCAAGGCGCTGGCGGAGGTTTCTGCCGCGACCGAGGCCATGAAGCAGGTCGAGCAAGTTGCTTTTGCAGCCACGCAAGGGCTTTACGACCCGGTCGCCCAAGACTTCGTCTCGGACGGCAATCCGCATCTGGAATTTGCCAATCAACTGGTTTACAGCCAGAACTACAACCAGCTTAAATCCCGGCTCGTTCAGTCCGTGATGGACTTTGTCTCCAGGGTGGAGGCGCGCACCAACGCCGCCGTCAGCCAGGCGGCCAAAGACCTGGAACGCTGGATATTTTTAACTTTTGGTAGTGTCGCGCTCACCTTTTTGATGGTGCTGGCGGCCTTTCAAATCATTGGACGCCGGGTTTTGCAACCAATTGACAAGTTATCCAAAGCGGCCTGGCGGCTGGCACAGGGCGACTATGCCAGTCGCACGAAACTCAGCCAGGGCAGCGTTGAAGAATTGACGGCTTTGGGCGCAACTTTCGACGACATGGCCGAGTCCATTGCGCTGGACATCGGGCTGCGTCAACAAGCGCAACAGCAACTTGAAGCGGCCAACCGCCAAGTCGAGGACGCGACCCGCGCCAAGTCGATGTTTCTGGCCAACATGAGCCACGAAATCCGCACGCCAATGAACGCCATCATTGGCATGGCCTATCTGGCGCTTAAAACCGACCTGACGCCGCGCCAAAAAGACTACATCGAAAAGGCGCATAGCGCGGCCAAGTCGCTGCTCGGCATCATCAATGACATTCTCGATTTCTCCAAAGTAGAGGCTGGCAAGCTGGAGCTGGAGCAAGCGCGTTTTGAACTTGAGGATGTGGCGGGCAATTCGTTGTCGCTGCTGCGTCAACGCGCCCACGAGAAAGAAATTGAACTGCTCTTTGACATCACCGATCCGCTGTTGCTGGGCCGCAGTGGTGCGCTGCTGGGCGATGCGCTGCGCCTGGGCCAGATTCTCACCAACCTGCTGTCGAACTCGGTCAAATTCACGCATCAAGGCTACGTCAAACTAACCGTCAGCGTCGAGGATCGCAGCGAGGAGGATGTGTTTTTGCGCTTTAGCTTGCGCGACACCGGCATCGGCATGACGCCTGACCAGTTGGCCAACTTGTTTCAGGAATTCACGCAAGCTGATGGTTCGACCACCCGCAAATACGGCGGTACCGGGCTGGGTTTGACGATTTCCAAGAAGTTTGTCGAGATGATGGGCGGGCACATTTGGGTTGAAAGCACGCCGGGCAAAGGCTCCACCTTTATCTTTACCGCCCGCTTCCCGATTGCCAAGCCGGTGCCGCCAGTGGCGGCGGTGTTGCCGGGCGTGGACGTGCTGCGCGTGTTGGTGGTGGACGACCAGCCGGAGGCGCGCATGGTGCTGGTGGATTTGCTCACCGCGCTCGGCGTCGGTGCGGCGCACGGGCAAGACATTGCGTGTGCCGCCAGCGGCGCAACGGCGTTGGCGATGGTGCGCCAAGCGCTGGATGACGGTCAACCGTATGACTTGCTGCTGGTGGATTGGGTCATGCCGGAGATGGATGGCGGTGCCGTGTTGCAGGCGCTGCAAAACGGCGGCATGGCGCATCCGCCGCTCTCGGTGGTGGTCTCGGCCTACGATTCTGAAATGATGCACGAAGCCGCCGACCGACTCGGCGCACAACACTTCCTGCCCAAGCCGGTGTTGCCGGACGCCTTGCGCCAACTGCTCAACACGCTCACCGGTCACAACGCCGACGAGCACAGTGGTCACGCGCCAAGCGACCCCGACGCCGACCTCAACGGGATGCGCGTGCTGCTGGTGGAGGACAACCCGATTAACCAGCAACTCGCCGTCGAACTGATGGAGAGTCGCGGCATCAACGTCGCGGTGACCAACAACGGACAAGAGGCGCTCGATCAATTGGCCGCTGTTGACGCCAATCATTTCCATGTCGTCTTGATGGATTTGCAGATGCCGGTGATGGACGGCTACGAAGCGACCCGCCGACTGCGCGCCGATCCGCGTTATTTCTCCCTGCCGCTGGTGGCCATGACGGCCCACGCCATGATTGAGGAACGCGAACGCTGTCAAGCCTTGGGCATGAACGGCCACCTGAGCAAGCCCATTGAGCCAGATGATTTCTACACCATGCTGGCCCTCTATTACACGGAGCCAGCGACGCTGACCGGCGCAGTGGCGGTGGCAATGCCGCTTGCCAGCACCACCGCACCCACGGCCCACCCGACACCGCCCTTGCCCACCTTCGACGGGCTGGATAGCGCTGGCGGGCTGCGTCGTACAGGCAACAAACACGCGCTGTATCGCCAGCTGCTGACCCGCTTTGCCAGCGACTATGGCGACTATCAAAACACCTTTGCGGACTACCTCACCCGCGCCCAATGGGAAGAAGCCGAACGGCTGGCCCACACACTCAAAGGTCTGGCCGGCACGCTGGGCGCCAAGCATGTACCGCTGCTTGCCGGGGCGCTGGAAGCCGCCAGCAAAGCCCACCAAGCTGAAGCCGCCGCTGCCGCGCTGGCCGCCTTGATACCAGAATTAACGCCGCTGCTCGCCGCTCTGCAGCAATTTTTTGACGCCGAGCAAGCCCCCGAACTCACCGCCGTAGAACCTGAACACGCGGCCACAAACACGCCCGATCCTTCCGGCAAGCTGCCTGATTGCCTGCCGCAACTGTGGCAATTGCTCAATGAAGGCGACAGCGATGCCATCGATTTGTGGGAGAAGTATCACAAAGAGTTTGCCCACGTTCTCTCGCCCCAAGTCGTGCAGCGCATTGGCACCGCTTTACAAAATTTTGAATTCGATGCTGCACAGGCATTGTTGGCTCACCTCGCCGCAGCACCCGCTGCCAAGCCCACGGAATAAAGATTACCCATGATGACCTCCGCAAGCAAGCGCCCCACCGTGTTGGTGGTAGATGACACACCAGCCAACTTAAGCCTGCTGTCTCATCTGCTCAAAGACCACTACCGCATCAAGGTCGCCAACAATGGTCAAAAAGCACTCGACCTGGCCGCCGCCGCACCGCCCGACCTGGTGCTGCTCGACATCATGATGCCGGAGATGGACGGCTACGAAGTCTGTCGCCGTTTGAAGGCGAATCCATTGACGCGCCGGATACCGGTAATTTTTCTCACAGCCAAAACCGAGACCGAAGACGAAGAACTGGGATTTTCAGTCGGTGCGGTGGACTTCATCCACAAGCCAATCAGTCCGCCGATTGTGGCGGCTCGCGTTAAAACGCATCTTGAAATCAAAGCCTGGCATGACTTCCTGCAGGACCAGAACGCCTGGCTACAACAGCAAGTTGAAAAGCGTTTGTCGGACATCAATCACCTGCAAGACGCCTCAATTTACGTGATGGTGTCGCTGGCTGAATTTCGTGACGAAACCACTGGCAACCACATCCGCCGCACCCAGGAATATGTGCGCTTGTTAGCCGTTGAATTAGCCAAACTTCCCAAGTACACGGCGCGCCTCACCCCCGGCTACATCGAACTGATGAGCAAGTCTGCGCCCCTGCACGACGTGGGCAAGATTGCCATTCCCGACCATATTTTGTTGAAACCTGGCAAACACACGGTGGAAGAATTCGCCATCATGAAAACCCACGCACAACGCGGCTACGACATGCTCAAACGGGCGGGCGACCACATGGGCGAATACGGCGAATTTCTGACGTTAGCGATGGAAATTGCTGGGGGTCATCATGAAAAATGGGACGGCTCGGGCTACCCCAATGCCTTGGTCGGCAGGGCTATTCCACTGTCAGCCCGGTTGATGGCGGTAGCCGATGTATTCGACGCCCTGCTCGCCCGGCGTCCCTACAAGGAGCCAATGAGCGTCGAACAGGCCACGGCGATTATTTTGGAAGGCCGTGGCAAACACTTTGACCCCGAAGTGGTCGATGCCTTCGTCACGATTCTGGATGACTTCCGGGAAGTTGCCGCCTTGTGGACAGACGACTAAAGCAACCGATCTGGCGAACTCGAATTTTTAAGCAAAGAGGAAAAAAATGAAAAACCATCTCGCATGGGCGCTCATGGGAACGTTCGCAGGCGGCGCGCTGACGGCCAATGCAGCCGATGTGTCGGTGTCGGGCTTTGGCACGCTGGGCTATGCGCAATCCAACCAGTCCTACAAATTTGAGCGCTTCATCAACGACAGCGGAACGGTCAAACGCGACAGCGTTGCCGGGCTGCAAATGGATGCCAAACTCACCGACCAGATCGGGGCGACCATACAGGCCAAATTTGCACCTTCTTCAAAAAACGACGCAAGCTGGGACGGTACCTTGAGCTGGGCATTTCTATCCTGGCGTCCGTCCAACGACTTGCTCTTTCGGGTCGGCAAACAGCGGGTGCCGGTTTATCTCTACAGCGAAAGCATGGATGTCGGCGTCACCCATGATTTTGCGCATCTGCCCACCGAGATGTACAGCACATCGCCAACGACAGACTACATCGGGGCCTCTTTTTCAAAAACATGGCGTCCAAGTCAGAGCGAATTAACGTTAGACGGGTACGCTGGTAGCATTGAATCCAACTGGCGTTTTTATCAACGCGACAACGCCACGTTTGAAGGCACCGGGATGCAGCCCGGCGCCAACTTTCTGCCATTCACCATGCGCGGTAAAGGCGCTGTCGTGACCTGGTTGAAAGACGACAACCGCTACCGTGTCGGCCTTCACAGCGTCAAAGTGACGGCTGATCCCGGACATTTTTTCCCCGCGTCTCAAACATTGGTGCCTGCGTCAGGTTTTCCTGATGCCCAGATTGCAGCACTGGGTCAGGCTGGTCTGTTGACCGGTTCAGCGTACACCGTGTTGCCACAAGCACGGGTCGATGCGATAGACACACTGACCCTCACTTTAGGAACGGAAATCAGTTTGCCAAAAGATTTTAGAGTCGTCGGTGAATATGGTCGTAGAAAAGTGAGTGGTGCCGACATTGGCGTGGACACCAACGGCGGCTACTTCGCCCTGCTGAAAACGATAGGCGCATGGACCCCTTATGTGTCCTATGCCGTTCTTAAAACCAGATCCGATGTCTTGAAAACTTATCAAGCTGTGAACACGAATGCAGGATTAACGGCCCAAATACCCATGCCCGCCTTGATCGGAGCGGCGGCAACTGTCAACGGCTCCCAGCGGGCGGTAGCAGACAGCATGACCGTCTTCGACCAAAACACCATCGCACTAGGTACCTCCTACCGACTCACGCCAACGCAGAAGTTAAAGTTTGAATGGGCGCGCACACGCGTTGGTGTGTCTTCCAATTTTGTTGACGCACCTTCCGGTGGCGACGTCAGTCAGCAAAATATCAACGTAATCTCTTTTTCCTATAACTTTGTATTTTGAAGGGAGATGATCATGAAAACAACGACTCGATTTATCGCCCTGAGCGTGTCTCTCCTCTTCACTCAAACCTTTGCGGGAGAGATTTTGGTCATCGGAAATAGCAATCTCGCGAAGATGGATACCGTGACTATTCAAAAAATTTATACCGGAAAATTTATCTCGGTTGCTGGGGTCAACGTCACGCCCGTCGCGGTCAAGCCTGGCACGATTTCTCGCAACAAATTCCTGAAAGATTTTCTCAATCAGGACGAAGAAAAATACACCGCTTACTGGATTGTTCGCCGCTACATCGGCAAGGGCGTGCCACCGACTGAGCTGGACACGGCGGGTGACGTTATCCGCTATGTACAAGCTAATCCGGGCGCTATCGGCTATATCGAAGATACCGAATTCAGACAGGGCATGAACGTGATAGCACGCCAGTAAATCAGGGCTGTTTTTTAACGCCCTGCCAACACAATAACCAGCCCAGCGCCCACGCTGTACCAAAGGCCCAACCACCCAGCACATCGGTGGCCCAATGCACCCCAAGCGCGACACGGCTCAGGCCCACTAGGGCGGCCATCAAGCCCGCACAGAGCAGGATGTAAACCCGCTCTGTGCGTCGGCTACGGGTGTAGGCGATCAGTGTGCCAATCGTTAAAAAAACAAGTGTGGAAATGCTGGCTTGACCACTCGGAAAGCTCAGACCGGGCAGCAAGAATTCAGCGTAGGCCGCATCGGGACGCAAGCGACCAAACGCGGCCTTCAACACGCTTAAAAGAGCCGTACCCGACGAGACTGCAGTGGCAACGAGCAAAGCGTTTACGCGCGCCCCGACAAGCGTGAGATAACCCACGGCAAACAAGGTCAAAAGCGCCAGCACGGTGCTGCTACCCAGCCCGCTTGCATCGCGCATGGATTCAGCCAGCCACGGATAAGCAGCCCGCAGCGACTGCGCATACTGAAGCAATTGCATATCAAAAAAATGCGTGTTGCCAGCGTTCACTTCATGCCCGAGTTTGGCGAATGCCAAAACCAGCATGAGCATAGTCAATCCGATGAGAAGAGGCTTGAAATAGAAAAGGGAAGCGCGTGCGTTGATAGGTCTTAAAGTCATGGCGACATAGTAGCCGGACAGGTTGGTGCGAATCACCAGAAATTAAGTGCGCCTTCCTAACGGGTTCGATTGAGCCGTCAGCCGTGCACACTTGAATTTTCCGGGAGATAGGGCACATCATCAAACAAGACTGAATTGAAAAAGAATGGCAAAGTTCTTGTCACCTCCAAAGACGTCGCCGATCTGGGCGCACCCACCTTCAGTGCCTGGGTCGCGACCGGGGCCTTTGCTAAAAACAACCCGGAGTTTTTGAAATCGTTTGCGCAAGTAACCGAGAAATATGCCTACGCCTTCATAACCCAAAAATCAGCTTGGGGCGCAGACAGTGAGAACACCAAATTGCTGGCCCAATTGCTGGGTGGCACCCCGGCCAATCACGCGGCGGCACTGCAAAACTTGTCGTTGATTTCTTTGGAGAGCCAAGCTTCTGAAGCGTGGCTGGGCGGCGGTGAAAAATCAGGCGTTGCCAAAATTCTGAAAGAAACAGCAGGCTTTCTCAAAGAACAAAAGAAGATTTCCCGCGTACTGCCAAGCTACGCCGCTTTTGTCACGCCGAGTGTCGTGGCATCGCTCAAGAAATAAGCACCACCTCGTCCCACATCGCCAGAAAGTCCCATGCTCCGAATCAACCAGGCCAGTGTTTTTTTTGCCGCGCGGGAGGGACGCGCCGTGCAAGCCCTTGATCGGGTGTCGCTTGATCTGGCGCCCGGTAGTTTTGTTGTCGCGCTGGGCACCTCGGGCTGCGGCAAGTCAACCCTGCTTAACGCAATTGCGGGTTTTTTACCGCTCTCTGAAGGATCAATCACTTTGGCCGGGCGGCCCATTGACGGGCCGGGGGCGGATCGTGGTGTGGTCTTTCAAAAAGACACGCTTTTGCCCTGGAAATCGGTCTGTGAGAACGTCGCCCTGGGGCTGAAGTTTGCAGGCATGTCGCGCACGGCACGGCGTCTGCGGGCAATGGAGTTGCTGCGGCTGGTGGGGCTTGAAGATTTTGCCGATGCCGCGCCCTACGAACTCTCCGGGGGAATGCGTCAACGTGTTGGCATTGCCCGGGCGCTGGCCCCAGACCCTGACGTCCTGCTGATGGATGAGCCTTTTGGCGCGCTCGACAGCATGACGCGCGAGCAGATGCAAGAACTGTTGGTGTCGATTTGGGCGCGTACCGGCAAGCGGATTTTCTTCATCACCCATTCGATTGAAGAAGCACTTTTGCTTGGCACGCAAGTCATCGTGATGTCGCCGCGTCCTGGCCGCATCGTGGCCCGATTTGATCTCGACTTTGTGCACACTGCCGCCCGCGACCGCGACTTTCAGGCCATCAAGGCCGACCCGAAATTCATTCGTCTGCGCGAAGAAATTCGCGCCATCGTTCATCAATCCGACGCTATTCAAAAGGCTGCTGTATGACCGATATGGTTATTCCGGGCGACATCGCACGCGCCCCCGTTCAAACAACAACGTCGCCCGAACCGGTCACTCCCCGGCTGGTCAAAATGCGAAGCTTTGGCATTGGCGAAGGCTCCACCGTCATCCTCAGCCTCCTCACCGGTGTTGGCATCCTCACCCTCTGGTGGCTCGTGACGCAAACCGGGTTGATTGCCCCACTCTTTTTACCAACGCCCGCCGAAGTGATGGCCGTCGCGATCTCCATTTACGAGGATGGCTACGCCAATGCGACCCTGTGGGAACACGTCGCGGCCAGCCTGACACGCATTCTTTCGGCCTTGTTGATTGCGGTCACATTGGGCGTTCCGATAGGCCTTCTCATGGGGCTGAACCGCTGGGCCAAAGGCATTTTTGACACCCCGATTGAGTTCTATTGGCCGCTGCCACCTCTGGCCTACCTGCCGTTGATGATCATCTGGCTGGGCATTGGCGAGGCATCCAAGATCACCTTGCTGACACTGTCCATGTTCGCGCCTATCGTGCTTTCGGCGCAGGCCGGGGTGCGCTCGCTCCCTCTTGAGCGGGTGAATGCGGCGCTGTCGCTGGGTGCCTCGCGCTTTCAACTCTTATGGGAGATTGTTTTGCCGTCGGCCTTGCCGGAAATTCTGACGGGTATTCGTATTTCATTGGGCGTGGGCTGGGCCACACTGGTCGCTGCTGAACTCATTGCCTCGACGCGAGGCATTGGCTACATGATCATGTCGGCCTCGCATTTTCTGGCGACCGATGCTGTTTTTGTAGGCATTGGCGTGATCGCCGTCTGCGCCTTTGCCTTCTCGCTGGCAATGCGCC
Organism: uncultured beta proteobacterium; assembly: GCA_903823025.1. Taxonomy (GTDB): domain Bacteria; phylum Pseudomonadota; class Gammaproteobacteria; order Burkholderiales; family Burkholderiaceae_C; genus Rhodoferax. The sequence continues at coordinate 49,342 of CAIJRK010000081.1, forward strand.
TGCTTGAAGGCTGGCTGGTGCCCTGGAAAGGCAAGAATTAACGCCAGCGCGGGCCTGCTCTAACATACGGGCTTCTAGTTTTTAGACCCCATGCGCTTGTGAAGCAAGCGGTCCGGGTTTTAATGTTAAGAACTTTTCCTGTTGTTATTTTTGATTTTTAAGGCTGCCCATGAGTGCATTTATTGAAGAAACCGTTTTAAGCGTTCACCATTGGACGGACCGCCTGTTCAGTTTCACCACCACCCGCGACCAGGCTTTGCGCTTTTCCAACGGCCATTTCACGATGATTGGCCTGCGCACCGAGGGCGGCAAACCGATCCTGCGCGCCTACAGCATCGTCAGCGCCAACTACGAAGATCATCTGGAGTTTTTGAGTATCAAGGTCGCCGACGGCCCGCTCACCTCGCGCCTGCAACACATCAAAGTGGGCGACAAAATCATTGTCGGACGCAAACCCACGGGCACGTTGCTCATCAACTATTTGCTGCCCGGCAAGCACTTGTATTTGATTGGCACCGGCACCGGTCTGGCACCTTTTTTAAGCATCGTGCGTGACCCTGAAACCTACGAGCGGTTTGAGAAAGTTATTTTGGTTCACGGCGTGCGCGACATCGCCGAACTGGCCTACCGTGACTACCTGACCAACGAGTTGCCCGACAACGAATTTATTGGCGAGATGGTCACCCAAAAGCTGCTTTATTACCCCACCGTCACGCGTGAAGCGTTTGTCAATCAGGGCCGCGTCACCCTGCTGATGGAGAACGGCAGAATACAGACCGATCTGGGCCTGCCGCCGTTAGACCCGGCCTATGACCGCATCATGATTTGCGGCAGCCCGATGATGCTGCGCGACTTGAAACACCTGCTGGAAACACGCAGTTTCATGGAAGGCAACACCAACAAACCCGGCGACTACGTCATAGAACGGGCGTTTGCCGAGCAGTAAATCGGGCGGAAAATCAATCGCCAAAAAACGGGCCGTGCCATCCCATGCACGGCCCGTTTTTTTATGGGCTTTTCATGCGCGTTTCTTGTCCGCTTGACGTATCTGACAGTCGCCCATTGGCACGATTTTCACCAGAACCCACCAAGCGACCCGTCACGCCCGTTTGACAAGTCCAAATCCGGGCGCGTGAATCATCTGAACGATGAGGTGATGGAGGTTTTTTAAGGTGAGCTGATGCCTCCAACCGCGAACGCCACCGAACGCACGCGAACGCTCAGACAAGAGGAGATAAAGAGAAGAGAAGAGAAGAGAAGAGAAGAGAAAAGAACACAACACCGCGCGAGCGGCCTGTGGATAACTCGCGCTGTGCGATAGATTTTGAAGTCAGGTTGTGTATCGTTTTTTATTTTTAAAGCCCGCTGCCGAACGTAAAAAACTACGACTACACTTTGCGCTAAGTCCACGGCAACCACCGTGGCACGGGCCATCAAACCCGGTGAACCGCTGTAGCCCCTAAGCCGCAGCCCCGCACAGGTCATGCGGCTTTTCTGATTTCTGAGCCTTTATGCCTTTTTATGGTGGCTCGGTTGGGAGGCTCGCAAGAGCCTGCC
>CAIJRK010000082.1 GCA_903823025.1 uncultured beta proteobacterium
ATCTGAGCCAAGTCCAAAGCGTACTCGGGGATGGGGGTTACACGGGCAAGCTGTTTGCCCAAGCGGTCAAAGAGGAACTGGGGGCGACGGTGCAAATCGCCAAGCGCAATGATTTGCACACCTTTGTGGTGATCCCGCAGCGCTGGGTGGTGGAACGATCCTTTGCCTGGCTGGAGAAATGCAGGCGGTTATGGAAAAACTGCGAGCGACACCTCAATACCAGCCTGCAGTTTGTCCATTTGGCTTTTCTTATTTTGCTCATTCGGAGATCGTGAACAGGTTCTTAAACAGATAATTATCGCCGCCTCTTTTGCGTCAGATTTCTTCATCTGCCACGACACGCAATCGACCGAACTTAACAGGCTGCTTAAATAGCGCCCCGCTCCTAAAAATACAATTTTTTGACCTCATGGAACGAGCTGCACACTATTTTTTGAGAAGCAACCAAGGGATAGATAACCGGGCAAAGCGCAATGGCCAGCCCTGAAATCAATATTTCAGCAGCCTGCCAAACCCAAATATCAATCCTTGACCGTCGCCATCAGTGCGGCAAAACCAATGAAGGCGCCGCCAGTGACGCGGTTAAACACACGCAGTACATTGGCGCGCTGCAAATAGACCGACAAGCGTTTGCCACTGACAGCGTAAACAACATACCAACTGGTTTCAATGACGGCAAATGTAGCCAAGAGTATGGCGAATTGAGGTAGCTGTGCGCGCTCGGGATTAATGAACTGCGGCAAAAAGGCAACGGCAAACAGGATGGCTTTTGGATTGCTGGCGGCGACCAGCATCCCCTGACGAAACGAGGCTGCGGGCTTCATGGTCGGCACGCTCAATTTGGGTGTGCCCTGCGGCTGGTCATGCACTGGCGCGCGCCAACTCTTAACGCCCAGGTACACCAGATAAGCCGCGCCTGCCAGCCGTAGCGTATCGAACACGGCGGGGAACATTTGCAGCAAGGCTCCCAGCCCTGCAGCCGAAATACTCATCATGGCCAGCAATGAGGTCATGCAGCCCCCCATGGTGGCCATGGCTGACCGTAATCCAAACCGTGCGCTATGGCTTAAAACCAATAGCATGTTGGGGCCGGGTGTACCCGACACCACAAAAGTCATCAAGACAAAAAGCCACCAGGTTTGCAAGCTCATATTGACCCAATCATTTCAACAGTGGCAGCTTGCCCCAATGGCGTCTGCGTCACGGCAGATTATGGGGCTGGGTTGCAATGCAACGGCGTTGTTGAAAACAAGTAGAAATAGGCGGTGATGCTCACAAACCTCTCTGATTCCAGTTGAAAAAATCGACGGATAGGGCCACCCCTAACATCCCGATTTTTTATGAAGGCTTGCCCAGTTGGACTGGATCAAGCCGCCCCGAGAGAAGGTTGATTCAGAGGCGTTATTTTTGGCTAAATCCAAAGTCAGTTACCAACTGACCGTTCGACTTCTGCCACGCCAGACACAAACTACGTGATTTTGAAAACCGTCCGGCTTATTTTTGAACCAGCTTTTTCTTCGTAAACCGCCCACTGCTTGATGCCTTTGACAAGGACGAAGGTGCTGATGTCTTTCACTGAAGTTTTGGTCTTTAGCTTCTCCGTGAGCCAGTCCTGAACGTGGGCAAAGGTGCGGCCTTGCTGGCCGGTTGGAACCAGTAATTCTTTGTCGCCCACTTTGCCAAAAGAGGTGACGACGAGTTCGGTTGCTGGCATTTTTTGCGCTCGGTTGGGGTTGATGTGATGCGAATGCGCGGTTGAAATCAACGGCGCATTCCCGATTATCACGTTTGAACGCGCGGAGGGAATCTGCGTTCAGGGCGCGGGTCAGGGTATGACGGTGGACGATAATTAATAGTTCAGCGCAGCCCTTTTCCGTTGCGCAGTCCGTGAATTTCATCTACCGCATTTAGCATTGACCAAGAGGGTTTATCCGTGCCTGTTTACCGCTCCAAAACCTCCACCGCTGGCCGCAACATGGCCGGTGCCCGTTCACTTTGGCGAGCCACCGGCATGAAAGACGGCGACTTCGACAAGCCAATCATTGCCGTGGTCAACTCCTTCACGCAGTTTGTGCCCGGTCACGTCCACCTCAAAGACTTGGGCCAACTGGTGGCGCGCGAGATTGAAGCGGCGGGCGGTGTGGCCAAAGAGTTCAACACGATTGCCGTGGACGACGGCATCGCCATGGGCCACGACGGCATGTTGTATTCGTTGCCGAGTCGCGACATCATTGCCGACTCGGTCGAGTACATGGTCAACGCCCATTGCGCCGACGCGATGGTGTGCATCTCCAATTGCGACAAGATCACGCCGGGGATGTTGATGGCCGCCATGCGCCTGAACATCCCGGTGGTGTTTGTTTCCGGCGGCCCGATGGAGGCTGGCAAAACCAAATTGGGCGTTATCAAGCTCGACCTGATCGACGCCATGGTGATGGCCGCTGACGACAAGGTGTCGGACGAAGAACTGGCCGAGGTGGAGCGCTCTGCCTGCCCGACTTGCGGCTCCTGCTCCGGCATGTTCACCGCCAATTCGATGAATTGCCTGACCGAAGCGCTGGGTCTGTCCCTGCCCGGCAACGGCACCGTGGTGGCAACGCACGCCGACCGCGAGCAGTTGTTCAAACGCGCAGGCCATCTCGCGGTCGAGCTGTGCAAACGCTACTACGAACAAGATGACGAAACCGTGTTGCCACGTTCCATCGGCTTCAAGGCTTTCGAGAACGCCATCACGCTGGACATCGCCATGGGCGGCTCCACCAACACCATCTTGCACATTCTGGCGATTGCGCAAGAGGCCGAAATCGACTTCACGCTGGCCGACATCGACCGCCTGTCGCGCACAGTGCCGCAGTTGTGCAAGGTCGCACCCAATACGCCGAAGTACCACGTTGAAGACGTGCATCGCGCGGGCGGCATCATGGCCATTCTGGGCGAGCTGGATCGGGCGGGCAAGTTGCACACCGATGTGCCAACGGTTCACGCACCCACGATGAAGGATGCGCTGGACCAGTGGGACATCATGCGCAATCCGTCCCCCGAAGTGCAAAAGTTTTACCAAGCTGGCCCGGCAGGCAAACCTAGCCAGACCGCGTTCAGTCAAGCCACGCGCTGGCCCAGTCTGGACACGGATCGCGCCGAAGGTTGTATCCGTTCCGGCGAACACGCGTTCTCGCAAGAAGGCGGTTTGGCGGTGCTGGTGGGCAACATCGCGCTCAACGGCTGCGTGGTAAAAACCGCCGGAGTCGATGACGCGCTGATGGTGTTTGAAGGCCCGGCCCACGTCACCGAATCGCAGGACGAAGCCGTCGCCAACATTCTGGACGATAAGGTCAAGGCCGGTGACGTGGTGATCGTGCGCTACGAAGGCCCCAAGGGCGGCCCCGGAATGCAGGAAATGCTTTATCCGACGTCCTATATCAAATCCAAAGGCTTGGGCAAAGCCTGCGCCCTGTTGACGGACGGACGCTTTTCAGGCGGCACCTCCGGCCTGTCAATGGGACACGTTTCGCCCGAGGCCGCCGCCGGGGGTGCGATTGGTTTGGTGCGCAACGGCGACCGCATTCGTATCGACATTCCTAACCGCAGCATCAACGTGCTGGTGTCGGATGAGGAGCTGGTCAAGCGCCGCGTTGAGCAAGACGCCTTGGGCTGGAAGCCCGCGTTGCCGCGCAAGCGCCGCGTGTCTGCCGCGCTCAAAGCCTACGCCCTGCTGGTGATGTCTGCCGACAAAGGGGCCGTGCGCGACCTGTCGCTGTTGGGGGACTGAATCGCCAGATCAAGCAACGCATCAAGGAACGCATGAATGCCGTAGAAATAGAAGCCGCCCTCTCTGATTTGGCTCTTCAGCCCTTCGACGGGGCAGAATTCCCATTCGCCTTTCTGACGGCATTCGGCAACAAGGACACCACCCTCAAGCGCTTGCGAACCGGCAACAACAACGCTTCGGACGTGCCCGGTGGCGTGCTGTTGCGCAACAACATCCACATCGCCGTGTGCCAACCCAGTGCCGAGGGTGGCGCGGTGGGCGACACCCTCAAGACCTTGCGCGCCAGCCTGGCCACGACCAAAGCCAAAGCCAGGTTCATCCTCGCCACTGACGGGCAAACACTGGAGGCCGAAGAGCTGACCAGTGGCGAAACCGTCACCTGCGCCTACCCGGATTTTTCCAATCATTTCGGGTTTTTCTTGCCGCTGGCGGGCATCTCCACCCTCAAGGAGATCAAAGACAACCCGATTGACGTGCGCGCCACCGGGCGGCTGAACAAGCTGTATGTCGAGCTGCTGCGCGACAACCCCGACTGGGCCAAAGACGATAAGCGCGCCGACATGAATCACTTCATGGCCCGGCTGGTGTTTTGCTTTTTTGCCGAAGATACCGACATCTTTAATGGCGAAGGCCTGTTCACCCACACCGTAGAACAGATGAGCGCGCGTGACGGCAGCAACACCCACGAGGTGCTGCAAGCCATCTTTCGCGCCATGAACATCAAGGTGCCCGAACGCGCCAATACCGCCGTTGACCCGCCTCGTTTGCCGAACTGGGCCAATGGCTTCCCCTATGTGAATGGCGGCCTGTTTTCAGGCAACACGGAGGTGCCGCGCTTCACCCGCATGGCGCGCACCTACTTGCTGCACGCGGGGAGCCTGCGCTGGCGGGAAATTAACCCGGACATCTTCGGCAGCATGATTCAGGCCGTGGCCGATGACGAAGAGCGCGGCGCTTTGGGAATGCACTACACCAGCGTGCCCAACATCCTGAAAGTGCTCAATCCGCTAGTTCTGGATGACCTGCGCGCGCAACTCGAAGCCGCTGGCGACAACAAGGCCAAACTGCTGAACCTGCGCCGCCGCATGGCGCGCATTCGCGTGTTTGATCCGGCCTGCGGGTCGGGAAATTTTCTGGTCATCGCCTACAAAAAAATGCGCGAGATTGAGGCTGAAATCAACCGCCGCCGGGGTGAATCGCACTTGGGCAGCGAGATTCCGCTGACCAACTTTCGGGGCATTGAGTTGCGCGAATTTCCGGCAGACATTGCCCGCCTGGCGCTCATCATTGCCGAGTTTCAATGTGACGTGTTGTATCGCGGTCAACAGGATGCGCTGGCCGAGTTTTTGCCGCTGAATGCGCAGAACTGGATTGTTTGCGGCAACGCGCTGCGGCTGGATTGGTTGAGCATTTGTCCGCCCACGGGGACGGGCGTGAAGCTGGTGGCCGATGATTTGTTTGGCGCGCCGCTGGCGCAGTCTGAAATTGAGTTTGAGAACGAAGGCGGGGAGACTTATATCTGTGGGAATCCGCCGTACAAAGGCAGCAACTGGCGAACAATCGAGCAAACGGAAGAACTTGGACAACTCTTTAGTCCAAAGTGTGACGGCTGGAAAGCATTGGATTATGTTACTGGCTGGATTCTCAAAGCCGCTGAATATAGTGCGCACTCGCCCTGCGGTACCGCCTTTGTAACTACCAAATCAATTTGTCAAGGGCTTCAGGCATCAGTTCTGTGGCCGCTCATAGCTGATTTGGGTCAGGAAATTGCCTTCGCTCATACGTCGTTTAAGTGGGCTAATTTGGCAAGTCATAACGCTGGGGTCTCGGTGATTGTTGTTGGTGTATCGCCAGCGCCTGTAAAAGACAAATTTTTGTACGATTCAGATGCATCAGGCGTAGCGAGCATCCGGCGGGTTGATCAAATTAATGCTTACCTTTTGAACGCCAAAAGTGTTTTTGTAACAGCGGCAAAGGTTCCACTTTCATTCGACTCGTTGATCACCGATGGCAGCGGTGCGTTGGACGGCGGAAACCTCATATTGTCGAACGACGAATACCGTTCACTTTTGACGGACTCAGTTGATAAGCTTGGTAAGCACGCGGCGAACCCATCTTGACCGTGCGCAATCGATCAAGTAGAGGCAGGCGCGATCCAGCGGTGGGGTAGCAACTCCGCCAGGCGCGAGTTGGGCCAGGTCGGCAACTTGGTCAACACGTCCTTCAGGTAAGCC
>CAIJRK010000083.1 GCA_903823025.1 uncultured beta proteobacterium
GGCCGCCATCAACCAGTTCGTCAACAAAAACGGCACCAGCTCCACCACAGGCACCACCTACAACATCGCCGCCGCTGAAGACTGGGCGGCAGGGGCGGATGCTGCGGTTGTGGTGGCCGACCTCACCGGCAACGGCATCACCGTCAGCAACGTGGCGGTGCCCACGCTCACCAGCGCGACCTATGACGCCAGCACCGGCACACTCGTGGTAAACGGTACGAATTTTGTATCCAAAGCAGGTACTGCCAACGACATTGATGTCTCCAAGCTTTCCATCTTGGCCGAAGGCGCCACAGTTGCACTCAACAGTTCAAGCAGCGTAGAGATCACCAGCAGCACCAGCTTTACCGTCGCCCTGAGTGCAGCCGACAGAGCTGCTTTGGCCCTGCTTACCAATCAGGCGGGCACCCAATCGACCAATGGCGTAGCCTACAACCTGAGTGCAGCGGAAGACTGGGCTGCAGGGGCAGAAAGCGCCATTGTTGTGGCAGACCTCACTGGCAATGGCGTCACAGTGGCCAACATTGCCAGCCCCACCATCAGCAGCGCCACCTGGACGCAAAGCACCGGCGTGCTGGTGATAAGCGGCAGCAACTTTGTCACCAAGGCGGGGGCAGCCAACGACGTCGATGTCCTCAAACTCACCCTCAGTGGTGATTCAAGTGCCTACACTCTCACCGCCGACACCACCCTTGTTGACATCACCAGCGCCACCAGCATCAGCATCACGCTGGGTGCCACCGACAAGGCTGCACTGGCCAGCCGCCTCAACAAGGCAGGAACCAGCTCAGTTGGCAATGCCACCTACAACCTGCAAGCGGCCGAGAACTGGCTGGCTGGCTCTGCGGGTAGCACCAACCTGGTCGATGCCGACGTAAGCGGCAACGGCATCACTGCGAGCGGTTTCAACGTAGCCCCCGTCATCACCAGCAATGGCGGCGGCGCAACCGCGTCAATCAACGTCGCAGAAAACACCAGCACGGCCACGTCAATTACGACGGTGGTGGCCACCGATGCCGACAACCACACCGTTACGTTCTCGATCACCGGCGGTGCCGACGCAGCCCAATTCGCTGTCAACACGACTACGGGCGCACTGACTTGGGTCACTGCGCCCAACTTTGAGGTACACACGGATAGCGACATCAACAACAGCTATGTCGTCGACATCACCGCCAACGACGGACATACTGGCACCATAGTGCAAACGATTACGGTGAGTGTGACTAACCTGGATGAGGTGGCCCCTGCCATCACCAGTGCCGCCACCGCCGCCATCAATGAGAACAGCGGTGCGGCGCAGGTGGTCTACACCGCCACGTCCACCGACACTGCTGACATGGCGACAGGTGCCACCACCTACAGCCTAAAACCCGCCACTGGCGATGGCGCTTCATTCACCATCAACGCATCCACCGGCGCGGTCACTTTGACGGGCAACCCCGACTTCGAGGCCAAGCCCAGCTACAGCTTCACCGTTGTCGCCACCGATGCCGCCAACAACGCATCAGAAAAAGCCGTCACGTTGGCGATTCAAAACGTCAACGACACGCCAACCCCAACGCCAACCCCAACCCCAACCCCAACCCCAACCCCAACCCCAACCCCAACCCCAACCCCAACCCCAACCCCAACCCCAACCCCAACCCCAACGCCTGCATCCACACCCGTCATCACCATCACCAACCCCGACGGTACCAGCACCGTCATCTCCACCACCTCTGACGCCAGCACCACCATCCCCGCACCTGTGAGCGGCAGCACGGTCGTTGTCCAAGCCACGGGCGACACCACCGTCTCCAACCCCGGCACCAGCGTCACCCTGAACAACACCGGCACAGGCACGGTCACCACCAGCGGCATCACCAGAAACACCACCTTAACCATCACCGGAACCGGCACACAAAAGGTTGACATCACCGGCATGAAGCCCGGCCAGGTACTCACCATCGACAACACTGGCACCGGCACGGTGGACCTGAGCAACCTGCCCGATGGCGTCATCGTCAAACTGCTCGGCACTGGCCCGGTGACCCTCAACGACAACGACGGCACCAGTGCGAATGTAGAAAACGCCGCCCCAGCCCTCACCGGTGGCACAGTGGGCGACGGCAACGGAGACGGCACCCCCGACGCACTCCAAACCAACGTCGCTTCCGTATCCTTCCTCAAGACCGATGCCGCCCAAACCAACCCCGGTAACGCGCCTCCCGTGTTTGTGAGCCTGGTTGCCGACGCCAAAGACGGCAAGATAGACACGACCGACACCACCACGGCCAATTTATCGAACGTGCACCAACTTGACGCCCCGTCCAACCTGCCCGCCGAGGTACAAATGCCACTGGGCTTGATCGCCTTTAGCGCCAACGTCGGCCTGAACACGCCCGGCATCCCCGGCAACACAGAGACCCCCAATACCCCGGCAGCGGGCGTGAGCGAAACCTTCAGCCTCTACGTAGACCCCACCCTGGGCGTCAACGGCTATTGGAAACAAAGCGCCGCTGGCACCTGGGTCAACCTGGCCAGCGCAGCCTACGGCGGAAAAATCGTCACCGAAGGGGGCAAAACGCGACTGGACTTCAGCCTCACCGATGGTGGCGAGTTTGATGCTGACCACACCGTCAACGGGACTATCGTTGACCCTGGTGCGGCCGGCTTCGTCCCGCTGAGTGTGGTGGGTTATGCACCCGAGACCTGGATCAGCATGGTGGGCTATGCACCTGAGTTGCCCACAAATGGCTTCTGGTTCTAACAATGATTTACACTTTTAATTGAGCACTACATGAACAATATTTACAAACTCTCTGTCTCTGCTTTGGTATGGTCCCTTGTGGGCTGCGGTGGTTCACCTTCGTCTGAGCCTACGCCAACACCAATTACCCCAGAAACACCTACGGTATCTGTATCTGTCAGTGCCCTTCAAGGACTTTGGCGCAGTCCCAGTGGTGCCGCCAGTACCTTGTCAGCAGTGGCGCTGCCCGATGGCAAGGTCTGGGCTTTGATCAGTAACGCCAGTAGCATTCGACTGCTCAAGGCAAGCTTTGCCCTCCAAAACAACAGCCTGGTGGGCACGGGCAAAAGTTTTAATTTAGGTGCAGGCACGACAGGTGCCATCAGCATGAGTTCCAGCGTTGTGGAAAAGTCAAGCCTGAATGGGGCCATCACCACGGCTGGCGTCAGTGAACCCTACAGCCTGGCTTACCAGTCACGTTATGACACACCGGCAAGCCTTGGCGATTTTGCAGGGGCATGGAGTGCCACTTTGGGGCCGGGTACGGTGAACTGGAACATCAACACCTCAGGTGCCCTGACTGGCACACGCACGACCGGTTGCACCTACACCGGGAAAATCAGTTTGCGCACCGATCTGAAGGCGGTGGCGAATGCGGTAGTGACCGAGACCTGCGCGGGCGCTGTGACGCAGCTCAGTGGTGTCGCGATCAAAAATGAAGACAAACTGGGGATCACCATGCTGATGACCAATGCAGATGAGTCGGCAGCGGTGGCGGTGAGTTTGAAGTGACAGCCGCATCTGAAGCCCCCGATTTGTTGGCAGAGCCAGAACACACTTCACCGTGAAATATCCGTTAATCAAACGGTCGTTTTGTTGACACTTTAAAAATGGGCTTTTAAAGCCCATTTTTTGGCTCAATTGTGTCAACTAACGTATACGCAAATCAAAGTTGGCTAAACGTATGAGTAACCGAACCGGTTGCCTGCGTCTCCAGCGTTGAGGGCCGGATGGGTTTTGGCGTAGACCCCCGGTGACGGAATTTTCTGGGGTTCCGGCTTAGACCCCCAGCTAACGGCGGAAAGCTACAAAGACTTTCTGAGCGACCAAGCGCCGCATTCAGCCAAGCACCTGGACGAACTCGCCCGCGTGTCACTCAGCCCCGCCGACCAAGCCCGGCTGGCCGTCATCCAAATCAAGCTGGGTATCGTGCCCGGTTTGGCGCAACTCACCCCTCAACAAATTCAAAAAGGTATCGAAAATGTCCTCAACCGAACTCAAGACCAAGACCGCCCCCCTGCCCACATCATCGCCAGAAACGAGCGAGATGCTGCCGAGCGCGAACGATTTTCCGACGACCTCGTTCGTACTCAAGAACGCCCCGCAGCACCTGAAGCCGACCTTAGCGGTAGCGTGCATGAACTGCCCACTGGCAGTGTGGCTGATGCGCGAAAAAACACTGGAGTGCTATTGCCGCACGCTGTGCATGACGGTATGGGAAACAAACAAACCGGGCAACATCAGGATGTGCGACGCCCCGGAGCAGGTGAAAGCCGAGGCATTGGCGAGCGGCCTGTAATCCAATCCAATCCAACCAAGCCGCCGCAGGTGTTGCCAAGGCCGCTCAAGAGGCCGAAACCCGCAGCCTGGAACAAGAAGAAAAAGCCAAGGAACCGGCGCTGGAGGTACAACAACAGCCTGTTTTGTTGGAGAAAGAAGTCCAGAAGCCCGAAGACGGCTACGAAAAGTGGCTTGCCAAAGAAGTGCAAGAGGCCATTAACGACCCCCGGCCAAGCATTCCCCATGATGAGGTTATGGCCGAGTGGGAGGCTGAAAAATCAGCTCCGGCAATCGACTACCTGGACGACATCCACCGCCAAATTTCCGCCGCCCAAAATGCCAATGAAATCAACAAAGGGTTGCCGGTGGTGCTGGCCGTCGAAGCCGTGGACGCCAGAGGCCCGATTCTGGCCAGCAACCCAGTTTTTGTAGCCGTGTCCACTGGACGGCAGATCACGATTTTCAGAATTAACGACCTGGAAAATGTTGTTTATGACGGCACTTGCGTCGGTTCAGATCGCTTTGCAAAAGGCAACAAATTGGAAATCAATAAGACAAAAGAAGGTCTGAAAACGGTTGTTGGGGAGGAACGGCTAGAGGTGCAGACCGAGGCGAAGAAGAAAATTGTGCGTGATCGCGGCGTGGGCCGTGGTTAATAGGCGCATGATGTAGCGGCTTTGCCAGGTGTTTTCATCACCTTGCAAAGCCTAACCAAAATCAACTAATAGAGAGTCAAAAATGGCTACTAACGAGAATACCAAAAAACCACCAAAAACAGAGGCCGAAATTCAGGCCATGCTTGCAAATTTAAGAGCAAGAGGAAAACCCGGCCCGGTGGTGATACCCGGCGACCTCATGGTTACGGCACAACCGCCCACGGTTGCACAGTTGCCACTTTGGGCCGAGCCGGTGCGAGGCGTGCCAAATGCAGTGCTTCGCTCTGCGCTCTTTGGTGCCATCAAGCGCGGTCAGCGGGCGTACCAGCAAGGTGTAAAAAAAGCCAGTGTCGAGGGCGTAACCGTCATCCACACAGGCCCACAGCTTGATCAAGCCGATTTGGATGTGTGGGAGCATTGCCTGCACTTAGCCCGCATTGGTGGACTGGGGACGCGAATTCAATTCAGCGCTGGCGGCTTTTTGAAAGCCATAGAGCGTGGCGCTGGTGGAAAAGACATCGAGTGGTTGAAAAATGCATTTCGCCGCTTGTCGTCCTCGGTGGTCGAAGTTGCAGACGGCAAACGAGCCTATTTTGGACCTATGCTGATCGGCGGCGCACGGGATGATGAGACGGGCCATTACGTCATTGAGATGAACCCCAAAATCGTTTCTCTTTTTGGTACTGACGGATGGTCAAGCATCGAATTTGAAGCCCGTAGGGCGCTTAAGAAACAACCCCTTAGCCAGTGGCTGCATGGTTTCTATTCGAGCCATGCGAGGCCATTCCCTATGAAAGTCGAGACGTTACACCGGCTGTGTGGGAGCGAAAACGCAGCGATCAAAGGATTTAGACAAGATCTGCGGCAGTCGTTGGACAAGTTGGTAGAAGTCACAGGCTGGACTTGGGAGATTGACGATAGCGATCTGGTGCATATTGCCAAAACTGGCACGGACAGCCAGCAACGGCACCTAATCGCAAAGCAACGGCAAAAAATTATTAAAAAATTAACCCAAAAATAATGGCATAGCGCCGACTGAAACGCCCTTCGGGGCGTTTTTTTCGTTCTCACTTGATCTATCTCGCGGGCACGGGATAGCACATACCAAACCACGGGATAGCACATACCAAACCACGGGATAGCACATACCAAACCACGGGATAGCACATACC
>CAIJRK010000084.1 GCA_903823025.1 uncultured beta proteobacterium
ATTTCTACCAATCTGCAGCGTATGCGGGAACTCGCCGTGCAGGCTGCCAATGGATCCAACAACTCCACTGACATCAAAGCGCTGTCGGATGAAATGATGGCTTTGTCTGCTGAGAATACACGGGTGTCTACCGCAACCAAGTTCAACAGTAACGCCGTCATCTCCAGTGCGTCCTTCACGTTCCAGGTGGGTGCGAATAACACCTCGGATAACCAGATCACGGTCAGTGGTGCCTCATTTTCCGGTACTGCAGTCTCATTCTCCACTAGCTCAGGGGCGTTGGCGGCGATGGACGCGCTGGATGCGGATATCAATACAGTGACCAAAGCCAGAGCGGACTGGGGTTCTACCCAGAACCGCTTTGACTCGGTGATCTCTAATTTGCGTATTAGCTCCGAGAATTCAGCAGCGTCGCGTGGCCGAATCATGGATGCCGACTACGCGACAGAAACGGCTAACCTGTCACGCGCCCAAGTGCTGCAACAAGCGGGCACCGCCATGGTCGCGCAGGCGAACCAAATGCCCCAAAGCGTGTTGTCCTTGTTGAAATAACCTTCATGCGCTCCAGCCGTCGCAAACCGAGTCACCAAGAGCTTGCTACATTAGCTCATTTGTTTAAACAAGGGTGTACGACTGAAGCTGAAGTGCTTTCAAAGAGCCTAACAACGCGCTTCCCCAAACATGGCTTTGGCTGGAAGGTGTTGGGTGTCATCTATCAGGCGCAAAAGCGTTACGACGAGGCCTTGTATGCAACGCGCCAAGCCATCGATTTGCTGCCTGACGACGCAGCTCCCTACAACAACTTGGGCACCACGCTTCTAAGTCTGAAACGCATTCACGATGCCGAAGCCCAGGTTAGAAAAGCCCTCGCTATCGCGCCTAACTATGTCAAAGCACTGTGCAACTTGGGCTCCCTCTTGGTGCTTCAGGAAAAATGCCAGGAAGCCGAAGACTATTGTCGTCGTGCCTTGGCAATTGATCCTTTTTATACCAAGGCTCACATTAGTCTAGGTAATGCGCTTGCATTTCAAAACAGGGATGCCGAAGCACAGGCCAGCTACCGGGTCGCATTGAAGCTCAAGCCTGATAGGGATGACGTCTATACCCATCTGCTCCATTTGCTAACGCTTGATGTCACGGTTGAACCGCAGCATCTCTACAACGAGCACAGGAGTTTTGGCGAACAGTTTGAAGCCCCCTTACGCGCGAGTTGGCAAATCCATACCAATGACAAAGACCCAACCCGTGAGCTGAAAATTGGCTTTGTTTCTGGCGACTTTTACGACCATGCAGTCATAGGTTTTCTGGAACCGGCGTTCAAAATTCTGGCCCAAAAACAAACTCTGTCACTGCACGCTTATTACACGAACACCAACAAAGATCAGTTTACTAACCGTCTGCACACTTACTTTGCCCATTGGCATGATGTTGCTCATTTAGATGCTGTTGAATTGGCTGGCAAAATTCGTGCCGATGGCATTGATATTTTGTTCGACCTCTCCGGCCACACTGTCCATAATCGACTACTGACTTTTGCCTATAAGCCCGCACCTATTCAGGTGAGTTGGCTGGGCTACTTGGGGACAACAGGCTTGCAGGCGATGGATTACTACCTGTGTGACCGATTCTGGATTCCACCGGACGAACTGGCATGGCAATTCACCGAGAAACTTGCTTTTTTACCAACCGCCGCGATTTTTCAACCGAGTGAGGAAGATGCGCCACCGATCAACGCACTGCCTGCACTCAAGAACAGCCACATCACCTTTGGCAGTTTTAACCGTCCAAACAAATTTAATCCCGCCATCATCGCGCTCTGGTCGATGTTATTACGTGACATCCCTAATGCACGGATGGCGCTAGGAGCCATCCCCTTAGAGAGTCAGGCGGCACTGATTCAAAGTTTTTCAAACGAAGGCATTGCGCAGAGCCGACTGACTTTTTATCCCCGTTCAAATACACCAGACTATCTGGCATTGCATCACCAGGTTGATCTTTGCCTCGACACTTTTCCTCATGGTGGCGGTGCCACCACGGCACATGCGATCTGGATGGGCGTGCCCACGCTGTCCCTAGCGGGCGAAACCCCGGCAAGCCGCTTTGGTGCCACGGTGATGCACCACTTGGGTTTGGATAGCTTTATTGCGACCAGCATTGAAGACTACGTCGCCAAAGGTTGCTATTGGGCAAACCATATGGAAGAACTAGCCAACCTGCGCGCCACGATGCGCACGCGGTTTGAAGCCTCCCCGCTGGGTCAGCCGCAACTCTTTGCTGATAACTTTGAAGCTCTCATGCGCACGATGTGGCAGCGTTGGTGCGACGGCTTGCCTGCCGTTCATGTTGAAGTTGACATCCCTTTTGAAGTCAACAATGGCTCTGAACCGGCCACACAAAGCAGGTCTGGTCCTACTGATCATGACGCCCAACTCAAAATGGCAAATTGGCTTTGCCAACAAGGACGTTTGGATGAAGCTGTAAAAAATTATCTTTTAGCCTTGTCAATGCAGCCTAACCATGCAGAAACTTACAGTCGCTTGGGGGATATTCTCAGACAATTGGGCTACTTAAAAGAGGCTGAATCTTATTGTCGCCAGGCTATCGCACTGCAGCCAGATTTGGCTAGTTCGCATAACTATTTAGGTATTGCACTACACGCGCAAAGTAAGTTTTCGCAAGCAAAAATAAGTTATCAACAGGCGCTGGTGCTAAAGCCGGATTGGGCAGATGCCTACAACAATCTAGCCTATACCCTTCAAGCCCAAGGATATTTGGACGAGGCAGAAGACTGCTATCAAAAATTGCTAACGTTAGCCCCTAATTTGGCCGCAGCTATGGATATCCATCGACTCCATTTGCTAACGCTTGATGTCACGGTTGAAGCGCAGCATCTGTTTGCACAACATGTGGCCTTTGGCGAGCAGTTTGAGGCGCCTTTGCGTGTCGATTGGCAAGCCCATAACAATAGCAAAGAGCCAATGCGTTGCCTGCAAGTCGGCTTTGTCTCAGGTGATCTGAACGCCCATGCTCTCACCAGTTTTTTAGAACCCGTGTTCAAAAAACTCGCTCAAAAACAAGGTTTATCCCTGCACGCCTATTGCACACAGATGCGTGGCGACGAGGTCAACCAGCGCTTGCATACTTACTTTGCCCATTGGCACGATGTGGCTAATTTGAGTGAACCTCAATTAGCCAACAAAATTCGCGCTGACGGCATTGACATCTTGTTCGACCTCTCTGGCCACACGACTCAAAATCGTCTGCTAACCTTTGCCCGCAAGCCCGCGCCCATTCAGGTGAGCTGGCTTGGCTACTTGGGAACGACAGGCTTGCAGGCCATGGATTACTACCTGTGTGACCGCTATTGGATTCCACCGGGTGAACTGGATTGGCAATTCACCGAGAAACTTGCTTTACTACCCACTGCCGTTGTTTTTGAACCCACCGAAAACACGCCGCTGATTGGTCCTCTTCCTGCCCTTGAAAAGGGTTACGTCACCTTTGGCAGCTTTAACCGCCTCAACAAAATCAACCCGTCCGTAATGACGTTGTGGTCTATGTTGTTGTGCAGCATTCCTACAGCCCGGATGGTTCTGGCAAATATTCCAGAAGAGCGTCAAGAGGCACTGATTCAAAGTTTTTCCCAAGAGGGGGTTGCGCCGAGCCGACTGACTTTTTATCCACGCTCAAACATGCCGGACTATCTGGCTCTGCACCATCAAGTTGACTTCTGTCTGGACACCTTTCCCCACAGCGGCGGCGCCACCACGGCCTATGCCGCCTGGATGGGCGTGCCCACGCTGTCGCTGGCGGGCGAAACGCCAGCGAGTCGCTTTGGGGCGACCGAGATGCACCACTTGGGTTTGGACAGCTTTATTGCAACCAGCATTGAAGACTATGTCGAAAAGGGTTGCTATTGGGCTAGCCATGTTGAAGAACTGGCGGCACTTCGCGCCCAGATGCGTGCACGTTTTGAGGCCTCACCACTAGGTCAAACCCAAAATTTCGCTGATAACTTTGAAACTCTCTTGCGCACCATGTGGCAACGTTGGTGCAATGACTTGCCTGTCACCACGTTTGAAATTGAGGTAGCCAAAGTCGAACCCACTGATCAAGTTGAACCCGGTGCGCAGGAACTGGCAACGCTGGCCGATTTGTCGCGCCAAAAGAACTATCCCGAAGCGCAAGCGCTGGCCCAATTGCTGGTAAGCCGCTTTCCTGAGCATGGTTTTGCCTGGAAGATATTGGGCGCTGTGCTGCATTCGTCAGGCAAATTAGACGAAGCGTTGCTAATCAAAAAGAAAACTGTCGAATTGCGGCCTGATGATGACGAAGCCCATTTCAATTTGGCTTGCGAGTTTGATCAGCAAGGTTATTTGGAAGAAGCCGTAGAGAGTTATTTCTCATCCCTTCGGATTAAGCCTGATCAGGCTGCGGCCTATAACAACGCAGGAACCATTCTCAAGACTTTTGGCTTATTTGCGGATGCTGAAATCTATTTCAGACAGGCCATTGCCCTTGACACCAACATGGCTAGCGCGCACAACAATTTGGGCGCAACGCTGCACGCCCAAGGCCACTATGCGCAGGCCCAGACAAGCTATCGGTTGGCGTTGGTCTTAAAGCCGGATTGGGCCGAGGCTTACAACAACCTGGCCATCACCCTTAAAGACCAAGGCGACTGGTCTGAAGCAGAGGCCTGTTATCGCAAGGCGTTGGCCTTGAAACCCAGTTGGGCGGCGGCCCACAGTAATTTTCTTTATTGTCTGAGTCATGATGTGCAGATTGAAGCGCAGCAACTGCTGGCCGAACATGTGGCTTTTGGCGAGCAGTTTGAACCCGCTTTGCGCGCAGACTGGCAAGCGCACCACAACGTCAAAGATTCGGCACGCTGCCTGCAAATCGGCTTTGTTTCTGGCGACCTTAACGACCACGCACTCACCAGTTTTCTGGAGCCAGCGTTCAAAGGACTCGCCCAAAAGCAAACCTTGTCGCTGCACGCTTATGACACGAACACCAACAAAGATCAGGCCACCCAGCGTCTGCAGACTTATTTTGCGCACTGGCACGATGTGGCTAATTTGAGCGAGGCTGAACTGGCCGACAAGATTCGCGCCGATGGCATTGACATCTTGTTTGATCTCTCAGGCCACACTGCCCGCAATCGACTGCTGACTTTTGCCCGCAAACCCGCGCCTATTCAGGTAAGTTGGCTTGGCTACTTGGGGACGACCGGCTTGCAGGCGATGGATTACTACCTGTGCGACCCTTATTGGATTCCACCGGGTGAACTGGATTGGCAATTTACGGAGAAACTCGCCTATTTGCCAACGGCAGTCATTTTTCAACCCTATGAGCAAGCACCCACCGTTAATAGTTTGCCTGCGCTGGAAAATAGTTATGTCACTTTTGGTAGTTTCAACCGCATTAACAAACTTAATGCCTCGGTCATTATTTTGTGGTCGATGTTGCTGCGTAGCATTCCTACGGCGCGAATGGTATTGGGGGCTATACCCGTAGATAGCCAAGCTGCATTGATTCAAAGCTTTGCGCAAGAAGGTATTGAACAAAATCGACTGACCTTCTACCCGCGCACCAAAACACCCGACTATTTGGCGTTACACCATCAAATTGACATTTGCTTGGACACTTTTCCCTTTGGCGGTGGTGCCACCACAGCGCACGCCGCTTGGATGGGCATTCCCACATTGTCACTGGCAGGCGAAACGCCGGCGAGTCGCTTGGGTGCCACCGAAATGCACCACCTGGGTTTAGACGAATTCATTGCCAACAGTATTGAAGACTACGTCGAGAAAGGTTGCTATTGGGCAGCACATCTTGATGAACTGGCGACGGTTCGGGCCAATATGCGCGCACTATTAATGGCGTCCCCGCTAGGTCAACATGAAACCTTCGTTGATAACTTTGAAACCCTGTTGCGCACCCTATGGCAACGTTGGTGCAATGATTTGCCGACACTGCCCGGTATAAAAAATTCAAAAATAAGCATTGAAATTATCAGTGCCACCAAACTTTCAGAAAGTAATTTCTGGAGTACTTCTGCATTAGGGCAATCACTTCAACGACATCTTGAAAGAGATGACCGGTTGTCATTTAATATTGCATTTGAAAACTCTCGTGGCTTACCCGAAATATTTAACTATGCAATTGATCAAGCACCGGATGACGCCATCCTTGTATTTATTCATGATGATGTCTGGATAAATGAACTTAACTTCTCCGATGCCATTATTGCGGGACTTGAAATTTTTGATGTTATTGGTGTGGCAGGAAACCGTCGCCGGTTAATTAATCAACCTGCTTGGTGCTTTCTCGATAGTAATTTTACTTGGGATTCTAAATATAATTTAAGTGGCCGGGTTTCACATGGAGAAAAATCATTGGGTCATGTTTTAGAATTTGGCGCTACCCCGGCAGAATGTGAGTTGCTGGATGGTGTTTTTCTTGCTGTCAAGAAAAATAATTTAATATCTAATCATATTCGATTTGATGATCAGTTCCATTTTCATTTTTATGATATGGATTTTTGTCGCAGTGCAAAAAAATCTGGGTTACGACTTGGTACTTGGCTTATTAATCTGACACATCAAAGCGTTGGCGCATTTGGTACTCCACAATGGCAAGAAAAATATCAGGCCTATCTTAATAAATGGGAGGCTACATTTATTAAGAATAATATATTATCTGAAAAATATCAAAAACTACAGAAAGAAATAAATTTAGTTTTAGAGATAGCTCTAAAGAATCAAGTCGATGGTCTGTTTGAGCAGGCTGAACATATTTATCTTGAGGTTCTCAAAATTCAGCCTAGACACGCCGAAGCAAATCATAATTTAGGGTTGTTAGAAATAAACTCAAAAGGAATTTTTTTTGCATTACCAAGGCTTGAAATTGCTGTTTTAGAAAAACCAGAAAATGAAAAATTCTGGATAAGTTATATTAATTCATTAATGAACTCAGGTTCTGAAAATATTGTAAAAAATGCTTTGCAACTTGGGTTGCAGCATGGTCTTAGAGTTGAAACTGCAATCAAATTATCTGAATTATTTTTAATAACTAAAACATAAATTATGAAATCATATAACTACAATAGTATTGATAACTATTATCACCCTGCAATTTATGATAATTTTAATTACAAAGATTCTGGTGACTCAGAAAATAAAATTTATCAAAAAATAAGAAATGCAAAAGACAAAAGCGTATTTTCAAGTGAGCTTATCAGTCAAATAACTGATTGGCCGAGTTATTATCACCTAACCCCTCTGCGATCGAATATTCTTCGTCCATTTTTGCAAGAAATATCGACAGGACGCACGCTTGAACTAGGGGCAGGTTGTGGCGCAATAACTAGATTTCTTGGTGAACTTGGTGGTGACGTAGTTGCAATAGAAGGCAGTCCAGAACGTGCTCGAATAATAGGAAGTCGTTGCTCTGATCTTAAAAACGTTACAATTATTGCAGATTTAATACAGAATTATTCACCCAGTGAAAAATTTGATGTAGTAACTCTGATTGGTGTACTCGAATATTCTCAAATATATATAGATGAACCTGATCCCGTACAATTTTTAATTAATCTTGCAAAATCTTTCTTAAAAGAAAATGGGGTTTTAATTCTTGCGATTGAAAACCAACTTGGTCTAAAATACTTCTGCGGGTCAGCGGAAGACCATCTTGGTCGACCAATGTTTGGTATTAATAATTCATATACAGAGAAAAGTGCCATTACATTTGGTCGCAAGGAGCTTACTCAATATATCAAAAATGCTGGATTTAAATCCATCGATTTGTATATACCACTTCCTGACTATAAAACTCCAGTTTCAATAATCTATCCAAAAGGCTTTGAAGATGCGAGCAACGCAGCAGGCTGGGATATTTCACCTATTCTTTCAGGTTCGGTAGTTCATGATCGTCAGCGGCCTAGCACTCCAACTTTTTCATTAGAATGTGCTTGGAGTGTTATTGGTCGAAATGGACTCGCTCAAGATCTTGCAAATTCATTTTTATTTGCAATTCGTGCCGATATACCACTTATAGAGAATAATTTACTGGCAGCACACTACGGTTGCCAGCGTCCCGCACAATTTACAAAAGAAACACAATTTCTTTTGACAGACGAAACCTTGACAACCCAAACCAGATCAATTGGTAAAACCGACTCTCTGGCATCAGAACAATGGACATTGGCGCCTTATCGCTCCGGTAAATTATGGTTTGATGAACTGCTGCTAGTAGTAAACAGACCCGGTTGGAGTCTTTCAGACATCTCTCAGTGGGCTGGCATTTGGATTGATGCGCTACGTTTAGTGCCACCGCAAACACCTAATTCCACTATTGCAGAACTGCGACATTTTCCATTGTTGCTACCAGCTAATTACATTGATGCGACTCCAACTAATTTTATTGTGAGTAAGACTGGGCACGGCTACTTTTTTGATCTTGAGTGGAACTTTTCTACTGCTTTACCTATTGAGTTTGTTGTTTTTCGAGGATTATTTCTTACTCTTCATCGGATTACTAGCTGTATGCGACCTGCTAACGATGTTCCATTTAAACTTTTTGATATAACGAAAATAATTATGCAGAAGTATGAAATGGTAATTAGTCCAGATGATATTGATTTATTTTTAGCAATTTTTAATGCTTTTCAAAATCAAACCCAAGACTTGCCGAATAATATAATGAACGGTCTTACATCTCAGCTTGATATAGCAAATCTTCCCATAAGAAAAATTTTTACTTAACTAAGTTGCCGAGCACTTATTTAAAATTTTTCTGTAATCAGATTAATTAATCTATAGTAATAAACACTTATGTTTGTAAAAATTAATTTAAAAATAAGTTGACAGTTGTATATGAGTAATAAATTTTATGATCTTACTGCATTAGGTCCTTTGTATCATAATTATTCAGCTTTTGGAGCTGTTTCAATACAGTGTAAAGGAATATTTAAAGAGAATCAAGAAGCAAAAGAACCTATTATATTAGAATATTTGGTTGATTCTATTGCTGCTGTCATCATGAAATATAAGCATAATGCAAATTCAGAAATAAGTTTTGCCGAACTTTTTTGCGCTGATGGTTATTATGCGATGTTAGCAGAGCGCTTGGGCGTTGATACAACTGTTGGGTATGATAATGATGCAGATCCAAATGGCTTTTTTAAAATGGCACCAAAAATTGCTGAAGCATTAGAAATGGAAAAAGTTCATTTCGAAAAAGAAGATATGAATAATATTTCAGCACTCCCACAGTGCAGCATTGTTGCTAATATAGGTGGACTGTACCATATGAGTAATCCAGAAGAAATTCTTAAAAAATCTTATGAAATGGCAAAAGATTTCTTAATAATTCAAACAGTCGTTTCATTAGAAAATGATCGAGCAGATTACTTTATTTCTCCAGCCCCGGGTTGGAGTTGGGGATCAAGATTCAGTCGCTCATCATTTGATTGCATGATAAAAAGGCTTGGTTTTACGGTGGTAAAACAAAGTTTTAATGAACTTAGAGGTAATGCTAATTTATCTGATAGAGGCAGCATTTACTACTTAATCAAGAAATAACTTTTATAAACATAATTTTATGAGGCGAAATTTTAAAAAATAAAGCGCTAGGGAAACTCTGCATAACTCCCTCGTGTGTGTGGTTGATGTAAGTCTTGGTTGAGAAAATAAGTCTCATGAAACAAGCCACCTTGAACCTCAATCTCAGCGTTAAGAAAACCCGCAAACAGGTGTTCCTGGCGCAGATGGCGCAGGTGGTGCCATGGGCTGCGCTGGTCGAGCTCATTGCCCCGTACTACCCCGAAGGCCGTACCGGGCGACCACCATTCTCTTTGTTGACAATGCTGCGCATCCACTTCATGCAGCAATGGTTCACGCTGTCGGACCCCGCCATGGAAGAGGCTTTCTTTGACACCCCGCTGTACCGCGAATTTGCCCAGTTGCAAGAGTTCGCCCGACTGCCAGATGAGTCCACCATTCTTCGTTTTCGTCATCGGTTGGAAAAGCACAAACTGGCAGAACAAATCCTGGTGACCGTCAATGAACTCCTGACTCAGCGCGGCTTGCTGCTCAAAGCAGGCACCGCAGTCGATGCCACCTTGATTGCCGCACCGACATCAACCAAGAACAAAGACCGCGCACGTGACCCCGAGATGCATTCCAGCAAGAAGGGCAACCAGTGGTACTTTGGCATGAAGGCCCACATCGGCGTGGATGCC
>CAIJRK010000085.1 GCA_903823025.1 uncultured beta proteobacterium
CATTGAGAAAAGAGGTAATCATCTCTCTCCTTGTAAAACGGTATTCTTCTGCACGCAACACCTAATCATTAGTGATTTTGATTCAAATGCCAGCTTAAACAGGAGCTAAAAACTGTCCAGAAAATGGGGTCCACTTTAATCGGCCCGCCTTTGTAGCCTTTGATGGCCCGCATCAGGCTGCCCATGCGCACCGGGTCAAGGATGGCCGCAAAGGTCTTGCCCCGGTAAGGCGTCAACCGGCCTTTCAGCCCTTCGGTGATGTTGCGTTGCTGAACGTGGGCCGTAGGCAACCAGTAGTTCTAAACTTGGCGCGCCAGCATCAACACCCGATCAGCCGTTTCAATCGCGCCGCGTTCTTCGATCTTTTGGAGTGCGGCCAATAGTTCCATGGGTTGAATGTCAATCATGGGCCTGTCACCAATCCACGGGAACAGATCATGTTCAAGCTGGCGTTTGGAACGTGTCGCGTGGGATTCGCTCCATTGCGGTGCCTGTTTGCCGTACCACTCCAGTGCCACGGCTTTGAAGGTGTCGCCGCCTAGTCGTGTGGCTTTCAGCTTTTCGACCTTGCGGGCCTGCACCAGATCAATGCCCTCGGACTTTTGGAGTTTGGCGGCGTCACGGGCTTTACGTGCTGCCGTCAAGGTCACGACTGGATAGCTGCCAAGTGCAAAGCGACTTTCTTTACCGCCTGCGTATGTTTTCCAAAACCAGCGTTTCGAGCCTGCCGGACTGATCTCCAAATACAGCCCGGCGGTATCGGTGAACCGCTCACGCTTCTTGTCGGGTGGGAAGGTGGCGTTACGGCATTGGGCATCGGTCAACATAGGCGGCTTTCATTGGAGAAACGGGGAACAACCGGGGTAAATGTCCCGGTTGTTCCCTGATATGTTCCCCGGTTTTAGTTTGACTGTCAATATCAGCCTTTGTACGTCGTTGCACTGTGAGCGGTTGATTTACCAATGAAAAAGGCCGCTAACTGTATGTCGTTAGCGGCCTTTGTCGTGCGGTATGGTGGAGCTGGGGGGATTTGAACCCCCGTCCGCAAGCCTTTTTCGGGCAGATCTACATGCTTAGTGGTCTGATTTAAGTCTCGCCACCTGTGTCGCGCAGCCACACGCTACACAGGACGCCAGCACCCTATTGTCTTGCCCCCAACCAAGGTACCCGGTCAGGAGCCAGCCGATAAAATTATCTTTACAGCCTGGAGCGTCTAACTTGCGTTAAAAACCCCTTGCCCAGCCCATCGGCCTGCTGTTGTAAAGCTCACGGGCAATTAAGCCGCGAGTGCGAAACGTTCGTCGTTTGCAGTTAGTTTTTTTGAATCTGATTTACGAGCACATTCAGCTCGACATGCACCACACCGCGTCCGAACCCACGTCGAAACCAGTGCAGCCCCAAGCACCCTATTTTAGGGGTATCCCAAACAATTGCATAGCCCGCTTGGAGAATTAATTGTGGTGTGTGCCCCCCATTGCAATGGATCAGTTTTTTGAACAATATAGCCGTAGGTTGCAGCTGCCGTCATCATGCCAGCCGCTAGTCCCGCGACAATATCACGCTCATCATCACCAACATATAGGCAGCGAGTTGGATCAACGGCGAGGCGCCTGGCGGCTTCAAGTAGGGGGGCTGGATGCGGCTTGGCATGAGGTGTTGTGTCGCCACTGATGACCGCACCAGCTGATTTAAATAACGAGATAGAACGTACTAAAGGCTCCGTAAAACGCGTCGCTTTATTGGTCACGATGCCCCACGGTAGATGGCGCATCTCTAAATGAGAAATCAGTTGATGCACGCCTTCAAAAATGAAGGTGTTTTTCATCATGCACTGCTCATAATTGATGAAGAATTCTTCGCGCAACGCTGGAAAATCTGGATGATCAGGCGTTAGACCTAACGCCATGCTAATCATGCCGCGAGCGCCTGCCCCTGCCATAGGTCGGTAGTGTGACATGGGTAATGAAGCTAATCCCCGATCCAGGCGCATTTTGTCAGCGGCAGCACCCAAGTCAGGCGCACTGTCAATGAGTGTGCCGTCAAGGTCAAAGAGAACAGCTTGAATATTTTCAAAAAAATCAGTTGTATTTGTCACAGACTCGGAACTACAGATTTTTGGGTGGCTAACAAATAATTCACACTCGTATCGGCATTCAGCCAATAGCGACGGGTCAACGGGTTGTAGGCCATACCGCGCGTATGCCGCAGGTCAAGGTCTGCATGTCGGCTATAACTGGCCAACTCACTGGGTCGGATCATTTTGGCGTATTCATGGGTTCCACGGGGAAGCAGATTGAGCACATATTCGGCCCCCACTATCGCCAATAGAAATGATTTGGGATTGCGGTTCAAGGTGGAAAAAAATACCCATCCACCTGGCTTGACCAACATGGCACAAGCCCGCACGACGGAGGCTGGATCAGGTACATGTTCGAGCATTTCCATGCAGGTCACGACATCAAAACTGCCGGGTTGCTGCTCTGCCAAGGTTTCAACGCTGATTTCGCGGTACTGCACACGGGGTGTTTGTGCTTCAAGCGCATGTAATTCAGCGACCTTGAGCGGCTTGGTCGCCAAATCAATACCCAATACGTTGGCCCCGGTTCGCGCCATTGCATCGGCCAAAATACCACCACCACAGCCCACATCGAGAACTTGCTGGTCTTTGAGCGGACAAATACTGTTAATCCATTCCAGTCGTAACGGGTTTATTTGATGTAGTGGACGAAACTCACCATCCATATCCCACCAGCGATGGGCAAGGTCAGAAAATTTGGCTAGTTCGGCGGGATCAGCGTTTAGTGTTGAAGTCATTTTATGATTATCGGAAAAGCTTAAAGTCTCGCACACGGGGTTAGCAGAACAAAGTTACCGGAAACAAAAAACCCCGCATAAGCGGGGTTTTTAGTGAAGCAGTCTTTTCAAACTGGCTCTTGGCAAGGATGCCAATTACTTGCTGGCTGCGCGTGTGCCAACCACTTCAATTTCTACACGGCGGTTCTTTGAACGGCCATCGCGAGTTTTGTTATCTGCAACGGGTTGTTTCTCGCCTTTACCTTCGGTGTAAACACGATTCTTTTCGATACCCTTGGATACCAAATAAGCCTTGACAGCTTCTGAACGCTTGATCGACAGTTTTTGGTTATATGCATCACTACCCACTGAGTCGGTGTGACCCACTGCAATAATGACTTCCAAGTTGATGTCTTTAACTTTAGCAATTAAATCATCCAACTTGGCTTTGCCCGCTGGCTTGAGCACCGCTTTATCAAAGTCAAAGAAGGCATCAGCAGCATAAGTTACCTTGGTTGCTGCGGGTGTCGGTACGGGCACGGGAACCGGCACTACGGCAGGTGCTTCTTGAACAACAGGTGCTACTGCAACTTTAGGCGCAACAATGGCACCATCGCAACCAACAGCGGCGGTTGCAGGCGTCCAGTTTGAATCGCGCCAGCACAAGCCTGTCGAATTTGTGACAGCTTCGCCAGAAGCGGTGCGCCAGTTATCAATTGTCTGAGCGCTAGCGGCGGTTGCGAGTGCTGCGGTAGCAATCAGCATTGCCACTTTATTTAATTTGTTCATGGTTCTCCTTTTGGGGAAAAAAGCCGCAGCAGCGCTGCGAATATTTTTTTAAACGTTCTAAATGCCAATCACCTAAAACGGTATTCTCATTGTGCCACAGCCAGATTCAGCCTTTTATTTAATGGATGAGCGCTATCCTATCCACCAAAAAATCTGCTAAAAATACACTGAGTCGTTGCAAAGAAGCCACAAGGTATGGCCCTTAGAATGAAGGGTCGCCTTTGAAATAGACCCTGCCACAATCGCCTTATGACCCAGTTTGCCAAAGAAACCCTGCCTATTAGTCTTGAAGAGGAAATGCGTCGCAGTTACCTCGATTACGCCATGAGCGTCATTGTGGGTCGTGCCTTGCCCGATGCGAGAGATGGCCTTAAGCCGGTTCACCGCCGTGTGCTGTTTGCCATGCATGAGCTTAATAATGACTGGAATAAACCGTATAAAAAATCGGCCCGAATTGTAGGGGATGTGATTGGCAAATATCACCCACACGGTGACCAGTCGGTTTACGACACCATCGTTCGGATGGCGCAGGACTTTTCCATGCGCCATATGCTGGTGGACGGTCAAGGTAACTTTGGTTCCGTCGATGGCGATAACGCAGCCGCCATGCGTTATACCGAAATCCGCTTGGCCAAAATCGCGCATGAATTATTGGCTGACCTGGACAAGGAAACAGTTGACTTCGGCCCCAATTACGACGGCTCGGAAAAAGAGCCGTTGGTTATGCCAACCCGAATCCCTAACTTATTAGTGAATGGGTCGGGCGGCATTGCTGTGGGTATGGCCACCAATATTCCACCACACAATCTGAACGAAGTGGTGGATGCTTGTCTGCATTTGTTGCGACATCCAGAGGCCAGCATTGATGATCTGATGGAGATCGTGCCAGCGCCTGACTTTCCAACCGCTGGCATTATTTACGGCATCAATGGGGTCAGAGACGGTTACCGCACGGGTCGCGGCAAGGTGGTCATGCGGGCCAAGTGTCACTTTGAAGATATTGACAAAGGCCAGCGCCAATCCATCATCGTGGATGAACTGCCCTATCAGGTCAATAAGAAGACGTTGCAAGAACGCATGGCCGAATTGGTGCATGAAAAGAAAATCGAAGGCATTAGCCACATTCAGGATGAGTCCGATAAGTCCGGGATGCGACTCGTTATTGAGTTGAAGCGCGGTGAAGTCCCTGAAGTTGTGCTTAACAACTTGTACAAGCAAACGCAACTGCAAGACACGTTCGGCATGAATATGGTGGCGCTGATTAATGGTCAGCCCAAGTTGTGCAACCTGAAAGACTTGGTTGAAGTCTTTTTACAGCACCGCCGCGAAGTTGTCACGCGGCGCACTGTGTTTAACTTGCGCAAGGCACGCGACCGGGGCCATGTTCTCGAAGGCTTGGCCGTCGCGATGGCTAATATTGATGAGTTCATCGCTCTTATCCGTAATGCACCAACGCCGCCCGTTGCCAAGGTCGAGTTAATGGTCAAGCCTTGGGATAGCAAGTTGGTTCGTGACATGCTGACACGCGTTCGTGATGGTGGCGGCATGATCAGTGCCGACGACTATCGTCCAGAAGGGCTGGAGAAGACATTCGGCATGGGCAGCGATGGTTTGTACCGACTCTCCGACACACAAGCGCAAGAAATTTTGCAAATGCGTCTGCAACGCCTGACCGGACTGGAGCAGGACAAGGTTATTGCGGAATATCGGGAGGTCATGGGCGAGATTGAAGACCTGCTCGATATTCTGGCCAAACCTGAACGCGTCTCCGTCATCATCACCGAAGAACTCACCGCGATTAAAACCGAATTTGGTCAAACCAAACTGGGCGCACGCCGTAGTTTGGTCGAGCACAGCTCGTTTGACCTGAGCACCGAAGACTTGATCACGCCAACCGATATGGTGGTCACACTCTCGCATACGGGCTACATCAAGAGCCAGCCATTGAGTGAATACCGGGCGCAAAAACGCGGAGGTCGCGGCAAGCAGGCAACAGCCACGAAAGAAGACGACTGGGTTGACCAGCTTTTTATTGCTAACACACATGATTACATTTTGTGTTTCAGCAACCGTGGCCGCTTGTATTGGCTCAAAGTGTGGGAGGTGCCGCAAGGTTCACGCGGTTCTCGTGGACGGCCGATTGTCAATATGTTCCCGTTGCAAGAGGGCGAAAAAATCAGTGTGGTGCTGCCTCTGACGGGTGACAAACGCACTTTTCCCGTGGATCATTTTGTCTTCATGGCAACTTCTAAGGGCACGGTTAAAAAGACCCCGCTGGATGACTTCAGCAACCCACGCAAGGTCGGCATCATTGCAATCAATCTGGATGAAGGCGACTTCCTGATTGGTGCTGCCGTCACGGATGGTCAACACGATGTGATGCTGTTCTCCGATGGCGGTAAAGCGGTGCGTTTCAACGAAAATGACGTCACGGCCCACGGTCGCCAAACGCGCGGGGTCAAAGGAATGAACCTGGAAGAGGGCCAAGGCGTGATTGCCATGTTGGTCGCTGAAGACGAATCGCAAAGCGTACTGACCGCGACTCAAAACGGCTACGGCAAACGCACCAGCATCACCGAATACACCCGTCACGGGCGCGGCACCAAGGGCATGATTGCCATCACCCAATCTGAGCGCAATGGCAAAGTGGTGGCCGCCACGCTGGTTCATGCCGATGATGAGATCATGTTGATCACAGACAAAGGCGTGTTAGTACGCACACGGGTCAGCGAAATTCGCGAACTCGGGCGTGCCACGCAAGGCGTCACTTTAATCAATCTGGATGAAGGCTCCAAGTTGAGCGGATTGCAACGCATTGTTGAAAATGATGCGAATCCAATGGCTGAGGATGTGGCGTCAGAAGATGAAAGTGATGACACCGCTAACGACATCGACGCAACGCCTTGATGGCGACGTACTCCTATGAACCGACCCTTTAACTTTTCCGCCGGTCCAGCCGCCATGCCGCAAGAGGTGTTGACTGAAGCGGCCAAGGATATGCTGGACTGGCACGGCAGCGGCATGAGCGTGATGGAGATGAGTCACCGGGGTAAAGAGTTCATTGCCATCTACGAACAAGCGCACGCAGATTTACGCGAACTGCTCGCCGTACCTGACAACTTCAAAATCTTGTTTATGCAGGGTGGCGGCTTGGCAGAAAATGCCATCGTGCCTATGAATCTCTCGCGCGGCGGGGTCATCGACTTTGTCGTGACGGGCAGTTGGAGCCTGAAGTCGCAACAGGAAGCGCGTAAATACGGCACTGTCCATATCGCGGCTAGCAACGCTGCTGATGACCATGCCACGTTGCCTGAACCGGCGCATTGGCAGCTCAGTTCAAACGCCGGTTATGTGCATATTTGCAGCAATGAAACGATCAACGGGGTTGAGTATCACACGCTGCCAGACCTCAAAGCGCTGGGTTGCGAGGCGCCGCTGGTGATCGACTTTTCGTCGCATGTGGCGTCACGGCCTGTGGATTGGTCGCGCGTAGGACTGGCATTTGGCGGTGCCCAGAAAAATTTGGGCCCTGCCGGTCTGACGCTGGTTGTGGTTCGGGAAGACCTTCTGGGCCAGGCCTTGCCCATTTGCCCCAGTGCCTTTAACTATAAGACCGTGGCTGACCACCAGTCGATGTACAACACGCCGCCCACTTATGCAATTTATATGGCGGGTTTGGTGTTTCAGTGGCTTAAACGCCAAGGGGGCATTGCGGCGATGGAGGCACGCAACCAAGCCAAAGCCGCCTTGTTGTACGACGCACTTGACAGCTCACAGCTTTATCAGAACAAAGTCGCCTTGAATTGCCGTTCACGCATGAATGTGCCCTTCTTTTTACGCGACGAAAGCCTGAACGAAGCCTTTTTGACCGGCGCTCGCGCACAGGGACTGCTACAACTCAAGGGCCACAAATCGGTCGGTGGGATGCGCGCCAGCATCTACAACGCGATGCCTCTTGAAGGCGTGCAGGCATTGGTGGATTACCTGCAACATTTTGAAAAAACCCGAAGCTAAGAGACGCGACTGAAACGCTGCCCGCAAGTCAATCCCACAACCTACATTCTTTCAATGGCGACCACTCTTCCTGAACTACGCATAAAAATCGACGCGCTTGACCTGGAGTTGCTGGCGCTACTCAATCAACGGGCCATGCTCGCGCATGAGGTGGGTGAAATCAAACGAGTTGATCGCTCGCCGGTTTTTCGCCCTGACCGCGAAACGCAAGTCATCACCAACCTGCAAAGCATCAACCCCGGCCCCCTTAGGCCCAATGGCGTGGCGATTATTTGGCGTGAAATTATGTCGGCTTGTCGCGCCTTGGAGGCGGCTCAACGGGTCGCCTATTTAGGTCCGGCGGGCACTTTCAGCGAGCAAGCGGCGTTGCAGTTTTTTGGCTCCAGCATTGAACGTGTGCCCTGCGTCAGCATTGATGAAGTGTTCCGCGCCACCGCAGCGGGCAGCGCTGAATTTGGCGTGGTGCCGGTTGAAAACTCAAGCGAAGGCGTGGTCTCACGCTCACTTGATTTGCTGTTGAACTCACCCTTGCACATCGTGGGTGAAACCAGCTTTTTAGTGCGTCACAGTCTGCTACGGCTCACCCCGACGCTTGACGGCATTGAAGTGGTTTACGCCCACCCTCAAGCCCTCGCCCAATGTCAGGATTGGCTCACGACACACTTGCCTCACGCTGAACGCCGGGCGGCTTCAAGCAACGCCGAAGGCGCGCGTCTGGCCGCCACCAATTCGACTTGGGCGGCGATTGCCAGTGAGCGGGCTGGCAGTGAGTATGGCCTGCATGTCGCCTCTTACGCGATTCAGGATGACGCTTTCAATCGCACCCGTTTTGCAGTTATTTGCCTGCCGCAAACCCTGCCTGCGCCCGAGGTCACGGGTCACGACTGCGTCAGTCTGATTGTCTCGGTACCCAACAAGCCCGGCGCCGTGCATGATTTGTTAGTGCCTCTCAAGGCACACGGCGTCTCCATGACTCGCTTTGAGTCGCGTCCAGCACGCTCAGGTCAATGGGAATACTACTTTTATATCGACCTTCAGGGGCACCCTTCACAGCTGCATGTGGCGGCGGCACTTGAGGCGTTGCAAGGACTTTGTGCGTTTTACAAAGTTCTTGGCACCTACCCTGTGGGCGAATGATGTTTGAACAATTAGGCCTCATTGGCTGCGGCTTAATGGGCGGCTCGTTTGCGTTGGCCCTTAAGCGCGCCGGACTGGTTAAACGGGTGGTCGGCTATAGCAAGTCACCCTCCACCACTGAACTAGCCCGCAAGATGGGCGTCATTGATGTTGAAGCGCCGTCCGCCTTGCTCGCAGTGGCGGGCGCTGATATTGTCTTGATCGCCGTTCCCGTCGCCGCCACTGAAGCCACGCTCAAGTCCATTAAACACTTGGTAACACCCCAAATGCTGATCATGGACGTCGGCTCCACCAAGCGGGATGTGGTCGAGGCCAGTCGCCGGGCATTACGTGAACAAATAGGTTCCTTCGTACCCGCCCATCCTATTGCCGGCAAAGAAGTCTCAGGTGTCGCGCATGCCGATGCCGACTTATACGCGGGCAAACAAGTCATCTTGACGCCGATTGAGCGCACCCTCACCAAGCAACTCAAAAAAGCGGTTAATGTCTGGACGGCCCTAGGTTGTCGCGTGGTTCAAATGTCGCCTGAGGCGCATGATGCCGCGTTTGCCGCCGTCAGCCACTTGCCTCACCTGCTTTCGTTTGCCCTGATGAATGCGCTGGTCGGGCAGCCACAAGGCCAGGACTATTTGTCGCTGGCCGGGCCGGGTTTTCGCGATTTCACACGCATTGCAGCCAGCGACCCCAAGGTTTGGCGCGACATTATGCTTTCCAACCGTGAAGAGCTCTTGGCGCAGTCCAAAATTTTCCAGCAACATCTTCAAGCGTTGGAGCACCTGATTGCCAGCGGCAACAGCAAGGCGCTTGAAAGTTTGATTGAGCGGGCCAGCCTCACACGCGCTGACTGGCACATGGCACAGAACCAAAAATAATGTTTTCAACTCCGTTTCTTGATCTCCCACCTTTTCACAGCGCCAGTGGCACCTTGGTGCTGCCAGGCTCCAAAAGCATTTCAAACCGCGTTTTGCTGCTATCGGCCTTGAGCGAAGGCACCACAATCCTGCACGATCTGCTCGACTCCGACGACACGCGCATCATGCTGGACGCGCTCCAGCAGCTAGGTTGTGGCGTGCGAAAAACAGGCAGCACGGTGGAAATTAAGGGGCTGGGCGGCCAGCTTGGCGCGCGTAAAGCTGATTTATTCATGGGTAATGCGGGCACTGCTATTCGCCCACTGACCGCCGCCTTGGCCGTTATCGGCGGCGACTATCAATTCCATGGCGTGCCCCGGATGCACGAACGCCCGATTGGCGATTTGGTCGATGCGCTGCGTCAGCTGGGTTGTCAAATTGATTACGTGGGGCAAGAAGGATTTCCACCGCTGCACATTGGCGTGCCCACGCTGTCACTGGATGCGCCCATTCAGGTGCGCGGCGACGTATCAAGCCAATTTCTTACCGCGTTGTTGATGGCACTGCCTTTGGTCGCCCAAAAAGACATCGTCATTGAGGTCGTGGGCGAACTGATCTCCCGCCCCTATATCGAAATCACATTGAATTTGCTGGCCCGCTTTGGTATTGCCGTGCGACGTGAAGGCTGGCAAAAATTTACGATTCCAGCGGGCAGTCAATTTAAATCTCCCGGCACGCTGCACGTCGAAGCCGATGCCTCGTCTGCGAGCTATTTCATCGCGCTCGGCGCCCTGGCTGCTGGCACGCAAGGCTCAAAAAGTATTCGCATTGAAGGCGTCGGCGCCGACTCGATTCAAGGTGATATCCGCTTTATTGAGGCAGCACAAAGCATGGGTGCGCAAGTTGTCAGCGGCCCGAACTGGCTAGAGATTTCACGCGGCAGTTGGCCGCTTCAAGCCATTGATCTGGACTGCAACCACATTCCCGATGCGGCCATGACGCTGGCCGTTATGGCGTTGTACGCTAACGGCACCACCCTGCTGCGCAACATTGCCAGTTGGCGCGTCAAGGAAACCGACCGCATTAGCGCTATGGCCACCGAATTGCGCAAGCTAGGCGCTACGGTGGAGGAAGGTGCTGATTTCATTCGCATCACGCCACCGGCTAGTCCCGCCGATTGGCAAGCCGCCCGCATTCACACCTATGACGATCACCGCATGGCCATGTGTTTTTCACTTGCCGCCTTCAATCCGGCACAGCTTGGCGTGCGTCTTGAAGATCCCAAGTGCGTTGCCAAAACTTTCCCTGATTATTTTGAATCGCTGTTTTCTCTGGTCAAAACACCAGACGGCGTCATTCCCGTTATTTGTATGGATGGCCCCACCGCCTCAGGCAAAGGCACGTTGGCGGCGGCTGTTGCCAAAGCGTTGGGCTATCATTTTCTGGACTCTGGCTCGCTCTACCGGATCACCGCTTTGGCTGCCTTGCAAGCCGGTTTGGCGCTGGACACCTTGCATGAACAAGCCATCGCAGAACTTATTAACGGTTTGTCAATCCGGTTTACGGATGACCAAGTCTGGCTAAACGGCACGGATGTAAGTGACGCTATCCGGACTGAAGAGGCGGGCATGAAGGCCTCCCAAGTATCCGTGTTGCCGCAAGTGCGGCTGGCACTGGTTGACCTGCAGCACAGTTTTCGTCAGCTTCCCGGCTTGGTGGCTGACGGGCGCGATATGGGAACTGTTATTTTTCCAGAGGCGACCCTCAAAGTATTTTTGACGGCCAGCGCCGAACGTCGTGCGCAACGTCGCTATAAGCAATTGATTTCGAGAGGCGTTTCAATTACACTCCCCTCTCTTCGCGCCGATCTGGAAGCACGCGATGCACGGGATTCATCCCGCAGCGTTGCCCCCCTCAGGCCAGCCGCAGACGCCCAGTTACTGGACAATTCGGATTTAACGATTGAAAAATCAGTCGATCTGGTGTTGAACTGGTGGCAAAGCAAACAGCCTTTCAAAGCAATTTGACAGGCACCATCCACACCAGCCCTCTCGCGCAGCCTTTGCGCACTGTTGGTGTGGTTCAACAAACTAACCCGCGGAAATCCCCGCATTAAAAAATGTCAGAATCATTTGCAGCCCTGTTTGAAGAGTCCTTGCAACGCACCGAAATGCGTCCAGGCGAAGTTATCACTGCTGAAGTGGTACGCATTGAGCACAGCTTTGTGGTTGTTAACGCTGGCCTCAAGTCTGAAGCCTACGTGCCGCTCGAAGAATTCAAAAGCGATAAGGGCGAAATCGAAGTCCAGGTTGGCGACTTCGTGTCGGTGGCCATCGGTTCCATCGAAAACGGCTACGGCGACACCATTTTGTCGCGCGACACCGCCAAGCGTCTCGCTTCGTGGATGAGCCTGGAAAAAGCCCTGGAAACCGGCGAATTCGTCACCGGCACCACCAGTGGCAAAGTCAAGGGTGGCTTGACCGTTTTGGTCAATG
The DNA here is from genome assembly GCA_903823025.1 of uncultured beta proteobacterium. Classification (GTDB taxonomy): domain Bacteria; phylum Pseudomonadota; class Gammaproteobacteria; order Burkholderiales; family Burkholderiaceae_C; genus Rhodoferax. The sequence goes on from CAIJRK010000085.1 coordinate 12,080, forward strand.
GCATCCGCGCCTTCCTACCCGGTTCGCTGGTTGACACCCGTCCTACCAAGGATCTGTCACCCTACGAAAACAAGACCCTGGAATTCAAGGTCATCAAGCTCGACCGCAAGCGCAACAACGTCGTGTTGTCACGCCGCGCGGTGGTTGAAGCCAGCATGGGCGAAGAACGCGCCAAGCTGATGCAAACCCTCAAAGAAGGCGCTGTTGTTCAAGGTGTTGTCAAAAACATCACCGAATACGGTGCTTTTGTGGATCTGGGCGGTATCGATGGCTTGTTGCACATTACCGATATGGCATGGCGCCGTGTCCGTCACCCTTCTGAAGTCGTGACGGCAGGTCAAGAAATCACCGCCAAAATTCTCAAGTTTGACACCGAGAAAAATCGCGTGTCCTTGGGTCTGAAACAAATGGGCGACGACCCTTGGATGGGCGTGAACCGCCGCTACCCCCAAGGTACGCGCATGTTTGGCAAGATCACGAATATTGCCGACTACGGCGCATTTGTCGAACTGGAACCAGGTATCGAAGGCTTGGTTCACGTCTCTGAAATGGACTGGACCAACAAGAACGTGGCACCTTCCAAGATCGTTGCCCTCGGTGATGAAGTCGAAGTCATGGTTCTTGAAATCGACGAAGACAAACGCCGTATCAGCTTGGGCATGAAGCAATGCAAGGCTAATCCTTGGCAAGAATTTGCGCAAAACACCAAGCGCGGCGACCGCGTGAAGGGTCCTATCAAGTCCATCACCGACTTCGGCGTGTTTGTGGGTCTGGCTGCCGGTATCGACGGTTTGGTTCACTTGTCCGATCTGTCATGGAACGAAACAGGCGAAGCCGCTGTGCGCGAATACAAAAAGGGCCAGGAAGTCGAAGCCCTCGTGCTGGCTGTGGATGTGGACCGCGAACGCATCTCTCTCGGTATCAAGCAATTGGATTCAGACCCATTCACCACCTTTGCCACGATCAATGACAAGGGTCAGACCGTGACTGGTAAGGTCAAGACGGTGGATGCCAAGGGCGCTGAAATTGATCTGGGCGATGACATCATCGGCTATCTGCGTGCCAGCGAAATCTCCCGCGACCGCGTGGAAGATGCTCGCAATGTGCTCAAAGAAGGCGACGAAGTGACCGCTGTGGTGGTGAACGTGGATCGCAAGACCCGCAACATTCAGTTGTCAATCAAGGCCAAAGATACCGCCGATCAAAACGAAGCGATGTCCACTTTGAGCCAATCGTCTGCACGCGAAAATGCAGGCACTACAAGCTTGGGTGCTTTGTTGCGCGCCAAGTTGGATAACAACAACTAAGACGGTTTCCCGTTAGGGACAAAACGAACAGGCCGCGCAGACCCATCAGTCTGTCTTGCCTGGCTCGTTTTGTCCCTTTATTTTTTTGGGCTTCTCATGACTCGCTCCGACCTTGTCGAAGAATTGGCTAAACGATTAAGCCAACTGAACCGCCGCAGTGTAGAACCTGCAGTCAAGACCATTCTTGACGCGATGAACGACACGCTGGTGCGCGGTAACCGCATTGAAATCAGAGGGTTTGGTAGCTTTTCTATCAACCACCGACTTCCCCGCATAGGACGCAATCCGCGCAGTGGTGAAAGTGTGGCTATCCCCAAGAAACGTGTCCCTCACTTCAAACCAGGCAAAGCCCTGCGTGAATCAGTGGATCAACGCACCGTTCAAATCGAACAACAGCGCAAAACCTGACGTTAGAATAAATCTATCACTGGGGGAGATTGATGGAACACTTTATGTGGCTGCTTAAGTGGATACTTAAAGCCGCCATTTTTTTTACCCTGTTTGCTTTTGCGCTGAATAACCAGCAAGACATCACGGTGCACTTTTTCTTTGGCACACAGTGGCGTGCGCCGCAGGTTTTGGTCGTCTTGCTTGCTTTTACGGCTGGCTTGGCCGTGGGCGTGTTGGGGATGGTGCCGCGTTGGTGGAAGCAACGCCGCGCCGCTAGCCAAATAACAGGCGCCAAAAAAGACCCCGAAAAATCAGATATATCGCCACAAACCGCGCCTCCTTATGGGCTTTGATCTGACGTTGAGTTGGCTTCTGTTGGGCTTGCCATTGGCATTTATTTTTGGCTGGATTGCCTCGCGCCTTGACCTGCGCCAACTTCGTATTGAGAACCGTCAGGTGCCTAAAGCGTATTTCAGGGGGTTGAACTTTTTGCTCAACGAGCAACAAGACCAAGCCATTGATGCCTTTATTGAAGCCGTTCAAAATGACCCGGACACCTCGGAGTTGCACTTTGCGCTGGGTAACCTGTTTCGCCGCCGGGGGGAATATGACCGGGCCGTGCGCGTTCATGAACATTTGTTGTCACGCGGTGATTTGAGCCAGGCGGATCAGCAACGCGCCCAGCACGCGTTGGCGCTGGACTATCTCAAAGCCGGCTTGCTTGACCGGGCCGAGACGGCGCTACTGAAACTCGAAGGTACGCCGTTTGAGGCGCAAGCACGACTGGCCTTGCTGGCAAACTATGAACGCAGTCGCGACTGGCTGCAAGCGGCCCAAGTGGCGCAAAAAATTACCAGTGCCAAGCAAGGCGACTTAAGCAACCGACTGGCGCATTACCTATGTGAGCAGGCTGCCACCTGTCTGACTCACCAAGCGCTTGATCAAGCCGCCTCGCTGCTGCAAGAAGCCATTGAGACGGCCCCCGAAGCGCCACGCCCCCGCATTGATCTGGCCAAACTACTGAGCCACCAGAACCAACCACAAGAAGCCTATGCCGCTCTTGAAAAAGCGCTGGTGTCATCGCCTGCTGCCACACCGCTGATAGCCGGACTTTTGGCTGAGTTCGCACGCCCTGCCGGACAAGCCACCCAAGCACTCGCGCTCCTCAAAACCAACTATGCCTTGTCGCCCTCGCTGGATGTGCTGGATGCCATTGTGCTGCTGCAAGCTATCGCACAGGGCGCTCCCCGCACCGCGCGTGACTGGTACGTGCAACACCTGGAGCGTGAACCCTCACTGGTGGCTGCGGCTAAATGGATCGCGGGCGAGAAGCTCGAACATGAGCAATTTCACCCTCAGGTTCAACGTGCGCTGGATCATGCGGTTAAACCCTTGATGCGCTACCGCTGTGCGGCCTGTGGTTTTGAGGCCATGCAGCATTTTTGGCAATGTCCAGGCTGCCAGGCGTGGGACAGTTATCCCGCCAAACGGGTTGAAGAGCTATGACTATTTCCAAAGAAAATCTGGCAAAAGCCCGCGTCTTGGTCGTGGGCGACGTGATGCTGGACCGCTACTGGTATGGCGCAGTGGAGCGCATCTCACCGGAAGCGCCGGTGCCGATTGTGCGCATCACGCGTGAAGAAGAGCGCAATGGCGGCGCTGCCAACGTGGCCTACAACATCGTGACGTTAGGGGCGCAGTCGTCACTCCTGACGGTCGTGGGCGAGGATGAGGCCAGTCACAAGTTGGAAGCCTTGGTGAGCGGAACCGGTATCAAAACATATTTTGGCCGTGATGCTGCCCTGAAAACGACCGTCAAACTCCGGGTCATCGGTCGCCAGCAGCAACTGTTACGGCTTGACTTTGAAAGTACGCCCAAGACCGAGGTGCTGGCCTCACAAACGGCCACCTTTGCCCAACTTTTACCCAACCACGATGTCGTCCTTTTTTCAGACTACGGCAAAGGCGGACTCGCTCACATCAGCGACATGATCGCCCGTGCCAGCGCTATGGGTAAACCAATTCTGATCGACCCCAAAGGCTGCGACTATTCACGCTACAAAAATGCCACACTGATCACCCCCAACCGCGCTGAACTGCAACAGGTCATTGGCCCTTGGCTGGATGAGGCCGAGCTTCAGGCCAAAACACAACACCTGCGTGAACAACTCGGCCTGGACGCTGTGCTGGTCACCCGCAGTGAAGAAGGAATGACGCTATTTGATGCCCAAGGCCTATGCCATGTCAGTGCGCAAGCGCGTGAAGTGTTTGACGTCACGGGTGCGGGCGACACCGTCATTGCCACGATGGCCGCGCTGGTTGCTGCCGGCCTGAGTTTGCGGGCTGCCCTGCCCCTGGCCAACCGGGCCGGTGGCTTGGTGGTGGGGAAATTCGGAACAGCCACCGTTTCTTATGAGGATTTATTAACATGACCCGAATCGTTGTAACCGGCGCTGCCGGCTTTATTGGCAGCAACCTTATTAAAGGGTTGAACGCGCGCGGCTTTGACGACATCATTGCCGTGGACGACCTGACCCAGGGCGACAAGTTTCGCAACCTCGCCGACCTGCAAATTGCTGACTATGTTGATGCCAGCGATTTCTACGAGCTGTTTTCCCACGGCTCTTTTGGTCAGATCGAGGCCGTGTTTCACGAAGGTGCCTGCAGCGACACCATGGAAACCAATGGCAAGTACATGATGGAGAACAACTACAGCACCTCGGTCAGCTTGTTCCATGCCTGCCAAAAACGTGGCGCCCGGCTGTTGTACGCCTCCAGCGCGGCCACTTATGGCGGCTCTGACACCTTTCAAGAAATCCCTGAATTTGAGCGCCCCCTGAATGTTTACGGCTACTCCAAGCTGCTATTTGACCAACGAATGCGCCGGGAATGTGGCGCTGACTTTCGGCGCTCGGTCGTTGGAAAAACCGGGCAAGTGGTGGGATTTCGTTACTTCAACGTCTATGGTCCGCGCGAGCAACACAAAGGCCGTATGGCCAGCGTCGCTTTTCACCAGTTCAACCAGTTTTCAGCGGACCAAAAAGTCAAACTATTTGGTGAGTACGGGGGCTATGCGCCCGGCGCGCAAATGCGGGATTTTGTCTATATCGACGACGTTGTTGCCGTGAACCTGTGGTTCTTTGACCATCCGGGTATTTCAGGAATTTTCAATTTGGGTACGGGTCGGGCGCAGCCGTTCAATGACGTGGCCAGCGCAGTTGTGAACGCCATGCGTGCCCCGCAAGGCCATGGCGCCCTGCCGCTTGAGCACATCACGCAGGCGGGCCTGATTGAATATGTGGCTTTTCCCGAGGCTTTGCGAGGCAAATACCAGTGCTACACCCAAGCTGACTTGACCGCCTTGCGTGCCACCGGTTGTGACCATGCTTTTGCCGATGTGCAAACGGGTGTTACAAAATACGTGCAATGGCTAACCCGCCAAGCTTGAGTTAAGGCTTGTGTGACAACAGTTTTTAGCTTTATTTCAGTCATCGTTCGTCAACGCTTTGCGCATTGACGGCTTTGTGTTGCTGACCTCGTCGAAGACTTGCGTCAGTGTTTTGTTCGTGTTTTCTTAACTTTGGGAGTTAATTTATGTTTAAAAAAATTCTAGCCTTCGTGGTCATGCTGTACGCCGCTGCGTGCTTTGCTGCAGTCGATGTCAACAAGGCCAGCGCCACCGAACTAAGCAGCATCAAAGGCATTGGGCCTGCCATGTCCAGCAAAATTCTTGATGCACGTAAAAAAGGTGATTTCAAGGACTGGAATGACTTTACTGAGCGTGTCAGTGGTGTTGGTGCAGTCAGTGCTGCCAAGTTTTCTACGGAAGGCCTGACAGTCAATGGCAAGGCGCTTAAAGATGAGACCGCCCAACCCATCGCCTTATACACAAGTCGAAAAAACTCAATGAAATCAACGATGTTGCCAAAAACGAACATCGTTGATTTATAACGGTTTTTTGTACTTGTGATAAGGCAATACGCCCAACCAGCGCCTGCTGCTGTTAAAAAATAAACTAAGTTAACTGGATGAAAAACCTGCTGCAGCAGGTTTTTCAGGTTGTAGCCCATGATTTCAGTTTTTGCTATTTGTATCGGTGCCAGCCTTGGCGCTTTGGCTCGCTGGGGTTTGGGGCTCTGGCTCAATCCAGGCGCCCTCATTCCCCTGGGCACGCTGGGTGCCAATCTCATTGGTGGTTACTTGATCGGCATTTGTGTTGCTGTATTCCAAGTCTTGCCCAATTTGGATCCGGTTTGGCGGCTAGCGCTGGTGACGGGTTTTCTGGGTGCGCTCACCACGTTTTCAAGCTTTTCGGCAGAGGTCGTCGGGCTGCTAAGCCAGCAGCGCTACCTTTTGGGCTTTGGCACCGCCGGGCTGCACTTGTTTGGCTCCTTGCTGTTGACCGTTGCGGGCATTAAAAGCGCTATGTTTTTTCTGGGTTTCCGGACGTGATGTCTAACGGGTTACGGCGCGCCGCAAGCCCTCGTCCACCGACACCAGCGGCACCCAGTCCAACAAGGTGCGGGCCTTGGCAATATCCACTTGCAAATTACTACACAAACGCTGTACCGTGTCGCCCCTGCCCAGCAGGGTTGCCCCCGCTTGCAAGGCCCAGACAGGCACAGGTAAGAGATGTGCGGACACCCCGGCTGCACGCGCTATGCCACGAACCAATTCAGTCGTGGATAGGTCGTGCCCGTCACTCACTAAAAAGGTCTGATTAGCCGCTTGTGGATGGTCGATGCAGGTGACGATGAGATCGACGAGGTTATCCAGCGCAACCAGACTGCGTTGGTTGTTGCACACCGCGCCCAGTGGCAAAGGCCAGCCGTGTTGCACGGCCTGCATAAGCGAACCAAAATTGCCCGGCGCGCCAAAACCATAAACCAGCGGTGGTCGAATGATGACTACCTCTAACCCGGTCTGTTCAGCCATGCGCTGCAAACCCTGCTCGGCCTCCCATTTTGAAAGTGAATAAGCGTTATGGGGATGAGGATTGTCTGTTTCAAAAAATGGCTTACCCAGGGCGGTTTGAGTACCGTTTACGCCAACTGAGCTGATAAATACAAACCGGGTTACACCCGCCTTCACGGCTTGACGGGCCAGGCTCCAAACGCCCTGCACATTGACGGTGCGAAAAGTCATTAGCGGTTCTGGTGCCGTATCTTTCATCACATGCGCTCGCCCAGCGCAATGTACAACGGTCTTAATCCCTTGCAATGCAGCGCACCAATCGGTCGTTGGTCCCAAGTCGCCTACCTGGCAATAGGCCAAGCGACTTTCTGGCGACATCAACTTTTGACGCGAACTGATGCGTACCTTGAATCCCTTTGATAAGGCGCCGGCCGCCACGGCCTTGCCTACAAAACCCAGCCCGCCTGTGACCAACACACGCGGCGTCATTTCCAGTCTCGGTTTGCAGGCTTAATTAGAGCCAACAGTACACACGAAATAAAAAACCACAACTGATCCATACGTTTACGTCTGCATTGACGGGCACGCAAAGCCAGCCATAAATAGTCTAAACGGCCACCCCGTAATCCCTGTTGTACTACAGGCAGTGAGCTCGCCCCAATTAAATTTGCAATTAATAAAGATTGACAAAAACCATAACCATTAAGAATTTTTTTGACACGTAACAAAAATGGACGCCATCCAGCATTAACCCCAATTTGATTATTTTCATGCTGACGATATTGCATACTTGACCAACTATCAATCACCCATGAGAAATTATTAAATCGGGCAAAAGCGTAAGTTAACCAATCGTGATAATCAATATTATGCAAGCTATTATTTGCATGACGTACCAAATTCTGAAGCGGTATCGCCAAACTGGCATGGAGTACATAAGTGCAACCCGGCCCTGCCGACTCAAATAAAAAATCCCAAGTACGTTGCGGCCAAGCTTTGTTAACCAAACGTGTATGACCACTAGACCAAAATGCTGTAAAGTTACTTGAATAGCCAACTGCATTTTTTTCAATCATTAAACAATGCGCTCGCCAAAGTTTCTCTGAGTTCCAAAGATCATCCTGATCAGAAAAACTAAGATAATCAAATTCTGTCAAATTAACATCGCGTAACAGTCGATAAAAATTCGGTCCGGCACCACCAAAATGCTGACCGAAAGACAGTAATGTCAAACGTGGCTCTGATAACGCCCATTCTGCAAGATGGTCTTCAGTGCCATCTGTTGATTTATCGATGCTGATAAAAATATGAACATCAATGTTCTTCTGCGACAGAATAGATTCAATTTGCTCTACTACATAAGCCATGCCATTGAAAGCAGCCAAGCATACAGCAAATTTCATATTTTTTTCTACTGGCATATCTTATAAAAATATTTTTTTAAAGTGTTTTTATTTTATTTAATCAAGGATTTAAAAATTAAATAATTTACATTAAACAGTAAAATCCAAAATTACGTAAAAAACCAGATTGTTTTAATCCGTATCTAAAAGCTGTTAACTGTCTAACTAATAATAGTTTTTTTGATAAATTGGAAAAGGCAATGGCTGCTGCCTTATCTGATTTATTCATTGTATTTGCATATCGTATTATAATGGCACTGGCTTGTCGTTGTGCTTTTAACTGACGACTTCGATAACCATCTGTGCTTTTAAAAATATCTTTTGATATTGAAATAAGACTGCGTGAACGTGCCCCAACTAAATTTTTTTGATGTTGCCGATAGGCTATCGTAGGTTTTTTTAAAAAATCAATTCGACCAAATAAGCTTGCAACCTGAATTAACCACCAGTCATGCATGGCAATGTCAACGGGTATCGGTAACGCCAAATCCAGTAAGGCACGATTGACGATCATCGTACAGCCAGGTGCTACATTTTGAGTCAACAACTGTAGAAATGAGGGCTGACACAGCTGTTCCAGTCCTTGCATTTTTATAAAAGACGGATGTGTGATATTTAAATTGTCATCAACTACATGTAAATCAGAAAAAACTAATGCAGGTTTAATTTTTCCAGTATCATCTTTTTCCATTTTCTGGATTGCTGCAAGTGATGTAGCTATCTTATCGGGATACCAGATATCATCTTGATCAGCAAGCATGACGTATTTTCCTGTTGATTGACTTAAGAGACTAGAAAAGTTGTTGATAACACCAATATTTCCAAGAGAATCGTATTTTTTATTAATTTCAAATTTTTTTGATTTAAAGTTTTCTAGAATAGTCACCGATTTATCGCTTGATCCATCATCTCTATAAAGAAGCTTCCATCCGAATACATTTTGCTTTTCTAGAGATTCCAGAAATTCTGGCAAATAATTCTCTCCGTTATAAATAGCGAGTACTATATTAACATCAGAATATATTTTGTATGTCATAATTTATTTCTTGAATTTCTCAAAAAAATATTGGCTGCTGTTGTAAATAAAACTTTTGTTTCTAGGAGGGCGCTAGTAAAAAAAGTAATCGGATTTTTAAAAATTAATAATGGTATTAATCTTGGAAAATTAAGCAACGACTGCCTAATTTTATTTAATTTAATAATTCTTATTAAATTATTTTTTATTTCAAAATTATTGTTGTGCGAGGTAGAGAAATCATCAAGTCGCTGCTGGCAATTTTCAATTCTTCGTTGAAGCACCAAGTTTCGATGTTTAATATAATCTCTAAAGTTATTTAATGTATTACTCGATGTGGAAATTCCATTTCCATATCTATAATAGATCAAGGCTTCATCTATATATTTTATACGCCCTTCAAGATGAGCACGAAATCCAAGTGTTAAATCTTCGTAGGAATTTTTATAACGTAAAAGACCATATTTTTTATATAAATCCTTGCTCCAGAGTCCTGTAGCGCCTAAGTATAAAGCCGATGATTTTGCAGCAGCAAGAAGAGTTTTATTTTTTCTTAGGATTTTATCTGGTGATATATTCCCGGTTTGATTTCCATTTAAATCTATTTCTATTGCTTTTGAATGCATTAATAAAGGTTTTTCTATTTCAGAAAAATAATGTTTCATTAAAACCATAGTTCGATGAGGCATTGATATGTCATCCCCTGCTGCCGCAATTATTAATTCGCCTTTAGCCAGTTCAAAAATTTTATTAACATGACCAATAAGACCAAGGTTCTCTTTATTCCTGTTTATAGTTATGGAATGCGGTCCGCTATATTTTTTTATTTCTGTCTCAATTATTTCAAATGTTTTATCAGATGAATTATCATCTGAAATAAGTATCTCAAGAGGGGAGTAGGTTTGTGATAAAGCGCCATCAAGGGCAGACTTGATATATTTTTCTTGGTTATAAGTTATCAATGCAAAAGTAACTAGTGGCATTTTTTTAATAGAGCCTTCAATAAAACTTATATTTTTCATATTTAATAAAGAGTAGTATTTATTTCAATGATTTGGTTAAATTTCTCATAGATGAAATCTTGTCGACTGAATAAAGAAGAAATATGATAGAAAGTACTATTGCGACAATAAAACTCCACCAATACCAGTAGCTTATAAAAATAATTAATATACAGCACAAAAAAGTAGTAGTAAATAATTTAATAACGGTTTTAGTCCACTGAAAGCCAATCCTGTACCTTGCAATCAGATAAACCAGTGGTAAGTAAATCAAATAACACACCAAAAATGCAATGCCGGTCATCTGTAACCCAGCCGCCGATAGAAACACGGAAATCAAGCTACCCATTAATACTAGGACGAGCGACTCCGTCCAAAAGAAAGTTTTACCCGCACCCGCTGCCAGCATGACAAACCCTAGCGGCCAACTGGCGACCTTGAGTACATCGCCCAATATTTGCCAGCGTAGCACCTGCACCGCCGGAGAAAATTCGTAAGAATACAGCAACTGAATTACCCAAGGGGCCAATCCAATCATGGCGATAAATACCGGCGCACTCAGTAGTAAGGCAATCTCGGTTTGCTCATTCACCAAACGGGTTGCGGCTTGGGGGTCGTGAATGACACCGGTTAGGCGGGGGTAATAGTCCGCGCCCATGGCGGCCAGTACAAAGCCAATGTATTGCATGGAGATCATGGATGCTGCTTGAAAATGGCCTAGCGATTCAGACCCTAGGGTGTTACCAACTTCTACCCGTATCCACAGTTGGACCAATGCACCTGCCAGCCCAGCCCCCATAAAGGGGATGCCCAGGCGCAGCAGAATTTTCCATTGATCCAATATTTCTTGCAGGGCAATCGTACTGGAAACGACTTTAGGCAAGCGTGACACATACCAGTGGCCCAGCAAAAAGCTCATGAGCGGGCCAACCAGCACGTAGGCCACAAGGCCCGCGTGTCCCCACTGCCATAAAAAAGCAATACCCAGCACCGTGTTGAGCAAGGCGCCCAATATACTCAGACGCGCCATGTCGCCGATGCGACGCATTCCCTGCAATAAGGCGCCTTGAGAGGCACCTGCAACCGATAAGGCCACGCCTACGGATAGCCAGCCGACAAGGGCTGCGTGCTCGGCGCCATCCAAGACGTTGATAGCCAACACTTCGCGTAAAGACCAAACGACCAGTGCACCGGCCCCGGCCAGCAGCAGGGTGCCCCAGAACATGGCGCGACGCACCACAGCCAGGGATTGGCCATCGTCTTGGCTAACGGCTTGGGCTACTTGACGTGTGCCAATGGTGCCTATGCCCATGGCGGCCACAGCGGTGGCTGTTGCCATGAGGCTGGTGTAAAGGCTCACTAGTCCAATCCCCGCAGGGCCAAGTAATACCGCCACGAGTTTGATGCGCACCAGCCCCATCAGAATGTTGATGACTGAGGCCCCGCCGATGATGGAAGAGCTTTTGAGAATGCGTCGATAAGACGCGTCTTTGTCGGACACGCTTAGATCGCAGTTTTGCAGGCTGCCAGTACGGCGGCGACGCCTGCAGCGCTTAAATGCGGCCCAATCGGCAAGCTCAGGCACTGATTTGCAATTTTCTCTGCAATAGGGAATTGCCCCTTGCTATAACCCGCTGAGGTATACGCTCGCTGCAAATGTGGCGGGATGGGGTAATGAATCAGGACGCCAATGCCTGTTTCGCCCATTTTTTTGAGCAAGGCGTCGCGCTGTGGACTTTGCACAACATACAGATGCCAAGCGGGATCAACCCCATCAGTTACAAACGGCAAGATTAGGCCGCTATCGACCAAGCCTTTTTGGTAATGGGCGGCCATCGTGCTGCGTCGGGCATTCCATTCGTCCAAATGTGCGAGTTTCACACGCAAAATAGCCGCTTGCAGGGGGTCAAGTCGGCTGTTGTAGCCTTGCACATCATTGGTATATTTCACGCGCGAACCATAGTTGCGCAAGACACGGATGCGTTCAGCGAGTTCGACATTATTTGTAGTGATAGCACCCCCGTCACCCATCGCACCCAAGTTTTTTCCGGGATAAAAGCTCCAGGCCACCACGTCGCCATGCGCTCCCAAGCGCTTGCCTTTGTAGCGTGCCCCGTGCGCCTGTGCGCCATCTTCCAGCACACGCAGACCGTGCTTGCGTGCAATGACCAGGATTGGGTCCATATTGGCCGGCTGGCCGTACAGATGCACAGGCAAGATAACTTTTGTTCGCGAGGTAATCACCTCTTCAATGCGATTTGGGTCCATGTTGTAGGTGCGTGCATCGGGCTCCACCGGCACCGGCGTTGCGCCGCATTGGCTCACCGCCAGCCAAGTGGCGATGTAGGTATGGCTGGGCACGATGACCTCATCACCTGGTCCGACGTCCATTGCGCGAAGCGCCAGGTGCAAGGCATCCAGACCGTTAGCCACGCCTACGGCTTGGGTGGCACCGCAATAGGTTGCAAATTCATCTTCAAAAGCAGCCACTTCTGGCCCGCCAATATAGTGACCCGAGGCCAGGGACCGTGCGACAGCCTTGTCAATTTCGGGTTGTAGTTCGCGATAAGCTGCGCTTAAATCCAGAAAAGGAATGTTCATCGTTATGTCCGGGCCTTCATGAATTCTGCGTGGTCACGGTAATAGTCTTCTTCGTCATATTTATTCGAGGCCAGCACCATGCAAACAGAGCCGGATGAAAAGTTATCGAGTTCACGCCAGATCATCGGACAAACATACAGGCCGTTGTAAGAGCGACTGAGGTGCACGCGTTTTTTGTTGTCGCCATCATCGAGCACCACGTCAAAGCTGCCAGACATAGCAATGATTAGCTGCTGAAGCCCTTTGTGGGCGTGTCCGCCCCGCTCGGCACCACCAGGCACGTCATAAAGGTAATAGACGCGTTGAATATCAAAAGGAATTTGATTGCCGCCTTCGACGAAGGTTAAATTGCCACGTGGGTCATGAATCTTGGGTAGTTCAATAATTTTGCAGAGATCGACATTGAATTTCATCGATATTGCGCGGGCTTACCTCGGCTTTCAGGCCGGGATGGATAGCGCGGTGTGCATCCAGCACACCCCTTGTTCCCGCATTCCTTTCTTATTTGCGCTATGTATGAATAACTGCCACCGTCAGCTCGTTGCGTCATGTGGCAATGCTGGCAGCAAATTTTTAGCCGATTCAAGCGCCCCGATAAAGCCAAGGCACATCCAGCAACCGTTCACCCAGCAACTTCATCGCGGCATCGCGGCCCCAGCGCACCGGGCCAGTCGCGTGAAATATCTGGCCATTGCGAATAGCGCGGGCCTGCACCCGGGCATTGCGCGACCAACGCCGATGCGCGTATTGGCCTAACTGAGTAGGCACCGCGTCGGCAGTTGCCAAAGACCGGGCCAGTTCAGCCGCATCTTCAATCGCCATACCGGCACCCTGCGCCAAATACGGCAGCATCGGATGGGCGGCATCACCCAATAAGGCCACCCGGCCCTGGGCCTGTTCATGCGCACCGCGCAGGGGTGGACGAATACTCAACCCCCACAAACGCCAAGCCTCAATAGCCTGAATCAGGTTTTGCAAAGGGGGGCAAGTGGTCGCCATAAGGCGGCGCAATTCGCCAGCATTGGCACTGTGATCCCAGTTTTGAATATCGCCTGTCATGCGCGCCTGCACGATGGCCACCACATTGAGCCACTCGCCCCCGCGCACTGGATATTGCACCACATGTAACTTCGGACCGAGCCAAGCCGTGACGTGCTGAGACCGTAAAGACGCGGGCAGACTGCTCTGCATCACCATGGCTCGATAAGCCAAATGCCCCGTCGGTTGCGGGCCACCATCATTCAACATTTGCTGGCGCATGCGGCTCCAAACGCCATCGGCACCGAGCAGCACATCGCCTTGCACTTCACGCGCGTCAGCGGTGTGCAGCGTGATGCCCGCCTCGTGTTCGACAAACCGATCCACCGGACTGTTCAGATTCAGTTGCGCACCGCTTTGTTGCGTCAAGGCGCCCAGCAGCAGGGCGTGCAAATCAGCCCGGTGAATCGTCACGTAGGGCGCGCCATAACGTGCTGAAAAAGACGCACCCAGCTGTAAAACACCTAACTCGGCCCCCGACATGGCGCTACGAATTTGTAAGCGCTCCGGGAACGCCGCCACTTGGGCGAGTGCTGCTTGCAGCCCCCAACCTTGCAGCACCTTCACCACGTTGGGGCCGAGTTGAACGCCCGCCCCAACTTCCGTAAATTCAGCTGATCGCTCGAACAAGGCCACGGACTGACCCGCCTGAGAACAGGCCAGCGCCGCCGCCAAACCCCCAATGCCGCCCCCAACAATTAACGTCTTTTTAGTCATGTGAATCTGTTTTTGAAAGTGATTTAAGTTTGCGATAAATTGAACGTTCACTGATGCCCAGTTTGGCCGCCAGTTCAGCACGACTCCCTTGATGTTGCGTCACCATTTGCTGCAAAGCTGCCCGTTCAATGGACTGCAACGCGCCAGGTGCCAGCGTGATGGCCGCGATAGTCGAGAACGTATCCGGATTGTTAGGCGACAAGGTTGGACGCAGGCCCAAGCCCAACGCCTGCTGCACATGGTTCGCCTCAAGCGTGTCGCCGTCGCACAGCAATGCCGTGCGCTCCAACAAATTGCGTAATTCTCTGACATTGCCGGGATAGTCTTGCGCTTGCAGCAACTGCAGCGCAGGCTCGCTGATGCGTAATTTTCGCAGCGGTGCCACACGCGCCAGCAACGCCGTCGCCAGCAACGCCATATCATCCCGACGCTCACGCAAGGCGGGCAAGTGAATCGGGAACGTGCTCAATCGGTAATACAAATCTTCGCGAAAACTACCGGCCTGCACCATGCTGTCCAAATCTCGGTGCGTGGCCGACACCACACGAATATCAGCATGGCGCAGCTCGGTGCTGCCAACGCGACGATAAGTGCCGGTTTCCAGCAAACGCAGCAGTTTGACCTGCATCGTTAACGCAATATCGCCCACTTCGTCAATAAACAATGTGCCGCCGCTGGCAGCCTCCACCAGTCCCATACGGGCCATGCTGGCCCCCGTGAAAGCACCACGTTCGTGACCAAACAGTTCCGACTCAAACAGGTTTTCTGACAGACTCGCGCAATCCACGGCGACAAAAGGACGATGCGCCCGGTTGCTGGTTTCATGGATAGAACGCGCCACCAACTCTTTGCCCGTGCCCGACTCGCCCAGCAGCAACACCGACGCCTGCGACGGTGCCACACGCGCCACCAGCGCCAGCATGTACTGGAACGCGGGCGCACGGCCAATCAATCCTTGCGCGGCAGGCCGCCCCAACGCCACGCGCAATGGTTCCATTTTTTCGATAAAAAAGGCTTGTTGACCGCTGGCATCGAGCAGCGGGGCCAGTTCAATATTCACGTATTCCTCACCTTTGGGCGTGTGGTGCAAATGCAGCACCCGTTCACGCTGGCCCGATTCACGCGACTTGAGCAGCGGACACGACTCGCCCGCCTGATCGCAAGGCACATTGAAATGGTGTGACACCTCATAACAAGTGCGCCCCACCACGCTACGTTCAGGGCTGAACTGCCGACGATAGGCCGCATTCGCCGCCAGGATGCGGTAGTGCGTGTCAAACAAGATGTGGGGTTCTGGCAGACCTTCCAGGTAGGACATCAACTCAGGCAAGGGCTTCATCAGTCTCCTTTAAACGGTAATCAGTGTATGTCATAACTGACGTGGATCATGTCAAAAATGGCAGTCGTTTAACTTAAAGATCAATCATATGCTGCTATTTAAAATCGTAAACCGATGAATTTAAACAATTTTTAAGCCATAAAAGCAATGGCACGCTTCTTGAGATAGAGAGGGTACAAGCGCAATCACTGTCATGAACTTCCTGAATAAAACCCTCATAAGAAAACTAGCCGTTGTGCTGGTGCTCAAGCTCATCGTGCTGATGACGCTGTGGTGGTTTTTTGTACGAGAACAACAGGTGAAAGTTGATGGGAACCGCGTGGCCGCGCAGTTTCTGCAGAGCGCGCCCCATCCGGCCCAAGGAGTATCCCAATGATTTCTGAAGAACTGGTCAACCTGTCGCGGCTGCAATTTGCCGCCACGGCGCTGTACCACTTTTTGTTTGTGCCACTGACCATCGGCATGGTCTGGCTGCTGGTCATCATGGAGAGCGTTTATGTGATGACCGGCAACGTGATCTGGAAAGACATGACGCGATTCTGGGGCAAGCTGTTTGGCATTAACTTTGCCTTGGGCGTGACCACCGGCATCACGCTGGAGTTTCAATTTGGCACCAACTGGGCCTATTACTCGCACTACGTGGGCGACATCTTTGGCGCGCCGCTGGCCATTGAAGGGATGATGGCTTTCTTTCTTGAATCCACCATGATCGGCCTGTTTTTCTTCGGCTGGGATCGCCTCTCCAAAACGCAGCATTTGATGGTGACGGTGCTCATGTCCGTTGGCACCAACCTCAGTGCGCTGTGGATTTTGATTGCCAACGGCTGGATGCAAAACCCCGTCGGCTCCGAGTTCAGCTACCTGACCATGCGTATGGAAATGGTCGATTTTTGGGCCGTGGTGTTCAACCCGGACGCGCAAGCCAAGTTCGTGCATACCGTGTCGGCGGGCTACGTGACGGGGGCCATGTTTGTCATGTCCATTTCAAGCTGGTATTTGCTCAAAAAGCGCGATGTGGAGTTTGCCAAACGCAGCTTTCGCGTCGCCGCCGCCTTTGGTTTGGCGTCGGTCTTGAGCGTGATTGTGCTGGGTGACGAATCCGGCTACACCGTGGGCGAGGCGCAGCAAACCAAGCTGGCCGCGATGGAGGCGATGTGGGAAACCAAACCCGCGCCCGCCGGGCTGACACTGATTGCCGGTATCAACGAGGCCGAGCAAAAGAACGATTGGGAAATCGAGATTCCGTGGCTCATGGGTCTGATTGGCACACGCTCCATCAGCAAAGAAATTCCGGGCATCCACGAGATCAAGGCCAAGAACCGCGAACGCATTATTCGCGGCATCGTGGCTGTGAATGCACTCGAAGCCCTGCGCGCTAACCGGGATGACGCAGCCGCCAAACAGGTGTTTGAGGGCCACAAGACGGATCTCGGTTTTGGCTTGCTGCTCAAAAAATATGTGAGCGATGTGAATCAGGCCACGCCCGCCATCATTGACCGCGCCGTCAACGACACGGTGCCCCGCGTGACGCCGATGTTCTGGGCTTTTCGCATCATGGTGGGCTTGGGCTTTGCGATGCTGGCGCTGTTTGGGCTGGCTTTCTGGAGCACGCTCAAATCGGCCAATATGCAAAAACCCTGGTTGCTTAAATGGGCCTTGTGGATGTTGCCCGCGCCTTGGATTGCGTGCGAATTAGGCTGGTTTGTGGCCGAGTACGGTCGCCAACCTTGGACGATTTACGGCGTGTTGCCCACGCACATGAGTGTCTCAACCCTCAGTGTCAACAGTCTGTACGGCTCGCTGGCCGGGTTCGTCGCCTTCTACACCGTGTTGCTGGTGGTGGAAATGTTTTTGATGATCAAGTTTGCGCGCATGGGACCCGGCAGCCTGAGCACCGGGCGCTATGACTTTGAACCCGCACACGCCTGATTGATACCGCAAGGAGAAACACGATGTTTGACTATTCAACCCTCAAAATTATCTGGTGGCTGCTGGTAGGCGTGCTGTTGATCGGCTTTGCCATCATGGACGGACACGACATGGGCGTGGGCACGCTGTTGCCCTTTGTTGGTCGTAGCGACCTGGAACGCCGCGTGGTGATCAACACCGTGGGGCCGCACTGGGACGGCAATCAAGTGTGGTTTGTCACGGGCGGCGGCGCGCTCTTTGCCGCGTGGCCGCTGGTTTATGCCACGGCGTTCAGCGGTTTTTATTGGGCCATGCTGATCGTGCTCTGGGCGCTGTTTTTTAGACCCGTGGGCTTTGACTACCGCAGCAAGATTCACAACGCCACTTGGCGCAGCACGTGGGACTGGGGGCTGTTCATTGGCGGCGCGGTGCCTCCGCTGATCTTTGGCGTGGCGTTTGGCAACTTGCTGCAAGGCGTGCCGTTCCAGTTTGACCAGTTTCTGGTTTCCACTTATTCCGGCAGCTTCTGGCAATTGCTCAACCCCTTTGCTTTGTTGGCAGGCGTGGTGAGTAGCGCCATGATCACGATGCAAGGCGGCGCTTATCTGGCGCACCGCACCGAAGGCGTGATTCAGACGCGGGCCATCAAAGGCGCTGTGGGCGCTGCTTGTCTCATGGTGCTGGCTTTTGTGGCGGCGGGCGTATGGCTGCAAAGCATCGACGGCTACCGCATCAGTTCCGTCATTGACCCCTCGGCCTTGCCCGACCCGATGGGTAAAACCGTGGTGCGCGAGGCCGGTGCCTGGATGGCCAACTATGCGCAGCAACCACTGATGTGGCTGCTGCCCATTTTGGGCGTGGTGGGCGCTTTGTTGTCCGCAGCTTTGCTGTTGGCGCGTCGCACATTGAGCGCTTTTGTGGCCTCGTCGCTGGCGTTGGTGGGCGTGATTGGCACAGCGGGCGCGTCCATGTTCCCCTTCATCATGCCGTCGAGTTCCATGCCGAACGCCAGCCTGACGGTGTGGGACAGCGTGTCCAGCCACCTGACTATGGGCATCATGTTTTGGGCCACGATGATTTTCATGCCGCTGATCGTGTTCTATACCTCTTGGGCCTACAGCGTGATGCGCGGCAAGGTCACGGCAGCGTACATCCGTGAAAACGACCATGGCGCGTATTAATAGCGGGCCGACCTGATTAACCTGAAGGAGAACAAACATGTGGTATTTCACCTGGATGCTGGGCGTCAGCTTTGCCGTGTTGCTGGCCATTCTTAACGCCATGTGGGGCGAAAACGAGGAAGCCCGCGCACGGGTACGAGGAGCCGACGAATGACCCCGGCGCTGCCAAGCCCTGCCGCCGTGCATTGGCCCAGCCTGTTGATCGCGCTGGTGATCATGCTGATCGGCAGTATTTATCCCTTGCTGTTTGCCCGCGCCGATGGCAGTGCCGACCACGGTTTGGCGATGGCCTTGTTTTGGGCCATGAGCGCCGGCTTCGTCAGAGGTGTGGGGTTTGTGCCCTATGCGCTGATCTGGCGCGTGCTGTTCTCAAGCTGGTCTTGTCTGGCCGGACTCCTTGTGGCGGCCGGGTTGTACTGGGGAATGTGAGATGTATTTTCGGATGCTGTACGACGAGGCGAGTGGAGAAATAACCTATCTACTCGCAGACCCTGACACCCATGACGCGGTGCTGATTGACCCGCACGGTCATGACTTGCCGCTTTTGCGGGCGCTGCTGGCCGAACGCGACTTGAATTTGCGCTGGGTACTACGCACCCATCAGCACGATCACCTCCTGCCGGATGAACCTGTCCTGCTGATGCAGTTGGGCGTCCCGTTGATTCAGGGCGCTAACCCATTGGAATTGAAGAGGGGTGGCGACGGTGATGTGCTGCCTTTTGGCGATGAACTCATCCGTGTGCTGGCAACGCCGGGCCACACGACAGGCTGCCTCAGCTTTGCCTGGCGTGACCGTTTGTTTTGCGGTGGGCTGCTGGCCGTGGCGGCTTGTCCACACCAACCACAACCCGCAGCGCCAGCGGCTCTGTGGGAAAGTGTGACCCAGCGCGTGTTTACACTTCCAGATGAAACGCTATTGTTTGCAGGCCACGAGCACCGTGCCCGTGCCGTGAGCACGGTGCTGGAACAGCGGCGCTGGCATCCATTTTTTGCAGGCCTGTCGCGCGACGATTTTCTGGCGCGCGTGGCGACGCTGCCTGACAAGACCCATCAATACAAGGAGTACATGTGAAAAACACCACACCCGGGGCAAAAAAAATAATCCCGATTGTCCCGCAGGAAGGCTACGAGCCGCCTGTCCCGGCATCAGAGTCATCAGAAGAACTGATTTCTCTTTATGCGGCCCATCAGAAAATTTATCCGCGCAGCGTTTCGGGGTATTTTTCGCAGTGGCGTTGGGGCATGGTCTTTTTGACGCAATTGCTGTTCTACGGAATGCCATGGATCGAGTGGGGCCAGCGTCAAGCCGTTTTGTTTGATTTGGGTGCGCGCCGCTTCTATATTTTTGGGCTGGTGCTATACCCCCAAGACTTTATTTATCTCACCGGCATCATGGTGATTTCTGCTTTGTCGTTGTTTCTATTCACGGCGGTGGCGGGTCGATTGTGGTGCGGCTACGCTTGCCCACAAACGGTTTATACCGAAATCTTTCTCTGGATAGAAAAGAAAATTGAAGGGGATCGCTCGGCCCGGATGCGCCGCGATGCCAAACCTTTGTCGCTTGACAAAATCACGCGCAAAAGCGCCAAACATTTGGTGTGGTTGCTGGTGGCCTTGTGGACGGGGTTTACTTTTGTGGGTTATTTCACGCCGATTAAAGAACTGGGCCTTGAGTTCTTGCAGATGAGCATGAGTTCCTGGGAAGTCTTCTGGACATTCTTCTACGGCTTTGCCACCTACGGCAACGCGGGTTTTATGCGTGAACAGGTGTGCAAACACATGTGTCCTTACGCCCGCTTTCAAAGCGCCATGTTTGACAAAGACACGCTGATCGTGACCTACGACGCAGAGCGCGGCGAACCACGCGGTGCCCGCTCGAAGAAGGCCGACCTTTCAACCTTGAATTTGGGCGCCTGTGTGGAATGCAGCTTGTGCGTTCAGGTTTGTCCGACCGGCATTGATATTAGAAACGGCCTGCAGTACGAGTGCATTGGCTGCGGCGCGTGCGCCGACGTGTGCGACACCGTGATGGACAAAATGGGTTACGCCCGCGGACTGGTCAAGTACACGACCGAGAACGCCATGAAACAGCACTGGACGCAATCACAAACGATGCGTCATATTTTGCGGCCCCGTATTCTGATTTACACCGCTATTTTGTCCAGCATCGTCGTCGCCATGGTGGTCAGTCTGTCGCTGCGCACGCCGTTCAAGGTGAATGTGGTACGTGATCGTGGCGTCATGGCGCGTGTGGTGAATGGTGGAAAAATAGAGAACGTCTATCAACTGCAACTCATGAACGCCACAGAATCGGCTCAACGCTACAGAATCACTGCCGCTGGCCTGCCGGGTTTGGTGGTGACCTCCGAAAATGTTGTCAGCGTCGGATCGACCGAGGCGCGTCGGGTTGCCGTGCGCGTGCAAGCCCCGTTTGACGTGGCCGAACCGGGTTCGCACCCGATGCAGTTTGAAATTGTCTCGCTGGACTCACCGGGTCAGTTGCTGGAAAAATCAGTTTTTCTGGTTCCGCGATAAGAAGTTCACACCATTTTCAGGAGATATTGATGACGACCGAAGTAGCACTAACGCCCTACGAAGCACTGGGCGGCGAAGTCGGCATCAGACGTTTGGTCAACCGCTTTTATGAGTTGATGGACGAGTTGCCCGAGGCCTACACCGTGCGGCAACTGCATCCCGAGAGTTTGGCAGGCAGCGCCACCAGCTTGTTTGAATATCTTTCAGGCTGGTTTGGCGGCCCGTCGCTCTACATCGCCAAAAAAGGCCATCCCAGACTGCGAATGCGCCACGCCCCTTATGCAGTCGGCCCGGTGGTGCGTGACGAGTGGTTGCTATGCATGACGCAAGCGCTCACCGAACAGGTGCCCGACGAGGCGTTTCGTGCCCGGCTGATTGAAACTTTTTCCCAAATGGGGAACCATCTGATTAACACTGACAGTCATTAAAAAGGATTTTTATGAAAACTGCCCACGATCTCGTCATGGCCGCCAAGGCCCGTATTGAAGAAGTCAGCTTGACTGAGTCGGAGCAAGCTATTCGCGAAGCTGATGTTTTACTGGATGTTCGTGAGGCCGACGAATACACGATGGGTCACATCCCCGGTGCCCTTCACGCCTCACGCGGAATGCTTGAATTCAAACTCAGCAACAGCCCCGAACTCAGTTCACGCGATCTCAAAATCGTGCTGTATTGCAAGACCAGCGGGCGCGCCGCGCTGGCCGCCTGTGCGCTGCACGACATGGGTTATCTGAAAGTCAAATCCATTGCCGGTGGTTTTGACGCTTGGGCGGGTGCAGGCAAACCGGTGGTCAAACCGGCTCTCCCCACTTTCGAGTAACGGCGGAAACACCATGCCAGTGCCCACCCTCCATGCCTTCTTTGACCCCGACACCTTCACCGTCACGCATGTGGTGTCCGACCCCGCCACGCGCCGGGCGGCCATCATCGACAGCGTGCTGGACTTCGACGCCAAGTCAGGCCGCACCTCACACACCAGCGCGGACAAAGTCATCGACTTTGTGAAGCAGGCCGGTTTGACGGTTGACTGGTTGCTGGAAACGCACGCCCACGCCGATCACTTATCCGCTGCGCCTTATCTCAAAGAAAAGCTGGGTGGAAAAATCAGCATTGGTCGCCATATTTGCGAGGTTCAGGGCGTCTTTAAAAAGATATTCAATGCCGAAGATATGAACACCGAAGGCGCTGATTTCGATCACTTGTTTGAGGATGGTGAATCCTTCAAGATTGGTCATATCGACGTCCGCGTGATGCACACACCGGGACACACCCCGGCCTGCCTGACTTACGTGATCGGTCAAGATGCTTTTGTAGGCGATACGCTGTTCATGCCCGATTACGGCACGGCCCGTTGCGATTTTCCGGGCGGCGACGCGGCCACCCTCTTTCGCTCTATCCAAAAGGTATTGGCCCTCGCGCCCGACACACGGCTCCATATGTGCCACGACTACCCGCCTGACGGGCGCGCGCCGATGTGGGTCAGCACCGTGGCCGAACAACGGGAAAAGAACATTCACGTTCACGATGGCGTCACAGAATCCGAATTCGTCACGCTACGCAACGCACGCGACAAAACGCTGTCCATGCCAACCCTGATCTTGCCTGCCGTTCAGGTCAACGTGCGCGCCGGTCAACTGCCGCCGCCAGAAGATAACGGCGTGCGTTATCTCAAAATTCCGTTGAACGCGCTCTAACGCCCATGAGCATGGAATTCACGGCGCTGACCGTCGGACTGGGCGCGATCATCGGGCTGGTGCTGGCCCTGACCGGCGCGGGTGGCGGCGTGCTGGCGATTCCGTTGCTGGTGTTTGGCCTGCAACTGCCGGTGCAACAAGCGGCTTGCGTGGGCTTGTTGGCCGTGGGCTTGGCCTCTGCTTTGGGGGCGGCGCTAGGCTTGCGCGAACACATCGTGCGTTATCGCGCCGCCGCCTTAATCGGGGCCGCGGGAATGCTCATGGCGCCGTTGGGCGTTTTCCTCGCCCAACGGTTGCCTAATCGTCCTTTGTTAGGCGCTTTTTCTCTCGTGCTGATGTACACCGCCTGGCGTCTATTGCGTCGTCCTGATCTGGATGATGCAAGCCGGGCATCCGTGCCTTGCCATGTCAGCCCGACCGACCAGCGACTGACGTGGACGCGACCTTGCGCTCGTGCATTGGCAGGCACCGGTTTGGTCTCGGGATTGTTGAGCGGATTGCTCGGCGTGGGCGGTGGTTTTGTCATCATCCCGGCGTTGACGCGGTACACCGATTTGACGATTCGAAGCGCGCAGGTCACCTCGCTGGCGGTGATTGCGTTGGTTTCTGTGAGTGGTGTTTCTGCTGCAGCTTGGCAGGGTTCTCTGCGTTGGGATGTGGCGTTGCCGTTTGCATCAGGGGCCATTGTCGCGTTGCTGATCGGGCGGCAAGTCGCAGGCAAACTCAATCCGGCGCGCCTGAGTCAGGCGTTTGCGTGGTTCACTTTAGCCATTGCTTTTTTGATGCTAGCCAGAGCTTTTGGCTGGGTCATGTCATGACCCTCCGTCATCCACAAAACATGAGGCGCCTTATTGCTTGGCCGCGTGTCACGCACTGCTACGCATTGGCCCTCCTTCCTATTAACGCCTCTCACTTGGAACATTTTCAGCATGAGTACCTTTAATCACCACGCCCTCATCCAAACGATCAGTGAAAATCTGGCGCCCTTTCGCAAGGCCCAACCTGCAGTGATGCAGGGCTTTAGTAAAATGGCGAATGCGGCCATGACGGAGGGGGCCATCAGCGCCAAAAACAAAGAGTTGATGGCGCTGGCAATTGGCGTCACGCAACATTGTTCCGGCTGTATTGGCTTTCACATCAAGGCGCTGCACAAGCTTGAATGCACCCGGTCTGAGCTGAAAGAAATGCTAGGCGTCGCGGTGTATATGGGCGGTGGCCCGGCTTTGATGTACGCCGCTGAGGCGCTCAAAGCTTGGGTCGATATGGCGCCGACTGAATCCGCATCTAAAGTCGGCTAGAAACTTTGAGCCTACCCGGATTAGCGAGAAGTTGACAACAACAACGAGACAATAAACATGAGTTTCTGGGACCAACAATTCTCAACGCCTGAATTCAAATACGGCAAACAGCCCAATAGTTTTTTGCGTGAACAAGCTTCTCGCCTGTCGCCAAAAAGCCAGATATTGTTGCCGGGTGATGGCGAAGGCCGCAACAGCGTTTGGCTAGCCGAACAAGGACACCAAGTCACCGCAATGGACAACTCGCGCGTCGGGCTGGACAAAGCCCGACGTCTGGCCACAGAGAGAAATACCACGATTGAAACCGTGCAAGGCGACCTTGAACAGTGGACGCCTGATCCCGCCAGTTTCGATGCGTTGGTACTGACTTATCTGCACCTGCCCCCTAATCTGCGACCGCTGGCGCATCAGCGACTATTGACCGCTTTGCGACCGGGCGGCTGGTTCATTCTGGAAGCTTTTCACCCTCGGCAACTCGGCTACACCAGCGGCGGACCGAAAGCCGAAGCCATGCTTTATACGATGGCCATGATTCGCTCAGACTTGGCCGCGTCGCCCGCACTTGGCCTGCAAGAAGTCATGGCTTGGGAAGGCGAAGCGGTGCTGGATGAAGGCAACGGCCACCAAGGCCCCGCCTACTTGACACGCTATATTGCACAGCGCAGCGCTTGATTTTTTAGTCATTCCTCACCCCGATTTCCCCTCAAGAAACCACCCCCATTTTTTAACCCTGGAGATTCCATGAAAGCTTTTCAAGACTACTACCCCGAAAACCTCGCGCATTGCTACGGCTGCGGTCGGCTGAACCTGCAAGGCCACCAGATCAAGACCTTTTGGGAAGGCGAAGAAACCGTCACGCGCTTCACTCCCAAGCCTGAACACATGGCCGTGCCCGGCTTCACTTATGGCGGACTGATCGCGTCCTTGATTGATTGCCACAGCACCGGCACAGCGGCGGCGGCGATGTACAAATCCGAGGCGAGAGAGATGGACTCGCTGCCCGCGTTTCGCTTCGTCACCGGCTCGCTGCATGTGGACTACCTCAAGCCCACGCCGATCACGAGCACGCTTGAGATTCGGGGCCGCGTGAAAGAAATCAAGGGCCGCAAGGTGGTGATCGAATCCACGGTGTGGGTGGACGGTATCGCCACCGCACGCGGCGAAGTGGTGGCCGTGCAAATGCCCGAGAACTTTGGGGCTTGAACGCGCAGGTCAGCGGATTCAACGAGCGCATTACTCCTGAATTGAAGTCGGCGTAACAGGGCGTAATTTAGCCAACTTGCTGGCCAGCGAGGCTTTGGACAATTCACCTAAATGGGTGTCAACCAACTGCCCGCTGGCATCGTAAAAAAGCGTTGTCGGCAAAGCGCTTGAGCCGATAGCTTTGCCTAGTTTGGCCCCTGCGTCAAACAGCACATGACTCAAATTGAATTGATGGATGCTCAAGTAGCGCAGGGCGGTGCCAGCGTCCTCGCCTTGGTTGACAAACACAAATGTCACTTCTTTTTCTTGCTGTTGGGCGGCGGCAAGAACAGGCATTTCACGTCGGCAGGGCGGACACCAACTGGCCCACAGATTCACCACCAAAGGCTTGCCTTGGGCCAGTTCAGCCAGCGTGGTCGATTCACCCGCCAGTGTCAACAAAGTCACGGTTGGCAAGGTCGGTTTGGTGGCGCTGCCCAGCGTCCCGAGCGCCACCGACATCGTGACCCAGGCCAAGACGCCTGTCGTCAGACCCCACACTAAAGGTCGGCGCAAGGCCAGCTGTTGGCGACCCCGCCAGACCGCCACGCAAGCTGCAGCCAGCAAACCCGCCCACGGCGTCAAGCCGCCATCACGAATATCCAGCATGGACCACGGCTCGCTGCGGTATGACTCAAACCAGATCACCACAAAGGCCAGGCGCGCCGCAATCAGGGCGGCCCAAAACATGTCGGTCAACACATGACCGATCTTTATCTGCTGATGCCTGCCCACCCAACGCCCTACCCCTGCCGCCAATAACAACGACAGCAACAACAGCACATGGCTCATCTGCAAAGAGAAGGGGCCTAAATTCACGTTCAACATAGTCAACTTTCTTGCGGGATAGGCAATAAGGGCTGGATGAGACATTCATCCGCACGGCAAGACCTGATGATGCGTTAACCCGGCGCGTGCCCGATAAAATCAGAGACAAACCCTTTGAATTTTTCCTCCTATCTCTGGATATGTCTTTGCTTTGCCGCCTCGCCTTTCGCGCCTTTCTCACTTTCTTCACCCTGGTTTTTTTCGTCGGACCAACCCTGGCGGCGGCCACAGAAGCGCGCCCGATCCGCATTGGCCTATTGGCCTTTCTCGACACCGAAACGATGCGTCATCAGTGGGCACCGTTGCTCAAACATCTTGCCAACGCGCTTCCCGATAACCCGTTAGTTTTTGTGCAACTCGACCATGCGGCGCTACGTGAAGCAGTTGCCCATCAGTCCATTGACTTTGTCATCACCAACCCGGGCAACTACGTCGCGCTTGAAATGGCATTCGGCATCAGCCGGATTGCCACGCTCGACACCACGCAAGCGCCCTCCCCCATGCGGGCCGTCGGTTCGGCGGTGATCGTGCGGGATGAACGTCAAGATTTAAAAACGCTGACTGACTTGGTGGGTCAACGAGTCAGCGCCGTGGGCGATAACGCTTTTGGGGGTTTTCAAATGGCGTGGCGAGAATTAATGCCGCTGGGCATCGACCCCTTCACCGACTTCAAACAACTGGACTTTGTCGGCCTGCCGATGGGCAAAGTCATAGACGCTGTCGCGCAAGGCCGTGCCGATGCCGGTATCGTGCGCGCCTGCACGCTTGAAAGTTTGCCGCCCGATCAACGCGCCATGCTGCGGGTTTTGTCACCGCGACCCGAGGTCGATTTTCCGTGCCAAACCTCCACCCGCCTTTATCCCGATTGGCCAATTGCCACGCTGCGGGGCACGCCGCCTGCGCTGGCCAAAGCGGTCGCCACCGCGTTGCTCGCCATGCCGGTGACGCCCGAAGGCATGTCATGGACCGTGCCCGCCGATTACCAATCGGTTCATGAACTGTTCCGCGAGCTACAAACCGGCCCCTACAGCTACCTCAAAGAAAGCACGCTGCGCGCCGCTGCCGTGCGCTACTGGCCGATGGTGCTCATGCTGGCCACGCTGCTGGTCGGCTGGATTATCTACACCGTGCGGGTTGAATATCTGGTGCAAACACGCACCCATGCGCTGCGCCAGGCGCTTGACGAGCGCCAAGCGATTGAAGGCCGGATGCGCGTTCACCAAGAACAGATTGAACACCTGTCGCGCTTGTCTATTCTGGGCGAGTTGTCCGGCACGCTGGCGCACGAAATCAACCAACCGCTGGCGAGCATCGGCAACTACGCGCAAAGTCTGGTGCTTCGGCTGGACAACGGTCGCCTGACCGATGCCGCCGTGCGCGAAGCCAGTCTTGAAATCGCGGGACAGGCCGAACGCGCGGCCAGCATTCTCGGGCGCATTCGAGGCTTTGCGCGCAAGCGAGCGCCCGTGCGCGAACGCTGCGCACCCGCCGACTTGGTGCGTGAATCGGTTCACCTGTTTTCAGGCCTGCTCTCCAACCGACCCGTGATTGGGGTGGATGACAGCGCCGTTTTGAATGGTTTGGTTGAAGTCGATCCCTTGCAAATTCAGCAAGTCCTACTCAATCTTTTGAAGAACGGACTCGATGCCATGCAACATCTGCCAGACCGCGAGCGCCGCCTGCACATCACGCTGCAACGGGTGACGCAAGTCGCGGGCGACCAATTGCGCGTGGCCGTGCGTGATGTCGGACGCGGCCTCGCCCCCGAAGCGCGGGAACATCTTTTCAAGCCATTCTTCACCACCAAACGGGACGGTTTGGGTCTTGGCCTGTCGATCTGCACCACCATTATTGAAGCGCATGGCGGTCGGCTTTCCGTGCAGACGCCAGACGATGGAGTGGGTTTGGTCTTTGCCTTTACGCTACCGCTTTACAACTAAAGGATGCCATGCCTGAACTCGAAGAAAACGCGGTCATTCACGTCGTGGACGATGACGCCTCGTTTCGCCGCTCACTCGTTTTTCTACTTGGCTCGCTGGGTTGGCCGGTGCTCGCCCACGCCTCGGCCAGCGACTTTTTGCTGGCCTGCCCGACGCCGCCCGCAGATTTTGGCTGCCTCGTGCTGGACATTCGGATGCCCGGCATGAACGGACTGGAACTGCAACAGACGTTGCGCGCCCGTGGCTGGACGCCTGCCGTGGTGTTCATGACCGGGCACGGCGATGTCGAACTGGCCGTGCAGGCCATGAAGCAAGGCGCGTTTGATTTTCTTGAAAAGCCTTTTCGTGATCAAACTTTGCTGGACACCGTGGCCGCTGCCGTGCGCTTTGGACGCGAACAGCGGCTGGCAACGCAATGGCGCGACCATGCACAAACGCAGCTTGATCGCCTGTCCCCGCGTGAGCGCGAAGTGGCCCGGCTGGTGGCTTATGGTTTGCCCAACAAGTTGGTCGCCCGCGACCTCACCATCAGTGAAAAGACCGTGCATGTGCACCGCCAGCACGTCATGGAAAAAGCCGAAGTGAGCAGCGCCGCCGAATTGGCCCGCCTGATGTTGCGGGCCAATCCGAGGGCACTGGATTAAAGCGTTAAAAGCATTTACAGCGTTAATTGAGCGGGCAAGCCATTGCGCACTGTCGTGCCAGACACCGCATCCACCCACACGGATTTGCCTGACCGCGTGGGGTCCGCCAGCCCGAGGTCGTTCAGGTTAATCCCGGCGCGCAAGGCCGGTTGATCCGGCTGTCGGGCTTGGCCGATACGATGCGCCCGCGCGCCGAGTTCACGGTGACCAAAACCGTGTTCGATCGCAATCACGCCTTGCATCACGCCTTCATGCACGATGACCACGGTTTTAACCGCGCCGCCCGGTGTGCGTAGCGTGGCCGTGTCGCCGCTTTTCAGGCCCGCTTTGGCGGCATCTGCCGGATGCACCAGGATCGGATTGTTGGCGTGAATGCCCAGCAGCCGAGTCGCGGCAATGCTGTAGGAGTTTTGCAGCGCCGACTTGAAACTGACCACCTGCAATGGCCATTCCGCCTCGCTGTAAATTTGGCGCATCGGCGTGCCATCCACAAAGGTCGGCACTTGCCAACTGGCGCAACCTGAAAAGCGATGGCCGGTGATGCTGTTTTTGCTGCCGCCCACGGTGTCGCTCCACAGCCAAAGTGGCTTCTTGAAACGGTTGTTTTGCCACTCGGGGTTGACTGCGTCTTGCGCTTCGGTGCCGGGCTGGTAACGCCCGCCCCGCGTGTATAAAAAAGCGACTTTGCGCCATTCCTCGGGTTTCAAATTGGCCTCCAGCATCGGACGCAGACGGTCAACGCCGGACAGCGCGAGGTCTTCGTCGGTAGCGTCGGGCACGGGCGCTTTGCCGAGCCAGGCGATGTTCGCGCCACCCCGCAAATACCATTGTTCCGGGCGCTCCAGCGGCAAGGGCTGACCTTCGATATCGCTCAGGGCGGCTGGCCCGAAGCCGGGTAAGGCCATGGCTTTAGCCAGCGCGATGAAGAAGGTTTCCATGCCAATCGCTTGCCCGTCCGGTGTTTTTGCCGCTTTGGGTTCGACCACCGGCCAGCGCGCCGTGCAAGCCTTGGTCGGCACGCCGCTCCACGGCGCTGTCCAGCCCCAGCTTTCATACATCAACGAATCCGGCACGATGTAATCGGCAAAAGCGTTGCTTTCGTTGATCAAAGGATCGACCGAGATGATCAGCGGAATTTTCTTGGGGTCCGCAAAGTCTTTCTGGATTTGCGCACGCAGGCCGGGGATGCCATACATCGGGTTGGCGCTCCACAAAATCAGCGCCTGAATGCCGTAGGGATAGCCGTTCATCGGGCCTGTGAACCACTCGGAGGCCAAGCCGGGGGCATTTGGAAACCACGGCGATTGGGCCGGGTACGCTTTGCCATCGGCTTTTTTGCGGGCGAATTCGCTGGTCTTCTCGTAGGCCGAATTGCGACCCAGTGGCGTGCCTTTGGGTTTGATCGCGCCGGGGAAAGTGTCAAGGTTGTAGCGTGGCCCGTCTCCATCGTCTTTGAAGCTACCCCCGTTCATGACCAGACCGCCCTTCCAGTTCAAATTGCCAATCAGCAAGTTCAAGGTCATGACCGAGAAGGCGCTGTAAAAACCAGCGCCGGACATCATGCCGCCGTGCGCAATGACCGAGGCTTTTCTGCCGTGGCTGGTGAACTTGTCGGCCAGCGCGCTGATCGTTGAGGCCGGGATGCCGCAGGCTTCGGCGCATTGCTCAATTGTTTGTTGCGCGATGGACGCTTTGAGGAGCAGCCATGCGGTTTTGACGGCCAGCGGTTTGTCGCCTAACGTCAAACTGGTTTGTGCCTCCAACGCCGCCGGGCCGGTTGCCAGACTGGCGTCCGTGGGTTGGCCATCAGCGCCCAAAATCAGATACGGGTCGTTGTCTTTGTAAATAGCTTCTGGTGCCATTACTTGCCCGAGATCAGAGCCACGCAAGAACCGCCCATGGCGCGGATGATTCGCTTCGGTGATGACCAGCCAGCTCGCGCTGCTGAACGACGGCTCGCCCAATTGCTCGGCCACCGCCAGGTTGGGGTTGGCGAGATAGGCGGTGTTGATGCGCTGGTGGTCGAGCATCCAGCGCATCATGCCCAGCGCCAACGCGCTGTCCGTGCCGGGACGAATCGGAATCCAGCGACCCCGATCCGCAGCGGCGAGGTTGTCGGCATTGGTCAACACCGGGTCCACGACGACATAGTTCAGTTGTCCGTCGGTGCGTCCCTTGGCCAGCATCGCGCCGGTGCGTTTGAACGGATTGCCCGCGTTGCCCGGCGCGGTGCCAATGAAGATAACGAACTCGCTGTTGGCTAAATCAGGCTTGCCGTGCGGCATCTTTTTCATGTCGCCAAACAACGCGCCCGACCCGGAACGATAAGCGCCGCCGCAGTAAGAGCCGTGGCCGACAAAATTGAGCGTGCCGTAAGACTGGTTCCAGAATCGCTGGGCAAACGCGGTGCGCCCGTCATTGACGCTGGACAACAGCGCCACTTGATTGACCTTGGCCCCCAGCTCTGGCTGCGCCGGATCAATCGGGGTGTTCAAGTCGCGCAAAGCTTTGAGGCCGCTCACTGGCCCTTCACCAAACAAGTCGCCGCCTTCGGTGACTTCCTTGATCAGTTGATCAAAGGCAATCGGTGCCCATTGGCCAGAATTGCGCGGGCCGACCCGCTTCAAAGGCGTCAGCACGCGAAACGGTGAGGTGATTTGCGACAGCACGGCGTTGCCACGCCCGCAAGCCGTTGAACGATCCACCAGACCTTTGTCCTGAAAGCGCGAAATAGCAATCAAGCTTTCTTTGACGGAGGTTTTCATCGGCAAATGCGGCTCCGTCGAGAGCGGGCTGTAAGGGTTGCCCGTCACGCGGATGATGTTGCCCGACGCCTTATCGACACGCAAGCGCACACCGCACTGCGTGGTGCAGCCCAGGCAAGAGGTGTAGCTGACTTGCTGCGCCGGGTTGGCTTTGAATTGGCCGGTGATCGGATCGACCGTGTATTCAGGAGCGGCGGCGTTGCCCCATACTTTGTGCTTGGGTGCGTCTTTGCCCATAACTTTGTCGGCAATGCGGCCCAGCGTTTGAGAAAAACCGACCGTGAAGGCGGTCAACCCGCCAGCGGCGAGGAGTTGGCGACGTACATTTTTTTTCATGAGATTCTCCTGATGCTCAGGCGCTCTTGGCGCTCAAGCGGTCAACTGGCAACAAAGTCGTGAGCGCGATAAACAAGGTGACCCATAAGCCCAAAGTGCCCACAATACCCAGCAGGCCATCAAAGCCCATCGGCAGGACATAGTTATAAAAACCAGCGCCCATCTTGGGCACTTCCTGCCCGCCAATCAAAATCGTCCAGCGCATCATCCAGGCGCTGTGCAGCGCCAGCAGGCCAATCAATAGCCCGCTGCCGGGTCGACGCAGCGCCAGCCATAAAGTCAACACAGTGCTGCCCACCGCCCAGACAGCGGTGAATTTCCAGGCGGCAGAGGGGGTCAATTGGGCCAGTGCCTGCGCATGAATCGGCGACCAGCCTGTGACGCCAAGCAGCAACCAGACCGCACCAATCAACAAAGCCACGCCTTGCGTGAGAGCGAGTGCGCGAGACAGCCGTTTCGTGTCGTCCATCAACACGGATTGACCCGCCAAGCGTTGAAGGAGCAAGGTCAGGCCAATGCCGCCCGCCAGTGCCGTGACGACAAATTGCACTGGCAAAAATGGCGTATCCCATAGCGGACGGGCCTGTACCACCATCACTTCCATGCCGGTATAAAGTGCCACCAAAGCGGCCCCGATGAAAGCCAGCAAAGCCGCTGCCAGCAACGCGCCCCGGCTTTCCATGCCGCCATAAGCGACCCATTGGCAAAGCCGCGCCAGACGTGGCGACAAATCACCTTCGGCGGCCTGTTGCGCCAGCAAAGGACGAAAAGCCAGCCAAGCGAAAAGAACCAGCCCGCCCAAATAAACAGGAATAAAGAAAGCGCCCCAAGACATCCAGGAAGACGGCGTGAAGTACAAATAAAAGTGATAAAAACGGCCCGGCTGATGCAAGTCAGCCAGCAGTGCCACTGGCGCGGTCAGACCGCACAGCAATGCAGCCAGCAGCGCCACGCGAGAAATACCCGTCCAGCCGGGACGCCGCCACACGATGCCCGGCAGCGACACCAAAAAAGCGCCGTAAGACAGGCCGATCAGGAAAAAATACTGCACAGCCCACGGCAACCAAGAGACTTCGCGGACGACATTAACGGTTTCAACAATGGTTGTATTCATGATCAAGCTCCATGCGTTTCAGGTTTCCACAGCGCGCCCTGGCCTTCAACTTTGCCCTGAAAACGTTCATCCAGGCCAATGTAGTAAACGCGGGGTTGGGTGCCCAATTCGGGTTTGAGTACCTTCAGTTCATCACTGGCGGCGTTCATGCGCTCGCGCAACTCGCCGTCGGGGTCGTTCAAATCGCCAAAAATGCGCGCCCCGCCAACACAGGTTTCAACGCAGGCGGGCAGCAAACCAGCTTCCAGTCGGTGACCGCAGAAGGTGCATTTGTCGGCCTTGCCGGTTTTGTGGTTGATAAAGCGGGCGTCATACGGACAGGCCTGAACGCAGTAGGCACAGCCCACGCAGCGGTCGCCATCGACCAGCACCAAACCATCTTCGCGCTTGAAGGTGGCTCCCACCGGGCAGACCGGAACGCAAGGCGGGTTGTCGCAGTGGTTGCACAGTCGCGGCAAAACATACGTGCCCGCTGGCTGGGCCGCCTGCTCGTTTTGTTTGACGCTGTAGGTTGACACGATGGTGCGAAAACTCCCCTCGGGCACCTCGTTTTCATTGATGCAGGCGATGGTGCAAGCCTGACAGCCAATGCACTTGCGCACATCAATCAACATCCCCCAATGGGGATGCGTCGGCGCCGCAAGCGCCACTGTCGGCAGGCTGACAGCGCCCATGGTGAGCACAGGAATCCCGCGCAGGAACGAACGTCTTGAGGACGAAACGTGCGAATCGGGGGGGCAAATTGGATCAATTTTCATAACAACACTCCTTGGTTCAAGGTTTGTTACGAGCTTAGGTGGCAAATGACCCGCTTGCTATTGGGGTCATAGGGCAGACGCCTAGATGGTTTTATCTATTGACAGAGCGCCTGTTTTAACCTGAAAGCATTTCGTTTTTATCAGGCCAAAGCATCAGGAATGCGCTGTCTGTCATCAAGTAGACTTACAAGAAGCAGGGTTAACCCGAGTCATTTTTTAGCCGCCATCAAGCCTGAAAAGCCTTGCTTCTACTCAACCTTTGGACGCCGCTGCGTCCCACTTATTCTGAAAACAATATGCTCTCTTTTATCTACAACCTCTCGGTGACTAAACGCTTGGGGTTGGGCTTTGCATTGATCCTGGCTTTGTCCGTGATTACTATTATTGTGGGCATTGCGCGTCTGCATACCGTCGCCGAAGCCACGCGTTACATGGTGGCGGAACCCCTCAAGACAGAGCGATTAATTGGCGACTGGTATCGCAACATCCACACGGGTGTGCGCCGTACCGGGGCCATTGCCCGAAGCAGCGACCCGTCGCTGGCCAACTTCTTTGCTGCAGATCAGGCCGAGGCAGCCATCAAAGTTAGTGCGTTTCAAAAAGCGCTCGCAGAGCTGATGGTCACAGACCAAGAGAAAGCCCTGTTTGCGGAAATCGGGACTCAGAGAAAAGCCTTTATCAAGGCCCGAGAAGCGATCGTGATTCTTAAAGAGAGTGGCCGAAGCGATGAGGCCAATCTGTTTCTGGATCAAAACTTTACGCCACTTGCCAACTCTCTGATGGGCAACATTGACACCTTAATGAACAACCAGCGCCTGGAAATTGACAAGATGGCCGTGCGTATTCAGGAAAACTATGTCGCCAGTCGCAACCTGATGGTGGCCTTGGGTGTGGTGAGCCTTTTGTTGAGTGTCGTCACCGCATGGGTGTTGTCCGGCACCATTACGCGACCGCTGCGTCAAGCCAGCGCGGTGGCGCGGCAAGTCGCCGCGGGCGACCTGACGGGCCGCATTGACAACCAGCGCACGGATGAACTCGGGCAACTGCTCAACAGCTTGAAAGATATGCAAATCAGCTTGGTCAAAGTCGTGTCCAATGTGCGCCAAGGCTCCGAAGGTGTGGCCAACGCCAGCGCCGAAATTGCACAAGGCAACAACGACCTGTCCGCCCGGACAGAGAGCGAAGCCAGTGCGCTGGAGGAAACCGCCGCCTCCATGGAAGAACTCAGTGCCACGGTCAAACAAAATGCCGACAGTGCCCGTCAGGCCAATCAACTCGCCATCAGCGCCTCTACCGTGGCAATTAAAGGGGGCGATGTGGTCTCGCAAGTGGTCAACACCATGAAGGGCATCAATGAGTCCTCGCGCAAGATTTCCGACATTATTCAGGTGATTGACGGCATTGCTTTTCAGACCAATATTCTGGCGCTCAACGCGGCGGTAGAAGCCGCCCGCGCAGGCGAACAGGGTCGTGGCTTTGCGGTGGTCGCCAGTGAAGTGCGCTCTTTGGCTGGGCGCTCGGCAGAGGCGGCCAGAGAAATCAAATACTTGATTAACGCCAGCGTTGAACACGTCGAAAGCGGCACCTTGCTGGTGGATCAGGCGGGCGCTACGATGACCGACGTGGTCAACAGCATTCGTCGCGTGACCGACATCATGGGCGAGATCAGCGCGGCCAGCAACGAGCAAGCCTCGGGCGTGGCGCAAGTCGGTGAGGCCGTTACCCAAATCGACCGGACAACCCAGCAAAATGCGGCGCTGGTCGAAGAAATGGCCGCCGCCGCCGGTCACCTTAAATCACAGGCGCTGGAATTGGTGCAAACGGTGGCAGTGTTCAAACTGGGAAATGAAGCAAGTCATTTGAATCGCCCGGCGCTCACTAGACTTCACGCTTGAAGGCAACCCTTTTTCTCCTGTGTTTCACTTGGAAGAAAAAGGGTTTTACGGCGCGTTGGCTTGTCATTCTTTTGAATGGCTCAAAATAGAAAACATGATTCCATTCTCAGTCCTAGACCTCTCCCCTATCCTGCAAGGCAGCGATGCCGCGCAGTCCTTTCGCAGTACCCTTGACTTGGCCCAGCATGCCGAGCAGTGGGGCTATCAGCGCTACTGGCTGGCCGAACATCACGGGATGCCGGGCATTGCCAGCGCTGCCACCGCAGTACTTATCGGGCATGTGGCGGGCGGCACCTCCACCATTCGGGTCGGTGCGGGCGGCGTCATGCTGCCGAATCATTCGCCGCTGGTGGTTGCCGAACAGTTTGGTACGCTGGCCTCGCTTTATCCGGGTCGTATCGACCTTGGACTGGGCCGCGCGCCTGGCTCGGATCAAGTCACCGCACGCGCTTTGCGTCGCAACCTCGCCTCGGACGCCAACGAATTTCCGCGTGACGTGGTTGAACTTATTGATTATTTTTCAACTGACCCTATCAACCCGGTGTGCGCCGTGCCGGGTCAGGGCTTGAATGTACCGATCTGGATTTTAGGATCCAGTCTGTTTGGCGCCCAACTGGCCGCCGCGCTGGGTCTGCCCTATGCCTTTGCCTCCCACTTTGCACCACAACAAATGATGCAGGCCATCGCGTTGTACCGGGATACCTTTCGACCTTCGGCACAACTTGCCAAACCTTACGTCATGCTGGGCTTTAATGTGTTTGCCGCCGATAGCGACGAAGAAGCCGCTTTTCAGGCGACAGCCATGCAGCAGGCTTTTATCAACCTGCGCACGGGCACCCCTTCTCGCTTACCGCCGCCTGTAGCCAACTATCTTCAGCTCATCAGTCCACCCGAACGGGCGATGCTTGACAGTGTTTTGTCCTGTTCGGCCATTGGTTCCCGTGAGACCGTGCGCGCCAGTCTGAAAGACTTTATTGACAACACGGGGGCCGACGAACTTATGGTGACATCGCAAATTTTTGACCACACCGCTCGGCTCCGCTCCTACGAAATCACCTCGGAAATTTTTTCGCAGTAAGTTCAGTAGATGGGCTACCCGGCACTCATCATGCGAGCCAGGGCCATGACATACAACGGGTGCTTTTTATTGGCCGGGTTTAACTCGCGCACCCGGTCAAGAAGTTCTGAGACTTCCAGGGCCATGCGCTGATTTTTTCCTTCTTTGCTCATCAAACCGATTAGCAAGCCAGACAGATTCATGATCATCACCTCACTGTTGGGCAAATTCAGCACGGCAGCCCGCAGTAGCTGGGCGCCTTCCAGAAACTCGCCTTTCTTGGCCAGCATCACCGCTTGATTGTTGATGTTGATCACCTCTAGCTGGGACTCTTTGATCAGCGACTGGCCTTCTTCTGTCGATTTTTCGCTTTCAAAAACAGATTCAACCTGATGCAAAATTTCTGCATTCTCGTGGTTGTTCTTGACAACATCGCGCAGCAGTCCCAGCGCCTTGTCTTTTTTTCCTAGTGCAAACAGCGAGCGGGCCATTTCAAGTCCGGCCTCATGGCTGACTTTGCCGTCCAGCGCCTGCATCAATTGCTCGGCTTCAGCCATGGCTGCTTCGGCGTTGTCCAATTGCCCCATCTTTTTATAAATCACACTCTCGGTCGCCGCTGTTTGCAGCGCCGCTTCAGGGTTATCTTTAAAGTCACGTTTGCTTTGTGTCAGAATTTTCAGCGCCTCATCAGGCTCGTCCTGGGCTGAAAAAACTTTAGCAAGACCGGTATAAACCGAGGGGTTTTTGTGAGGAGAAAACTCACTGATCTTGATATTTTTTTCAAAGGCTGCTTGAGCAATCGCCATGGCGCCATTTTTGAAAGCCGTGTCGCCCAGAATCTTTTGTCGCGTGGGTGAATTGGGCGACAGCTTGACGGCCTCCAGCAAAACCTGTTGGGCTTGGTGACTGTCACCTAGCGCTTCAAGGGCTTTGACGAGCCAGTCAGAGGCCTCCATATACATTCTGTTTTCTTTCAGAACGTCCTGAAAGACTTCTTTGGCAAGTTCATATTCTTTCGCGTAGAAATGAATCTTACCCAGCCCTGTTTTAGCCCACGCCACTGCACGATTTGCCAGAACTGATATAAAAAGAATCTTGGCGGCGTCGTAGTTGCCGATGGATAAAAGCAAGTCACTTTTAATGCGCAAAATCTCTTGCGGATTCAAGGCCTGACCTCTTAATTGCACATCACACTCGGCAATAGCGGCCAGATAATCCCGCGCGCTGATGGCCGCCTCGATGCCACCTAACGACTTTTTTCTGAGAATCTGTTTTTCTAGCCGACTCTCAAGAAGCGCCTGATTAATAGGTTTAAGCAGATAGTCATCGGGCTTGACTTCGGCGGCACCCATGACCATATCCACCGTCTTTTCAGCGGTGACCATCACCCAGATGGTTGACACGCCAATGTAGTTGCACAGCTTGGACTCTTCCAGAATCTGCTGGCCGTTTTGGCCAGCACCCAAGTTGTAGTCGCAAATAACGATGTCGTATTTATTGGCGCGCAAACGGCTGAGAGCCTCTTTGCCGTTGCTCGCCGTATCGGCTGTGACGACGCCCATTGACTTCACGATTTCGCGCAGCATGGTGCGCATACTCTGGAAGTCGTCAACGATCAAGATGCGTGATTGCTTGAGAGAAACAGTCATTATTTTTTAGCTTAAAAAAAAACAGGCTTAGGGCAGTTTCATCACAAAACATCCGCCACCATAGAGACCGCCATTTTCAATGATGAGTGAACCTTCACGACTGCTATTTTTGTGCATTTTGACGACACGATTGGAAAAATAAAAACCCAACCCCGTGCTGCCGTTTGAAAAGTTGATGCCTTTATGGGCTTCCATGCAGTCGTTTTGCAACATACTTTCGGGATACCCTGCCCCGTTGTCTTCAACCCGCAGTTCAAGAAAACCGGCTTCTATTTTTGCAGCAATGTGGATTTTGTCAGAGGTGTAGCGATAGGCGTTGTTCAGCGCATTGATCAGCACACCAATGACCAGGTCGCGATCAAAATACCAATAACAAGAAGGGTCGCAGTCCACAGAGATTGTGATACCTTTGAAGTCCAGAACAGACTGATACCGCTGCAAAGCCTCATCAATGACATCAATGAGTGCGTGTTCCACAATATCAGTGGGATAAATTGACTTGCCAAGTTTGTAAAGACTGAGAAGCTGAATGAGGTTTGAATTCATCCGGTTGGCTTGGTAAATAATTTGACCAAGCCCTTCAAACGAGGGTTGATCTCCCAATTGCTCGCAACGCAACGCTAGTTTTTCAAGGGAACTCACCTGAATATTCAACGAGTTTTTCATGTCGTGAATAGACGAGGCAATGAAATCAGTGAAGCTGATCTCTTGCTCAGTCGTGTCGTCTGTTCCCATTTTTTTCCAAGATGTCATGTGGCGCGATTTTATGGCAAAACATTTTGTTGATTTTTAACAAAATTAACAACTTCACCCTAATGAACCGTGAGCGACAAACTGCATTCATGGCACATCAGCAGCTGTGTTTTTAAAGCGATTTTCCCAATCGCGCAATTCCCTCTTCAATTTTTTCAAGGCCTACCGTGGCAAAGCTCAAGCGAAAGCTGGCGAGATCAGGGTCGTGTGCAAAAAACGGTGCACCGGGCACAAAGGCGACGCCTTGCGCAATGGCACGCTTGGCAAAGTCAGGGGCATGACGGGCCTGGCCGTTAGCCCCCGTCAATCGGCTCCAAAAAAACATGCCTCCCTGCGGCTGATTGAACTCAACGGCATCCCCCAACTCGCGCCGCAAAGACTCCGCCATGATAGCGGCCCGTGCCGCATAGGTTTTCCGCACCACCGCCAGTGCCCCGTCCAGACGGTTTAGCGTGAGGTAATGCGCGGCGATGGCCTGCGTCAAGTTGCTGGTGTGGGCGTCGCTGAACTGCTTGCACATGGTGGCGTTCGCCAAGAGCGCAGGCGGTGCAATCAGCCAGCCGACGCGCAAACCTGGAGACAGGATTTTGCTAAAGCTGCCGCAATAGGCCAGCCAGTCCCGGCTGCCGGGCACTTCGTCGCTTAACGCCAATAGGCTCGGCGGTGGCGGCTGGTCAAAATACAGCTCGCCATACGGATCGTCCTCAACCACCAGCGTTTGGGTGCGCACCGCAATTTCCAGAATGCGTTGGCGCCGGGCCAGACTCAAGGTAGCGCCGCTGGGGTTGCCAAAGGTTGGAATCAGGTAAATCAACTTGGGCTTATGCTCTTCAATCAGCTTTTCAAGCTGATCGACATCCACGCCATCGGCATCAATCGGCGCACCAATAATGTGCGCGCCGTAAAGGCGAAAGCACTGAATGGTGGCCAAAAAAGTGGGCGCCTCCACAATCACTTTGTCACCAGGCGAGATCATGGTTTTGCCAATCAAGTCCAGCGCCTGCTGGCTGCCTGTGGTCACAATCAGGCCGTCAGGCTGGACGGTGACGCCTTTTTTAGCCATGTGGGTACTTAAACCTTCGCGCAAAGGTTGCCACCCTTCGGTGGCGCCATATTGCAGCACCGGGCCGGGCTTGTCGTGCAGCACGGCCTGGCTGGACGCTTGAATGCCTTCCACATCAAACAATGCAGGATCAGGAAAACCACCCGCAAAACTGATGATGCCGGGTTTGCCCAGCAGTTTGAAGAGTTCACGGATGGCGGAGGTTTCGACGTTGTTCAGGCGGTCAGCAAATTGCATGAAATCAGACTTTCAAAAGGCTCAAACTGGAAAACTGTTGAAATGCAGGTCACCTATTGGCTTTGACGTCCTGCATATGGCGTAAATTGTCACCGATTACCAACTCAGATTTAGTAGAAAAATTCATGCCCATCCTTGCTTCGTTTTTTGAGTCAGTCAAACTGCCCACCATGCCGGAGGTTGCTCACGCGCTGATTAAAACGCTCAATGATGAAAATGCGTCGTTCATTGAGATGCGCAACATCATTGCCCGCGACCCAGCCCTGAGCGCGAAGTTATTGCGGCTGGCCAACAGCGCACAGTTCGGGTTGCCGCGCGGTGTGGGCACGCTGGACGAAGCCATTGCCATGGTGGGGATGTCCAAAATCCGTAGTTTGTCGTTAGGTGCCTATTTGAATGACTCTTTTCCCCATCTACCTGGACTGGACCGTCAGACATTCTGGAAAAGCAGCATGGCCTGTGCGGGTTACGCGCAGTGGTTAGCCGATAGCCTGAATATGGACGGCCAGCAGGCCTGGATTACCGGCATGATGCTGCGACTGGGCGAGCTGTTGATTGGTCAAGCCAACCCCGAAACTTTGCTTGAAATTGAAAAAATTCCGCAATTGCCTGGTCTGCGCTGGGAGCGAGAACTGCACCTGACAGGCTTTAGCGAAGGGCAAATTATTGCTGAATTGGCCCGCCGCTGGAACTTTCCGATGAAAATTGTGCAGGCTTTGCAGCGCTCTGCCAGCCCTTTGACGGAACAAGCCTTTTCGCGCCTGGGTGCTATTTTGCACTTGGCAGGACGACTGGCCGACACGCCCAACGCCAGCCCTGAGGCACTAGAGACGCTGCCGCAAGAGGTGCTGATCGTGTTGAGTCTTGATATGCCCTGGTTACGCAACCACTTTCCGGCAGAAGACTCGTTTGTGGATATGGAGGAGTTTTAGATGAAACCCGCTGCCATCAAAAGCTTTTTTGCTACCCTTGAAGCTGCCAATCCGAATCCCAAAACCGAGCTGGACTACGCGTCCAATTTTGAGTTGTTAACCGCTGTGTTGCTGTCCGCCCAAGCCACCGATGTGAGTGTCAACAAGGCCACGCGCCTGCTCTTTGCTGTGGCCAACACGCCGCAAAAAATACTTGATCTGGGGTTTGAAGGTCTGGAGGGTTACATCAAAACCATTGGTCTGTATCACGCCAAAGCGCGTTATTTGATGCAAACCTGTCAGATGTTGCTGACGCAATATGGCGGCGAAGTGCCGCGCACACGCGAAGCACTGCAAGCCCTGCCCGGCGTAGGCCGAAAAACGGCCAATGTGGTGCTTAACGTGGCTTTTGGCGAGCCAACCATGGCCGTGGACACGCATCTCTTTCGGCTGGGCAACCGCACAGGGTTAGCGCCTGGAAAAACGCCGTATGAGGTCGAGCTGAAACTGCTCAAACGCATTCCCCCCGCGTATTTATTGCACGCCCACCACTGGCTGATTTTGCATGGCCGCTATATTTGCAAAGCCCGCACCCCGCTGTGTTGGCAATGCAGTGTCAGCCAATTTTGTGATTTCAAAAGCAAAACGCCACGGCCTGACTGAATCTCCTTCCATTGAGAACCGCCACAAGTGACTTCACTTAATGACAACCTATTTTTAGTGAAGAAATCATTAATGAATCTCATCGACCTTCGCATGGTGATGCTCCTGACGGGTCTCATGAGCGGCTTCATGGCCATGATGTTCTATTCGCTCAAACGCAGTTACCCGGCTTCCATCAAGGGATTGGGCGAATGGTCTGCCGGATTGATGGTTCTTTTTTTGGCGTGCGCGCTGGCGTCCACCAAAAACATACTTCCTGAGTTTCTCTCAGTCACTTGTTCTGTTTTTTTGCTTTTGATCGGGATTTATCTCAACTACTTTGGCACCCAGCGCTTTTTTGGTGTTCAGCCCCGAATCGGGCGTTGGGTAGGCGTGATGGCGCTCGCGCTGCTCGGCTCCATGTGGCTGACCTGGATCGAGCCCAGTTACCTCGGACGCCTTCGTTTATTTATTACGTTGATGGCGGTCTTGTTTGGGTTT
This sequence comes from uncultured beta proteobacterium, assembly GCA_903823025.1. GTDB lineage: Bacteria > Pseudomonadota > Gammaproteobacteria > Burkholderiales > Burkholderiaceae_C > Rhodoferax. The sequence continues at coordinate 54,756 of CAIJRK010000085.1, forward strand.
CATGCCCATCTGGTCTGGAGGCGGAGTTCAATGCGCTTGGCCAAAATACTCACCCTGATCGCCTTCATGGGTATGTTTGCAATTTTTTTAGCGCGGCTGGTGGGTAGTTTTTTATTTGCAGTGGGTGACGAAGTTCTTGACATGGAATTACGCCATCTGATCTTCATCACCTGTTTCTCCTTTTCAATTTTTCTATCCTCCACCAGCATGGTGCTCATGGCCAGCGATCGTCTGCACGCCGAGCTGCAGTATTTGGCCACCCATGATCCGCTCACCAATGCCCTGACACGTCGGCACATGAATGACGAATGCATGACGGAGCTGGCCCGTTGCCGTCGCCATGGGCACAGCATGGCCCTGTTGATGATGGATTTGGATAACTTCAAGGCGGTCAATGACCACTACGGCCATCAAGCGGGCGACCGGGTGCTGGTTGACTTTGTCGCCAGAGTTAACGCTTTATTACGTCAACCTGATCAACTGGGGCGCTTTGGCGGTGAAGAGTTTGTCGTGCTTTTGCCGGAAACGACGCTTGCGGAAGCGCTTGTGGTGGCCGAGCGGATTCGCGTGGCTTGTGATGCGACCGGTTCAGTGCCTGACTGTACCGTCAGCATTGGCGTCACCACCTACGAGAAAGACAGTGACACGATGGATGCGCTCTTGGCGCGGGCCGACGCCGCCATGTACCGCGCTAAAACCAAGGGCCGCAACCGGGTAGAAATCGGCTAATGCTCCGCTTAGCTTCACCTTTTCAGACCTGTAGCGCCACCCAGCCACCCAAGGCAGGCGCGTCATGCGGCCATTGCTGCGCTGTCTCGATTTGGCAAACACCTTGCGCTAACAAAGTAGCGGCACGAATCACCCCGGCATGGGTGATCCAGACAACATCCTGCCCGGGCTGCGTGGCTTGCATCCAAACACTCGCCACGCGCTGCATAAATTCTTGCACGCTCTCTTGTCCGCCAAAACGGTGATGCGCAAAGTCAGCCGTCCAGCAGTCAAAAGCCGCTTTGGGAATCGCGTCCCAGCGTTGGCCTTCCCAGCAGCCAAAGTTCATTTCAGCCAGACGCGCCTCGGTTGTGAATGCCAAATCAGGGCGCAAGTTTTGCAAACAGCGCGCGAGGTGCGTGCATCTTTGCAGCGGCGACGAAAGGACGGCTAGGCCTTGTGGCAAAACCTGCGCCAAGGTTTGGGCCGCGTTGCGTGTTGCCAGTGCGTCAGCCGCCACATCGGTGGCACCGTAGCAAACGCCCGACTCAATCAGCGGTTGTGCATGACGCGCCAGCCAAAGCTTCATCAGTCAAACCTCACAAAGTCACGGCTAAACCGAGATAAAACGCCAGCTCACAGACCTGCTGCGTAGCGCCCAGGCAATCCCCGGTAAAGCCCTGCAGGCGCTGCCAAAACCAGCGCCACATCAGCAGAAAAGCCAGGCCAGAGGCCGTCAAGGCTGATATGAGCGCCCACATCAATGCCATTAAATCGTCGTCAATCGCGATTGAATCCAGGGCCACCTGCGCATAACCCGTCAACGCCAGCGCCAGCCCACACCAGATCAAAGCCGTGATCAAGCTGGCACGGCTGATCTGGTCAGCCAGCGGTTTGGACTTGGACCCGGCCACATCGCCCACATGCGGCATCAGGCGAATCAAAAACAGCGGCCAAGTGCGTGACACCACATGCGCTAAAAACAGAGCCGTGCAAACCACCAGACTACTGACCGAACCCAACAACGCCAGCAAAGACACTTTGGCCAACAGCGCCAGCACCATGGCAATCGCGCCAAAAGCGCCGACCCGTGAGTCTTTCATGATGATCAGCGCCCGATCCCGATCCGGGCTACCGCCGAGTCCGTCAAACACATCGGCCAGCCCGTCCTCGTGAAACGCGCCTGTCATCAGCACGCCAAAAGCCGTGCCCCACACCGCCGCCACCAAAGGAGAAAATCCGCCTTCCGGCAAACCCGCCAGCAACAACGCGGTAAACGCCGCCACCCAACCGCCCACCAACCAGCCCACCCCCGGAAAATGCCCGGCGCTGGCGCGCAACATGGCCGGGCTGTAACCCACCCATGCCGCCAGCCGCCCCGTGACCGGAATGCGGGTAAAAAACTGTAACGATAAAAGGTAATGGCGCGCGAACTGGCGTAAAAAATGAGGCATGTGATGAGCAATCAGGTCGGGAGCAAAACGCCAGGCCATCAACACGACCGTAGCAAGGTGCTCAGTATGCCTTGACCACTTGCCAGCAAACGGGCGGGCGCTGCGGTATGCTCCAATCGATTTTTAAGTTGACCCGTATTTATTTGGAGTTTTTATGTCTGAAGACACGCGCTGCTGTGGAACAGGAACGTGCTTGATCAATGCCGAAGGTTTTTGTTGGTGTGGTCAGCGTTGGAACGGTGACGAAATGCAGCGCCCTGCCTGCGATGAGTCTGAGTCGTCGCAGACCGGGTCTGCGGACATTAGCCACAATCCGGTGGATTAAGCCCCTTCAGGCGGGTTGAGCCGCTGATTTTTCAGACACGCCAGCTGCCTCAAAACTAGCCATTTCACGCAGAACCGTGCAGGCTGATTGCAACAACGGCCACGCCAGCGCAGCGCCGGAACCTTCGCCCAAGCGCAAGCCCAAATCGAGCAGCGCCTGCACGCCCAAATGCTGCAACATGAATTCATGACCGCGTTCGCCGGAGCGGTGCGCGAACACGCAACGCTGCAACACCAGCGGCTGCAAAGCGTGCGCGATCAGCACGGCTGACGTGGCAATAAAACCGTCCACCACCACCACGCGGCGCTCGTGTGCCGCTTGCATCACGGCCCCCACCATCGTGGCGATCTCGAAGCCACCCATCGCGGCCAAGACGTCCAACGGCGCTTGAGCGTCGGGGTGACGCGCCAGCACTTCGCGTAAAACTGCCGTTTTGCGCTGCACGGCGGGCGCGTCCAGACCGGTACCTGCGCCAGTGCAAACTTCAATGTCCAACCCCGTCAGACGCGCCAGCAACAAGGACGCCGCCGAGGTGTTGCCAATGCCCATTTCACCCAGCAGCAGCGCGTTACCGGGCAAAGCTTTCACAATGTCTTGTCCATTTTGCAGCGCTTGCTGACACTGGCTTGCCGTCATCGCAGGTTGGACTGAAGCGTCTGCCGTGCCTTTTTCACCGTTCACCACCTTGCGCACCAACAGATTTGGGCGCTGCGTGCCTTCTGGCAAACCGGCTAAAAAGTCGTGGTTGACACCGCAATCCACCACCGTCAGACTAATCCCGTTTTGCCGCGCCAGCACGCTCACTGCCGCGCCACCCGCCAGAAAGTTCTCCACCATTTGCCAGCTCACATCGCTGGGATATGCCGAGATACCGCGTGCCGTCAAGCCGTGGTCACCGGCAAACACCACCATTTGTGGCTGATCCAAAACGGGCGACTCGGTGCCCAGAATTTCACCTAACTGCAGCGCCAAAGATTCAAGCCGTCCCAGCGAACCCAAAGGTTTGGTTTTGTTGTTGAGTTTGTGTTGCAGCGCTTCTGTGAGAGCGAGGGTGCGAAGGTCAGCGAGCGTGGGCAAAGAGGTGTTCATGGTGACGGCTTGGGTTGGGTTAAATTTGGTTAAGAAAGCTCTCATTTTGGCGCAGCTTAGCGTTTTAGCGCCCAATCAATCCGTTCAAAACGCCCGGCTCAAAATGCTGATCAATGTAATCGGCCAAACCCTCAAAGACGGAATCCAGCGTCGGCACCGGGCCTGCGAGACGCTCGCCAAACAAAGCTTGCAACGCAGCAGGGTCTTCAAACAAGCCGTGCAAATACAAACCCAACACATTGCCCGCGCCGTTCTGCCAAGCCAAGCCGCCCGGCATGACCACGCGCGCGACATCGCCGCTTTGCGCCATGGCTGGATGTTGCTGCGTTTGGCCGTGGTGGATTTCGTAGCCCGCGACTTGCACGCCCGCCAACGCGGCCCACGGGTTGTTGACTTCTGCTGCAGCCATGCCAATATCAAAACAGGCTTGCGTGTGCTGCACAGTTTTATCGGCCTCAAACACCGTCACCAACGGCAGCAAGCCCAGACCCGGCGCGTTGCTCAAATACGTGTGCTCCACGCCATGCGGATCAATCAGCGCTTCGCCCAACATTTGCAGCCCGCCACAAATGCCCAATACCGCGCCACCCTGCCCGGCGTGATGCGCAATCGCCGCGTCCAGCCCCTGTTGACGCAGCCACGCCAAATCACCGCTGGTGTTTTTGGAGCCGGGCAAAATAATCCAGTCAGTCATTGCCAGCCCCGCCAATTCCGAAGGACTGCGCACCCATTGCAGGCGCACACCGGGCACGTTTTTGAGCGGCTGAAACTCATCCAGATTACTGATGCGCGGGTAGGCAATGACGGCCACCGTCAGCATCACCGCACCTTTCAAGGTGCTGCGGTCATCGAACACGCCATCTTCTTCCGGTAAACCGTGCTGCCACCACATCGGCAACGTCGCCACCGTGGGCACGCCGGTGAGTTGCGCCAACATCTCTGGCGCGGGAGCCAGCAGGCTCGCATCGCCCCGAAATTTGTTGAGCACGTAGCCTTTGATCAACGCCCGTTCCGCCTCGGGCAACAGCGCCCAAGTGCCGTACAAATGGGCAAACGCGCCGCCCCGGTCAATGTCGGTCACCAGCAAACAGGCGGCATCGGCATGTAACGCGACGCGCATGTTCACGATGTCGCACGCCGACAAATTGATCTCGGCAGGCGAACCGGCGCCCTCAATCACCACCACATCGTTCTCGGCGATCAATTCATCCAGCGCTTGCGCAATCACCGGCCAGACGCTGGCACTGCGACCGCGCCATGCCATTTTTGACAAGGCTTCATCGACTTGCCCCATCAACACGACCTGACTGTGGGTGTCGTGTTCAGGCTTGAGCAAGAGCGGGTTCATCCGTACCTCGGGCACGGCGCAAGCAGCGAGGGACTGAAAATACTGCGCACTGCCAATCTCGCCGCCCGCTTGCGCCCCGGCACCCGCCACGACCCGTGCGTTGTTGCTCATGTTTTGCGCCTTAAAGGGCACGACTTTCAAGCCTTGGCGGGCGTAGTAGCGGCACAGCGCCGTGGTCAGCCAGCTTTTGCCAGCGCCGCTGGTGGTGCCGAGCACCATCACGCATTTGGCTTGGGGTGTTTTTGGGTTAGTCATGTTTTTTTGTTTGAGGAATTTTTGCAACCGAGGGCTTCGGTGGCGTGATCACGATCAGCTGGGTCCCCGTTTGCTCGGCGATGAGACGCGCACGCAAAGCGGCACGTTCCAGCGCCGCTGTCACTTGTTGGCGGTCAGGAAAAACAGAGGGATTAGGCGGTGGATTCAGATTCATCACAAAGTTTTTTTCACTGATCAAAACGGGAACGGGGCCGCTGTTGTCGTCAATATCCCAGTCATCTACCAAAGCGCAGTAACGGGCCAAATTGGCTTGGGCCGACGCGAAACGGCGGCGTATCACATCTTCAGGAATATGGTGCCCACCTTGTTTGACACGTTGCGCCACCCGAGCCACGGCCACGTCGGCGCTGGGCAATGCCAAAAAATGCAGAGAAACCGCATAGCCAAGCGCCCGCCATTGTGGAATTTGACGCGCATAACCCAAGCCGGACAACGTGGTTTCCAGCGCAAAGCTGCGCCCGTGCGTGACGTGATTCGCAATTTGCTTCAGCATCAAACGCCCGGCTTGCAACGCGGCGGCTTCGGGCGCAAAGGGCGACAAGCCTGCGGCGATCAGGTCAGCATTGACGAACTGCAAACACGCCGCCTCGTCGGGCAAAAACTCGCGGGCAAAAGTGGTTTTTCCTGCGCCATTGGGGCCAGCGATGATGAAGATTTTTTTGACATCCACGATGCAATAGGCCTACAAATAACGTTGCATCACAGCCTGCTTTTTGGCGGGAGCTGCGGTTAGGATGGCTTGGGCTTGGGCGATGGTTTGTTCAATCACTTGAACAGCAGCCACTAATTTTTGTTGCTCGTCCAGAGGTGGCACGGCAATCGTGACACCCTTGGCACGTTCGATATTGAGATTTTTTACCACCCCGCCAAGCGCTTGCGCTTGAAACTGTGACTGAGCTGAATCGCTGGACAAAGCGTAGTACAAATAATCTTTATCAACGGCGTCAATGATGTTGGCAAGCACCAGCCAGCCATCATGCACGCAGCCTTCAATCGCCAAAATATAAGGCCGACCCACGCTCATGGAGTTGGAAATAATGAAGTCACCAGGGTGCACGCGCTTGGACTTTTCAGCGCCAGCAGGCGTTATTTTTTGAGCGGTGCCTTCGATGTACTTGGCCCCAGGAGCCACGTCACCAATTTTGATCCACGGCACACCGTCAGCGGCCTCCGTCCAAAAATCATCAATGGGTCGGGGTGAGGCTCCGCGTGACAAGTCGGCTATTTGATTAAGTTGCTTTAGCGGATGACGACTAAAGCACTGCTTAACTTGCGCGTTGATAGCGGCTTGCGCGGTTGCTATTGATTTCTTTGCACGAACCACTTCGGAATCTATGGAGTTGAACTCGGCAACGATCAGAATTTGAATATCGAGGGGTGGAATCGGAATCTGGATATCCGCATAAAAAGATTCTGGAACTCTGCGATGTCCACTGGAACCAGTCATATTATTTTCGGCAATGACACGCAACTCTGCTCGATTCAGGAATGCAAATGCAAATTCAGGCGTAATCACATGTTTATTCATGCGAAAAACATGAAATTCAGAACTACCCATTCCGATGCCATTACTCAAATTTTTTGCCAATGCACATTTCCCGTTTTCCATGCATGGCGTTATTTTTGCCAAAATAATGTCGTTTTCAGCAAAGTATGTGTAACTACCTTTTTTTAAATCAGAAAGCTTGCGATCTTCCATTTGAGAAATAAATCCCCCCTCATTTACTGACGACATTTCAATGAAAGAAACGATAGTGTTTGGATCAATATTTTTTAGCTCTACCTTAGATGGATTAATCAGTGACACCTCGCTCAATTTTTTTAATTCCCATTGAGTCGAAATAGAGGCCTTCAACTTTTCAGATAAAGAAATTGGCTTCTCAAATCCAGCCCTCGAAAAATCCAACATATCTACCAACCGTGCCGTGCTGGAAAACTCACTCAAAGCCGCCGGTATCGCGCCCAGCTTGCCATCAAAGTTATCTGCAATCAGACGATTAAGTTTGCTGGCGTTATTGCGATCAGTTTCATCGTACAAATGGGTTTGGTGGTGACCTTGCGCATTTTTAACGAGCTTGATGCCTTCGTCGCCTTTGGACGTGCTCCAGTCATAACCTAGAAACGCTTTTTGTGCTTTGTTATCACTCGGGCTTTTAACGATCAGCACCGGGTGCGCTTGGTCGCAGGCCAGCACAAAGTAATAGAGCTTGTCGCGTTCCAGCTCTGTCACGTAACGCAGATAGCGCTTTTCAAGTTGTTCCGTTTGCAGGGTTTCGCCCAAAAGCTTGAATGCCTTCTGCTTGTAGAGATTCTTGACCTCGGTGCTGTCGTTAAACGCCTTGGTGTAAACGTCGAAATGAGCGGATTGCGTCCACGGGCCAGCGGTAACGCCAGCCCGTAGCGTGTTGTAGTCAGCCAGCGGCACGCCAATATGGGTGGCGTAGTGCTCGATCAAATGGGCATCTTGATATTCGGTCTGACCGTCATCAGTATTGAACCATTGCGCCACCCGTTCGCGGTAATGCTCGGCGGTGTCAGGCGTGGTCTTCTTGCGCCGCAGAAACAGCGTGACCGTGTTGGTGCCGGTTTTGCCAAAGGTGCCGCTGCCCAACTCGGCAATGGCGACGATGTCGAAATACTGCAACAAGATTTCACGGGTTTTGATGTAAGTGCCGCTGCCATTGGACAAAATACTGGACGGCAAAATGATGGCCGCCACACCACCGGCTTTGAGCAACTGCTTGGCCCGTTCGATGAAAAAGGCTTCGATGCTGTTAAAGCTATCAAGCTTGTCCACGGTATCGCTCAACGCATAGTTGTCGCGTTCCTCTTCGGGCAGCGTTTCCAGAAAACCACGCACGCTGTAAGGCGGGTTGGCAACCAGCAAATCAAAGCTGTCGTTTTGTATTCCTGGAAAAGCAGAGTGCTGTTGCACCAGCCCATCGCCATAGCAAATATTGATGTCTTGCTGGCCGTACATAAAAGCGGATACCTTGGCCACTTTGGACAGGCGGTATTCCTTCTCGATGCCGTAGATGGTGCGGTGCTGCGCTTTAAGGTGGTCCGTCAGATCAACCAATTCACCCTGCCAGAGCTGGGTTATCAAGGGTTTAATTTGCGAGGCCAGCTCGTTCAAAAAGTGGCCCGCACCACAGGCGTAATCAATGGCCTTGGTCGGGGTCGCACTGCCAGTCACCATGCTTTGCAAGGGCAGACTCATAAAAATGAAACGGCAAATGGGCATGGGCGTGAAATACTGCCCCTCACTTTGCTTGACGCCTTGGTCAAGAAAGCCCTCGAACATGTCGCCCAAAAACTGGTTATTACCCACACTATTGGTCAGCCGAATGTCTTGCCACATCTGCAAAATCTTCAGCAGTACTTCAGCGTTTTGATAAAACAGTTTTTCGTTGTGAACGTCGATCAGTGAAAAGTCGTTGTTGGTGAAAAACTTTTGCTGCAAAAACAAGTGCCACACGGCTTTTTGCGTGGCGTCCGGGTTTTGCTTAATGAAGCGCATGGCGTTTTGTACCGCGCCTTGGTCGATGTAGGTGATGGTTTCTCCCAAAAACTTGCCCATGCCTTTTTGGTAGAGCTGCTGCAAGCGGTCGATCAAGTCAAAGTGGGTGTCATATGCAACGCCTTTCCAATAGAACTTGAGTTCTTGCGGATTCTCGGTTTCATCAACCAGCTTGCACAGAAAAAGGTTGATCAGTTTGTCAAAAGCGTTTTCACGGCCCGACACGTTGTGCTGTCGCAAAATGGTTGCGAACTCGTGGTATTTTTTTTGCTGATCAGTGGCGGCGATGCCATGAAGGTCAGCCAGTGTGTACTTGTCTTTGCCAACGTGGTACGGCTGGATGGTGGACTCAAACAGGCCTTGCGTGCGAAAGTCAAGTTTGTAGGTCTCGCGCCAGACGGCAAAGCGTTCTTTGACATCGGTGGCAGATTTAAAGCTTTTGAACGCAGGGTTGTCTTCCAGGTACTTGGGGTTGTCGCGGTGTGCGATCAGGTGGCTCTGAAAACTGAGTTCATCGGCATCAAAGTTTGACGCATACAGACACAGAAACTGGGTTTCACTGATTTGCTGGGCATAGCTGAATAACTGGTTGCCGTCTTGCAAGGTCTTATTCCACGCACGTTTGAATTCATTGCCTGCCGTTTTGCATTCAATGATCAGCAGTGGACGACCTGCGTTGTCTTTCACCAAGATATCAGCCCGGCCACCGCTGGCACCGTGCCCAAGTTGCCACTTGGGTTCCAGCTCAATGTGTTCGGGTTTGTAGCCTTTATCCAGCAGACGATGAACGCACTCGAACACCACAAAGTTCTCGTTCGATGAGAAATTGCAGGTTTGCCGCTCGTTGATAAGCAGTCCTTGTGCTTCGGGGTAGATGATTTCCCCCTTGGCGGTGTTGATTTCCAGGGTGGCGGTGCCGATGGTTTTTGTATATGAGGCGACTTTTTTGCTAAATCCGAGGGACAGAAGCAAGGTTGGTAATTGGTCTTGGGTGATCATGAATTAACTATTTGTATCCAAAGAAAGCGCATCTTCGGGTTGTGCGGGCACATCCGGTACCTGCTTCAAGAACCAGAACCGTTCAAAGTCCTCGTGCTTGTCCAAGGCGGCTTCACGGCGCAAGTAGTCTAAAGTTTAAAACGAAGGTCATCGACCAAGGTGCAGTAACGGGCCAAATTGGCTTGGCCTGATTCAAGTCAGTGTAAATCAGCCAAAAATCACAATCTGCGTGCGATGCAAGCGGCCTGATCGCTTAGGCGACCTCGGGTTTTAAAAATAAAAAAGTCTTCTAAATCAATGACTTAGAAGACTCTGTTATGGTGGGCGATGCAAGTTTCGAACTTGCGACCCCTGCAGTGTGAATGCAAGGAATGATAGTCCAGCGTCATCCGTAACCCCTTATAAATCAACAACTTATTGATTTAGTTGTCCACAAAAGTCCGCTAAAATCCACCCACGATTTAGACACTTTTTAGACACCAACCAGACATGGGGAGGATTTGATGGCGACCCAAAAAAAATCTGCAACTGACACTATCGTCACCGTGAGCGGACGCAAGGACTTGCTCCCGCGCCATGCCCCGTATTTCCAAAAACTGCGCCATCAGTGCCACCTTGGCTTTCGCAAGACAACGGCTGACAGCCACGGAGCCTGGATTGCGCGTTACGGGGATGCCTCGGGAAAATATGAATTTCACAGCCTCGGCAGCCTGGAGTCTGTGATTGCCAACCGAAGGTACGATGAGGCGGTCAAACTGGCAACTGAGTGGTTCGATTACCGCAGCGGTGGGGGCTCTAGCGAGTCCATCACGGTCAAACAGACCTGCGAACGATTCCTGGAACACTTAAAAGCCAGCAACAAGCCGGATGGGGCCAAGGATAACCTCGGGCGCTTTGAACGCTGGGTCTATTCAGATGTAACTTTCAGTGCGACCCCGCTCGTCAAGCTGACCTCGACCATGGTCGATGCCTGGCGAAAAAAAATGATCGCAACGCCCGTCATTCTGCAAGACAAGTCCAAGCAAGGGACTAAAAAACGCGCTGCCAGCACCATCAACCGCGACCTCGCCCCCCTGCGTGCTGCACTGAATCTGGCCTTGGAAGACAACTTAGTCGCCAGCGACGGTGCCTGGAAAAGTAAACTCAAGCCAATCAAAGATGCAGATAACCGGCGTGACTGCTACCTAGACATAGAGCAAAGAAGGGCATTAGTGGACAACTCTCCGCCTGACTTGGCAGCCCTGATCAAAGCGCTGTCACTGGTACCACTGCGTCCTGGCGCCATGGCCGCGCTGACAGTGAGTAGTTTTAATACATCCTTGGCGGTTCTCAGCGTCGGAAAAGACAAATCGGGTCGTGATCGCAAAATAACAATGCCAAAATCTACGGCTCAATTTTTGACTGATCAAAGCAAAGGGAAAGACTCTATTGCGCCGCTCTTTGCTCAAAGCAACGGAAAATTCTGGAACAAAGATGCCTGGAAAGTACCTTTCAAGATAACCGCCAGCAAGCTTGGGCTTTCAAGCGATGCCGTGATGTATGCACTGCGTCACTCCGCCATCACAGACCTGATTGTTTATGAGAATCTTGACATCATGACAGTAGCTCGCTTGTCCGGCACGTCACTGGCAATGATCGAAAAAAACTACGGTCACCTGCTTCAAAGCCATGCGGCCAAAGGCCTCGCGGGTCTGGCTTTATAACAAACGGTCAATCTAAATGGAGAGTGCATTTACATCCGCCAGAACATTGCCTTGTGATAATCCGTTAAACGTCATCTGCCGAATATTGAGGTTGGATTATTCGGAGTAACTTTGGGAGATTTCGTAGATTGGGATGAGTTTTTCAAAAAAGTGGGCCGTATCCCCAGCGATTCTCAATTTGAATTCACCTTGAAACTTGCACGGCAGGAGAATCGCAGCTGAATTGGGGTTTAGCATCAGCTTAATAAACATGAGCCATCACTTTATTCGAGCTGCTTTAGTTTCCAGATACTGGCCATTTGTGACCGACCGCAATAGGCTGAAGTGGGCGGCCCACGCGCACTTTCGCGCAGATCCCGGCAACCACCTAATTATGACCAAAGTGCTCGGACATATCGGTTCATTAGGAGGGCGCTCCGAGCTCGGGCGAGCACCTGGCATCTACTTCTGGCTAGAAATTGTCTCGCCTGTACGTCGTGTAGCTAAAGCGAAATGGTCCACGAAGCCGATCCTCGAGCAACTTGACGACGTCGTCCGGGGGGCAAGAAAGGTTTTGGCAACGCGAAGGTGGTTGCTGGAGCGCTTCCTTGAATGCGACGGGGTGACGTAAGACCAAGCCATGATTGATCGCGGTTTCCGTCGCATTTTTGCCCAGCTTGTCCTGCAGCGTCAACAGTTTCCGTTCGATCTCCACAAGAAGCCGCCAACCACTATCTACCTTGGTGCTGGTAGTACCGAGTACCAGGTTGGCACCCGAGCAGAAGTCTGGACCGATCATATTGAGAGACAAGCATAACGAAGGTGGCTCGTGGGAAGGTGGTGTCAGTATTTTGGTAAAGTATCTGGGATGCTCCTTTGAACCAAATACCATCAAGTCACGAACAGCCACTTTTTCAAGTAAAACGGATGTTAGTGAGGGGTTGTTGGTCTTCATGACGAACGCAATTTCATCCCCCTCGTTTGAGAAATCCACCTTTAGCGCTTGGCCAATGTCAAAGTCGGTTGAAGGCTGCATGCACAAAATTCCGGGGGTCCCATCTTGCAGGGGTGTCGTATACAGTAGTTCGTTTCGAAGCAACCCAATTCGCAGTGAGTCAAAATACTCATCGAATTCTCCAAGATGTTTCTGGGTCGCAGGGTCGAAGGCGATCCACTCCAAGCAGACAGGGGTCCCGTCAAGTAGCGCGACTTGGCGTTTGGAGGTTTCGTCTGGCAGCAGCGTGACATTGTTCTGATTTTCGCGTTCAGGCAAATTAGCTAGCCGGTGGGGAAACCCGAAAACGATGTAACAGCCTTGGTTTTCGATGATATAGCAATCGCGAATCAAAATGCAGGTTTTTTGATGACCTGAAAGTTATCTAGAAATCGGTTAGTGAGTGATTTAGAAAGTTTGCGCCAGCGGGTCTGAAAAAAGTCCTTGATGGTCGATGTGAAGGTCTTCGCATC
>CAIJRK010000086.1 GCA_903823025.1 uncultured beta proteobacterium
GTCATGACCGTGGTGGGGAGTTGCAAACTTCAAGGTCGTAGCGTCTTGGCCTTTATGACCCAGGCCATGAAGGCTCACTTCGGCTTAAACCCAACACCTTCCCTCATTCCGATTGGGGTGGGGTGAACGCGTACCTAAAAACAGGCTTTTTCCGAAGCGTCTGGGGCGACTCAAAAAGTAGTGTTTGCCACTTTCTATCAAATCGACCGCGATGCCGGTTTTATCCACATAGTAGTAATTCTCTTCGCGCATGATGCGAAAAGTCTGGATGCCAATCGGCAGTTTTTTACGCGGTAAATTTGGGTTCATGGTCTTTTTTACAGCAATTTAAATACCTCATGCGCGGCGGCAACGGTGGCAGCGATGTCTTCATCGGTGTGCGCGGCGCTCATAAAGCCCGCCTCAAACAAGGCGGGCGCAATGTACACGCCGCGATCCAGTAATCCGTGGAATAACTGGTTAAAGCGGGCACTGTCACTTTTCATCACATCAGCGTAGGTTTGGGGCAAAGCGTTCAGCATGAAAAAGCCGAACATGCCGCCTTCGCTGTCGCTGCAAAAGGGCACGCCTTCCTGGTGAGCGACTTGGGTCAAGCCGCCCATGAGCAGGCGGCTTTTGCGTGACAACTCGTCGTAGAAGCCGGGCTTTTGAATCTCGCGCAAGGTTGCCAGCCCGCAGGCGGTGGCGACCGGGTTGCCCGACAGCGTGCCGGCCTGGTACACCGCACCCAAAGGGGCTAGGTGCTCCATCACGGCCCGTTTGGCACCAAACGCGGCCAACGGCATCCCGCCGCCAATAACCTTGCCCATGACAGTCATGTCTGGTTCAAAGCCGGGAATGTCGCGGGCGTAAACGCTTTGCGCGCCGCCCAGAGCGACCCGGAAGCCGGTCATCACCTCATCAAACACCAGCAAGGTGCCATATTGGGTGCAGAGTTCACGGCAGCGCTTCATGAAAGGCACGGAGGCACGAATAAAGTTCATGTTGCCGCAAATCGGCTCAATCATCAGGCAGGCGATTTCATGGCCTTGCGCGGCAAAGACTTCTTCCAGTTGCCCGATGTGGTTGTATTCAAGCACCAGCGTGTGCTGTACCACTTCAGCCGGAACACCGGCACTGGTGGCGTTACCAAAAGTCGCCAGACCTGAGCCGGCCTTGACCAGCAGCGCATCAGCATGGCCGTGGTAGCAGCCTTCAAACTTGATCAGTTTGCTGCGACCGGTGGCGCCCCGCGCCAGGCGGATAGCGCTCATGGCAGCTTCGGTGCCCGAGCTGACCAGGCGCACCATGTCCATGGACGGCACCAGGCGCAGGATTTCTTCAGCCAGTTCAACCTCGCGCTCGGTCGGCGCGCCATAAGAGAAGCCTTCCAGCACCGCTGTCTGCACCGCCTTGACGACGGCCGGATGGCCGTGGCCCAAAATCATCGGACCCCATGAGCCGATGTAATCAATGTAGCGCTGGTCGTTGGCATCCCAAAAGTAGGCACCTTGAGAGCGGGTGACAAAACGGGGTGTGCCGCCAACGGCCTTGAAGGCCCGAACCGGCGAGTTAACGCCGCCGGGAATCACCCGTTTGGCGCGTTCAAACAAGGTGTGGTTATGGTCAATGTCTTGTGTCATTAGGGGGGAGTTCCAGAGTAAAAGTAGATGAAGGCGTCACGCTTGAGTTGGACTCTGCGTCGAGCACATCTTCAGGGAGTGCCCAAAATAGCCGATCAGGCACAACATGCCCCATGCCGGGGCGAAAGCCGCCTTCCAGGCAACGATCCAGGTAGCTTAAGGCCTCGGTAAAAGCCTCGGCCAAGTCGTCGCCACTGGCTAGCAAGGCGGCCAGTGCCGCTGACAGCGTGTCGCCTGCACCTGTAAAAATGGCTTCAAAACGTTGAAAACTCTCGCTCGCCATCACGGTCTGTGGCGAGGTCAACACGTTGTCAATGAACTGATCTGGCAGCGCGATACCAGTCACCAGCGTGTAAGGAACACCATAGATATGCGCGGCGCTGGCAATGTCCTGCGCATCCGGTGCGCTGCCTGTGTTCCAGTCGGGCAACAGCCAGCGCCACAGCGTGCTGTGACTGCCCACCAGAACCGTAGTCTGGGGCAAGATCAACTCCTTGAAGGCATCCCGATAAAGGTCAATCTGGACTTCATCCCACCACGATAAGTCGGGCATGTAGGCAATCAAAGGAACCGTGGCGTAGTCGGTGGCAATGCCCGCGATGGCGCCCACGTTCTCAGGCGAGCCGACAAAGCCGACCTTGATAACTTGCACCGGTACATCCTCAAGGACGGCTCGGGCTTGCGCCAGAACCGCTTCTTCATCCAGCGCAAAGTGGGCGAAAATTTCAGCCGTATCCCGAGCGTAAGCGCCTGTGACAATGGACAACGCGTGTGCCCCGACCGAGGCAATTGCAGTGACATCGGCAGCCAGGCCGCCTGCACCGCTGGGATCGTTGGCATTAAAGACCATCACGCAAGCGGGATGTGTCGCTTGAAGCGTATCTTCGGCAAGAGGGGAAACCATGGGGGCTTGCATGAGCGGACCTGTCTTGGGTTCAGGCAGAATAACGTGTGTGGTGTGCACCGCGCGAATCGCAGGTGCCATCTTTGTTCAAAAAATACATTTTATGGGAAGACCTTTTAAGTTGTGATTGAAACCAAAACGTGGATGTGTCTGATTTGTGGTTGGATCTATGACGAAAAAACGGGCGACCCTGAACACGGGGTTGCACCTGGAACGCCTTGGTGCGACGTGCCCCTCAACTGGGTTTGCCCGGATTGTGGCGCCCGCAAAGAAGATTTTGAAATGGTGCACATTTAAGTCCTTATGTTAAGGATTTGCCGCATCATTAATTTTAAATGTCAATTCCGGAGAAGTTTCTTGTGAATACGACTGGATCGATTTTCAAGGTGTTGGTGATTGATGACAGCAACACTATTCGGCGCAGCGCTGAAATTTTTCTCAAGCAAGGCGGACACGAAGTTCTGCTGGCTGAAGATGGTTTCGATGCGTTGGCCAAGGTCAATGACTACCTGCCTCATCTGATTTTTTGCGACATCCTGATGCCCCGACTTGACGGCTATCAAACCTGCGCCATTATCAAGCGTAACCCCCGATTTTCAGGGGTTCCCATTGTCATGCTGTCATCCAAAGATGGTGTTTTTGACAAGGCGCGTGGCCGCATGGTGGGCGCACAGGATTATTTGACGAAACCATTTACCAAAGACCAATTGCTGCAAGCCGTTCAGCAGTTTGGCACCGCTTTGCAAGGAGCCATTGAATGACAATTAAAAAAATACTGATCGTGGACGATTCAAAAACTGAATTGATGTACATGACGAATTTGCTGCAAAAAAACGGCCTGCAAGTGCGCACTGCGGAAGGCGGCGAAGAGGCAATGCTTCGTTTGTCTGAAGAACTGCCGGATCTGATTTTGATGGATGTGGTGATGCCCGGCCAAAACGGGTTTCAATTAACGCGCTCCATTAGCAGAACGCCTGCATATGCCGGTATTCCCATCATCATGTGCACCAGCAAAAATCTTGAAACAGACCGTGTCTGGGGACTGCGTCAAGGCGCGTGTGACTACATCACCAAGCCAATTGATGCGGCTGAATTACTCCTCAAGATAAAGGCGCTAGGTTGAACGCCACCGTGTTTTATGGCTAATCGTGAAGCGCTGCGAGAACTGCAAACCCGACTGGCCAGTCGGTTGCAAGCCGCGCGCTTTGAAGACATTTCTCCTTCATGGCTGGCCGTTAAAGTGGGGGTGCAAAATTATCTTTTCCCGCTGACGCAGTCAGGTGAGATATTTCCACTGATCCAAGTCCAGCGGGTTCCCTACGTGCAACCCTGGTTTTTGGGCGTGGCCAATTTGCGCGGGGTTCTCAACGGCGTGGTTGATCTGGCCTGTTTCATGGGTGACCCGCTGGTCAATGTCAGAACTGAACAATCAAGGGCGGAGGCCTGCGTTATTACATTCAATGCCGCGCTGGAGCTCAATTGTGCGTTGATGGTGGATGGTTTGGCTGGACTGCGCAAGCGGGAATCCTTCGCCGAAGCGAGCGGCCCCCCGCAGGGGGCACCCATCTATTTTGGTAGTTGGTTAATTGATGCCGATGGCGTACCGTGGCAGGAAATCAACCTGCAGTCTTTATCTCAACTTCCTGAATTTCTCAGCATCAGCGCTTAAGTTTTTACCTAGGGTTCCCGTATGTCCGTCCTCGATCAACTGAAAATAAGTTCTGTTAAACACGCCGCCGATTTTGATGAAGAATCCCGCTTGCAGGACACCATGATGGAGACGCGTGCTGCTGAAAAATCAAAGGGGAAACAAGCGGTTAATCACTTGACCGATCTCATTGCATTGCCGCTGCTTGGCCGTAAAACTGTGGTGCACCATCAACGCGTACTGTCGGTTTTATTAGGTTTGGCACTGGTCGTTTTGGCGGTTGTGACCTTGTTTTCATTGAGTCAGGGCAATCGGGTGGCGCAACAGATGGAGGCCACGGGTAATTCTTTGATGCAATCCCAACGGCTGGCTAAATCGGTGTCGCAGGCCTTGGTGGGCAGTGCGGAGGCTTTTCCTGTCGTGGCCAGTAGCGCGGATGTTTTGATCAAGTCCATGCGAGGCCTGAAAGTCGGTGATGATCAGTTGGACCTGGTCGCGCTGGGTTCGGATTATTTGACTGAGATGAGCGAGGTGACGCCCCTGATGGACCGGGCTGAAAAGAATGCAGCCATCGTCATGACGCAACAAAAAATTCTGACTCAGGTGGGTGAGTCACTGGCCATCATTAATCGGCAGTCCGCCGATTTGCTGGACATAGCGCAGGGTGTGGCTGCCTTCAAGCTGCAGCAAAGTGCCCCCCACGTCGAGATAGCGGCGGCCAGTCAGCTAGCGGTGTTGACGCAGCGCATTGGCAAATCGTCCAATGAATTTTTGACGATCAACGGGGTTAACCCGCAAGCTGTTTTCTTGTTGGGTAAAGACTTGAACACGTTCAAGGAAATTGCAGAGGGGCTACTCGACGGCAACGCTGAATTGCGTTTGAACGCCGCCAGAGAACCACAAATGCGGGAACAGTTAAGCGCCCTGATCAATCTTTTTGAAGAAACCCGCCAGCAAGCCGGCCTTATTTTAGGCAACCTGCAAGGCCTCATTTCAGCCCGTGAGGCGCAGGTGTCCATCGTGACAGACAGTGAAGTCCTGCGTCAGAGTCTGGAAGTTCTGCAAGGAAAACTGTCAGCCCAAAGTGGCCTGGGTCTGATTTACTTGTCCGCGTTGGTAGGCGCGGCTTTGCTAGCCCTGCTTGGTGCGGGCGGCTTGTCGTATGTCCAGTTGCAAGACAGCCGCAAGCGTCAAGTCGTAGCCGATGCGCAGCGCGCCGAGGCTGTGCGACTGGAACAAGAGGCGAAAAGAGTCAACGATGCAACCCAAGCCGCTATTTTGCGATTAATGAATGAGTTGCAAACCGTCGCCGAGGGTGACCTGACCCAAGAGGCCACCGTGACCGAAGACATCACCGGCGCCATTGCCGACTCTGTGAACTACACGGTGGAAGAATTGCGCTCACTGGTGGGCAATGTGCAAAACACGGCGTCTCGTGTGACAAAAACTACCGCAGACGTCGATGCCAGTTCTACTGAACTGTTGGCCGCATCCAACGAACAGCTGCATGTGATTCGGGAAACCGGGCGCTCTGTGGTGGAGATGGCGTCCCGAATTAATGAAGTGTCGGTGCAGGCGCAAGAGTCCGCCTCCGTGGCGCGCCAGTCACTACGCGCCGCCGAGGTGGGTTTGCAGGCCGTGCAAAACGCCATCGGCGGTATGAACTCGATTCGCGATCAGATTCAAGACACCTCCAAGCGAATCAAGCGTTTGGGCGAGTCCTCGCAGGAAATTGGTGAAATCACGGAGTTGATCTCGGACATTACCGAGCAGACCAACGTGCTCGCGCTCAATGCCGCGATTCAAGCCGCGTCGGCAGGCGAGGCGGGCCGGGGCTTCTCTGTGGTGGCCGAGGAGGTGCAGCGGCTGGCCGAACGATCAGCCGATGCAACGCGGCAAATTGCCGCACTGGTCAAAGCCATTCAGACCGACACCCAAGATGCCGTCGGCGCCATGGAACGCTCGACTCAAGGGGTCGTGCAAGGCGCCAAACTGTCAGACAATGCCGGCACCGCCCTGACTGAAATTGACCAGGTGTCGCGTCATTTGTCCGAGTTGATTGAACAGATTTCAAATTCAACCTCCCGCGAGGCCACTTTGGCAAACGGAGTCGCTGACAACATCAAGCATATTTTTGCGGTTACTGAGCAGACCGGCGAAGGCACGCGCTCCAATGCAGCGCAAGTGCGCGAGCTGTCCAAAATGGCTGAAGAGCTGCGTCAATCTGTGGCGCGATTCAAGATTGCCTGAACTTTATTCCATCGTCATTTGTTATCTCCAGAGAGCACGAACCTATGCAACCGAACGCTGCCCTGACTGGCGACAACGAACCCGCAAGCAACGACCTTGGGCCTTTGGCCTGGGTGCTCGATGAGCTACGCAAATCACTGGATGGGGCGACCAAAGCTTTGCGCCGTTTTGTCCGCGATGCCGAACTGGCACGCGGCTCTGACCTCGCCGCGCTGGACGCCAGCCAATTGCGCATTGCGCGCCAACAACTGCATCAGGCCGTAGGCGCGTTGGAGATGGTTGGCATGGCCGAGCCTGCCAAAGTTTTACGCGCCATGGAGTCGCTGGCCCAAAAATTTGTGCAGCGCCCCGAGTTTTGCAGCGATGAAGCGGCCAACAAAGTCGAGCGCGCCAGCTTTGCCCTGACGGAATATCTGGAAGGCGTACTGAAAGGCAAACAATCCTCGTCCGTGGCCTTGTTCCCGCAGTACCGCGATGTGCTTGAACTCGTCGGCGATGACCGCATTCACCCCGCTGATTTGTGGCCGTTTGAGTGGCGCTGGCTTGACGTGACGCTGCCCGCGCCAGCAACACCACTCACCTACGATTCATCGGTGCGGGCGCGCATCGACGGCTACGTCCTGAAAGTCGTCAAGTCGGGTGACGTGGAGGCCGCCCAAGCCATGCGCGACATCAGCCTGGGTTTTGCAGCGGCACAAAGTGCTTTGGAACCGCGTGTTTTCTGGAAAATTTGTGCGGCTTATTTTGAAGCGGTATCTTTGAGGCTTTGCCCCACGGATGTTTATGGCAAACGGGCGGCGTCCCGTATTTTGCTGGCGTATCGAACGCTGGCGCGCGGTGAAGAAGGCATCTCTGAACGCCTGGTTCTCGATTTATTGTTTTTCTGTGCACAAGCCGTGCTCAAACCCGGCATCGAAGCACCCGTATTGGCCGCTGTTCGTGCCACCTACGGCTTGACTCAGACACAGCCTTTTGATTACGAAACACCCCAATTTGGGCGTTTTGACCCAGCCTTGCTGGTGCAGGCGCGCAAGCGCATTGCCGCCGCGACTGAGACTTGGTCAGGACTGGCCGGGGGCGACACCAACCGATTAAAGGTAGCGGTGGATCAATTTGGTTTGATCACGGACTCCATCCTGAAACTCCATCCCGAGAGTGGCGATCTCGCACACGAATTAACACGGGCCATTGAAGCCACGGCGCGTTCAGGCGAGGCGCCTGCACCGTCACTGGCGATGGAAGTGGCCACCGTCGTGCTGTTTCTTGAAGCCGCTTACGAAGATCTGGATCCGACCGACTCACACATGGCTGCACGCAGCACCAGTTTGGCCAAGCGCCTGGCGCGTATCAATTCTGGCGGACAAACCGAACCGCTTGAACCGTGGATGGAAGAGCTGTACCGCCGGGTTAGTGATCGTCAGATCATGGGCAGCGTAGTGGGCGAATTACGCACGACGCTTGGCGTTGTTGAAGCCTCGCTGGATACCTTTTTCAGAAACCCGCTGGACAAAGTGCCGCTGCATGAGGTGCCCAGCCAGTTGTCGCAAATGCGGGGCGTTTTCTCGGTGTTGGGCCTGGATCAGGCTGCGCTGGCCTCTTTGCGGATGCGCAGCAGTGTCGAGAAATTTTTGACGGATGACCTCGATATTGAAGCGGCACGTACCGGTATTTTTGAGAAATTGGGCAACAGTTTGGGCGCCCTCGGGTTCTTGATTGATATGCTGAGTTATCAACGTGAACTGGCTAAAAAACTCTTTATTTACGATGAGGTGCAGGGCGAATTCAAACCGCTGATGGGGCGGCAAAAGAGCCATGAAGAAGCGCCGATTGCAGAACCGGTTGAAAAAACCCCGCAAGCGACGACACCGGCAGAGGCCGCAGCACCGCCAGCGCTGGAACCCGCTGCAGAAGTCACGCCAGAGGCCAACGCCCTTGTGAATGACCTCGTGATTGAAATCCCGCCCACAGCCTCTTTGCCATCTGAAATTCCGTCCGTCGCAGTGCTGCCTGTTGAAGAGGCTCCAGCGCCAGCGCCTATTCCTGCGCCAGCGCCCGTTATACCCACGCCCCCAGTCGTGAAAGCCGCAGCCGTGGCGCTCGAAGACGACGACGATGACCGGGAGTTAAAGGACATTTTTCTGGAAGAAGCGCGTGAGGTTATTCAAGCTGGCTTGGGCGCCATCAGAACGCTGGCCACTGACCCTGCCGACTTGTCGCAGCAGACCACGCTTCGACGCGCCTTTCACACACTTAAAGGCAGCGCCCGCATGGTGGGCCTGCATGAGTTTGGCGAGGCGGGCTGGGCCATGGAGCAGTTGCTCAACAGCTGGCTGGCAGAACAAAAACCGGCCAGCGAGGCCTTACTCAACCTGACAGATCAGGCCATGCACGGTTTTGGCCGCTGGGTCGAGGCGATTGATCGCAGTGACGATGCTGACTGGCAGGCGCAGCCTTTTCGCCAGGCCGCAGATGCCCTGCGTCTGAATGACAAAGTAGTTGATCTTGTACTGCCGGCTGAACATGAAACCGCTTTGCCCGAGGTGGCGGTGAGCGCTGAACCCGAGGCACCGGAAGTCGTACCGGAATTGGCGACACCGTCGATGGTGTCCGAGGAGACCTTGACACCGGAGTTAATGGACTTTTATTTCACGGACGCAGCCACTGAAGTAGCACCACCTGAAGTCGCTGAAGTGGCCTCGGATGAGGCGTTAACAGAATTTCCTGAGATTGCCCAAGCTGACGAAATCAATCAATTGGATGACATTGAAGACGCCGAGAACAAGGTCACTGAAGTTGAGGTAGAACCCGCGCAGGAACTATTGCCTGAAGTAACACCGCCTGAAGCCACTGAAATAGCCCCGAATGAGGCATTGACAGAATTTCCTGCAATTGCCCAAGCTGACGAAATCAATCAATTGGATGACGTTGAAGATGCCGAAAACAAGGTCACTGAAGTTGAGGTAGAACCCGCACAGGAGCTATTGCCTGAACCTGAAGAAGATGCAGACTATCCCATCATTGATTTTGCAGATTCGCAGAGTGACGATCAGGTCAAAGTCATTGGCAGTTTGCGCATTGACCTTCCGCTCTATAACGTTTATTTGAACGAGGCTGACGAGTGGTCCCGGCGCTTGCTTACAGAGGTGAATGAATGGGCTTTAGAGCTTCCTCGCCCTGTTTTTGAAAGTACGGCGGCGCTGGCACACGCCTTGTCTGGTAGTTCCGCCACCGTCGGTTTTCGGGCTTTGTCCGAGATGTCGCGGGCGCTTGAACAAGCGCTGCAACATGTGCGCCTGCATCGACAAGCGCACCCTGAGCACGCCCAGGTTTTCATTGCTGCAGCAGAAGATATCCGGCGCTTATTGCATCAATTTGCAGCTGGCTTTTTGAAAGACCCGAACTACCCGCTCATTAAGACGCTTAAAAACATTTCAGCCACTGAGTTTCCCTTCGTGTCGGCACCCGACGAAGAGGATGCCTACCGCGAGCCGCTGCCAGCATCTGAAAATCAAACAGATGTAGCGCCAGACCAGGCTGACGCATCCGCCATGGATGAATCGCTTGAAGTTGAAGACGCTCAAGCTGTTGAAGATGTTGAATATGTTGAAGATAAAAAAGTAGAAGTCGAAAAAGTTTTAGAAGTTGACAAAGTCGAAGACATTCTTGATGTTGATCTGTTCCCGATTTTTGTAGAGGAAGCGCTGGAGTTATTGCCCAAAATGGGAGGCGCTTTGCGGCAATGGACCGCGCGCCCGGATAACCTGAGTGCGCGTAATGAGTTGTTGCGGGTCTTGCACACGCTCAAAGGCAGCGCGCGTCTGGCAGGCGCCATGCACTTGGGTAATATGGCGCATCACATGGAATCCGCCATTGAGAAAATGGGACAAGAGGATTTCACGGCGGCCCAACTAGCGCCCTTGGGGGCACAACTCGATGCCATTCAGGCCAACTTTGACCAACTGCGCGCCACGCCTGAGCAAGCCTTAAGTTTGCCCGAGGCCAGCCCCGCCACGCACGAGAATCGGGACGGCAGCCTGACCTCCGAGATTCCGATGGCACTCCCTTTGGTGGCGCAACGACAAGTCAGCCATCAGTCCGTGCGGGTGCGTTCGCAACTGCTGGACCGCTTGGTGAATCAGGCCGGTGAGGTCATGATGACACGCTCACGCTTGGAGTCACGGGTGGCTCAATTGCGCGGATCACTCGGCGAATTAACCGGGAATTTGGATCGCTTGAGAGGTCAATTGCGCGATATGGAGTTGCAATCCGAATCCCAAATGCAGTCCCGATTAGGCCAGGCCAAAGACGCAGATCAAGAATTTGATCCGCTTGAATTTGACCGGTTTACGCGCGTTCAGGAATTAACCCGAATGATGGCTGAATCGGTCAACGACGTCGCCACCGTGCATCGCAATTTGCAGCGAACCGTGGAAGGCGCCGAAGACGATTTAATCGCCCAGTCGCGTCAAACACATGACTTGCAACATGATTTATTGCGCACCCGGATGGTCGAGTTTGAAGGCATTGTGGAGCGACTGCATGGCGTGGTTCGTCAGGCGGCCAAGGAGGCGGGCAAGCAAGTCGCGCTAGAGGTTCAGGGAGGCTCGCTGGATATGGATCGTGGCGTGCTGGACCGCATGACGCCTGTGTTTGAGCATTTATTGCGCAACGCAGTCGCTCACGGCATTGAAGACCCGGCAGATCGGGCTGCAGCGGGCAAGCCTGCCGTGGGCACGATTACCCTCTCGCTTCATCAGCAAAGCAACGATGTGACCGTGGCCTTTCATGACGATGGGGCCGGTCTTGATCTGGCGCGCATCCGTGAAAAAGCACGGGTCCGTTATCCGAATGCTGATCTGGATTCGTTGACCGAGTCAGAGTTGGCTAATTTGATTTTTGATTCCGGCTTTACCACCTCGTCAAAGGTGACCGAGTTGGCGGGTCGCGGCATTGGCCTGGATGTGGTGAGCACTGAAATCAACGCGCTGGGTGGGCGTATCGAAACCTCGACTGAGCGCGGTCAAGGCACCACCTTCAAGCTGATATTGCCGCTCACCACCGCCGTCACGCAGGTGGTGATGCTGCGCATGGGAGAGTTGGTCATCGGTGTGCCCGTGACGCTGGTTGAAATGGTGCGTCGTGTGCTCGCCGTTGATCTGGCGCTGGCGTACCAAAACAATGTCTTTGAATTTGACGGCGAACTTGTCCCGTTTTTCTGGGCTGGCGCGTTGTTGCAGGCCAGCGCCAGCAGCAGCGAGACGGCGACAAAAACGCTGCCGGTGGCCATCTTCCGCAGCGCGGGTCAGCGGGTCGCGTTGCATGTGGATGAGGTGCTGGGCAATCAGGAGGTAGTGGTTAAAAACCTGGGGCCGCAATTGTCGTGTTTGCCGGGACTGGTGGGTATGTCTGCCTTGGCGTCGGGCGCAGCGGCCATGATTTACAACCCGGTGGCGCTGACCACGGTTTATGGTCATCAAGCCCGTCAACTCAGATTGAATGCAGAGCAGCCTTTGGGCACTGCAGCCTCTGGCGCGGTCAATCCGTTGTCAAACCTGATGGCGGGGGTCAGTCAGGCGCCGCTGGTGTTGGTGGTCGATGACTCGATCACGGTGCGCCGCGTCACGCAGCGGTTGCTTAAGCGCGAAGGCTTTCGGGTGGCGCTGGCAGCTGACGGCTTGCAGGCACTGGAACGTTTGCAGGAAGAAAAACCTGCCGTCGTGCTGTCGGACATCGAAATGCCCCGCATGGACGGATTTGATCTGGCCCGCAACATCCGGGGTGATGCCAAACTACGCGATCTTCCCATCATCATGATCACCTCACGCATTGCCGAGAAGCACCGCGAACACGCGCGCGAATTGGGCGTGGATCACTACCTGGGCAAACCATTTTCAGAAGAAGCTTTGATTGGTCTGGTGCGACTGTATTGTGTTGTGCCAGAGCACCCGGCTGACGTGAACGGTTAGTTAACTCAAGTCTTCTCAAGGCGCTTGAAGTGACTTTTTGACCACGGCGTAACGCTGCAGCGTCAACGCCCGTGC
Organism: uncultured beta proteobacterium; assembly: GCA_903823025.1. Classification (GTDB taxonomy): domain Bacteria; phylum Pseudomonadota; class Gammaproteobacteria; order Burkholderiales; family Burkholderiaceae_C; genus Rhodoferax. Next base: position 12,466 of record CAIJRK010000086.1, read on the forward strand.
CTCATCGTGGATCACGACGGGATACGGGTAGTTTTGGCCTAGCGTTACACCCGCCATTTGCAAGTCCAGCGGTTTGGCCGCCCAGGGGGCGTGCAGGGCTTTATTGGGAAGTTTTGCCAGTTGCGGCAGATAGCGGCGAATGAACTTGCCATCGGCATCAAACTTTTCACTTTGGCTGACAGGGTTGAAAATCCGAAAATAAGGTTGCGCATCGCAGCCGCTGGAACTCACCCATTGCCAGCCGCCGTTGTTGGCCGACAAGTCAAAGTCGTTCAAGTGTTGGGCGAAATAGCGCTCACCCCAGCGCCAGTCAATCCCTAGGTCTTTCACCAAAAAACTGCCCACCACCATGCGCAAGCGGTTGTGCATGTAGCCGGTTTGGTTGATCTGGGCCATCGCGGCATCCACCAGTGGATAGCCGGTGCGGCCTTCACACCAGGCCTTAAAAAGCGCTTCAGCGTGCGGGCCTTGTTCCCACTGAATCGCGTCGTACTCACGCTTGTAGGCGCCTTGGGCAACGTGTGGAAAATTAGCCAGAATCGAGGCATAAAAATCACGCCAAATCAACTCACTCAACCAGACAGCGGCACCCTGACTACCTTGAATTTGTCGTTGCAGAGCGGTGCCCGCCAGTTGCCGAATGGACACTGTGCCAAACCGCAGGTGCACGCCCAGGTAACTCGGGCCTTTGACGGATGGAAAATCTCGCGTGTTGTGGTACTCATCCATACGGTCAAAGAAGTCTTCAAACAACTGGTGACCGCCCGATTCGCCGGTCGGGATTTTGAATGAACTCAGGTTGGTTTTCTCGAACCCGATAGCGGCCAGCGTCGGCACGGCATGTTGACACCCTTCAGGTCTTGGCGCCAGTGCTGTGGCCCAAGGTGCCGCGTCATGATTGCGTAAATGTTGCGGGGTGACGGTGGCGAGCCACTTATTTTTGTAAGGTGTGAAAACGCCATAAGGCGTACCGGTTTGGGTCAACAACTCCCGGCCTTCAAACACCACCTGGTCTTTGCAGGTTTGCAGGGTGATGCCAAAGTCGGTCAGCGCTGCACGAACCCGGTCATCGCGCGCGATGGCTTGCGGCTCGTAGTCGTGGGCGGCAAAGACGGCTTGCACTTGCAACGCTTTTGCCAGCGTCACTACTTCTTCACAAGCTTCGCCCAAACGCACGATCAAGCCCGCACCTGGTTCGCCGCTGAGTTGACGCAAACCTGCATCCAGGTCATACAAAGATTCACGGATAAATTCAACCCGCCGATCTGCCCGGGGCAAGGCGTTGAGGATCTCCGTATCAAAGATAAAAACGCAATGCAGTTGTCGGCAGGCTTGTAGTGCCCGGCATAAGGCGGCGTTATCGGTCACGCGTAAATCGCGGCGAAACCACATCAGCCCTGTTTCATATTTTTTGTCCATGTTCACCGTTAAAATTATTGAATGCCCAGAGATTTTGCCCTGCCCAACCTGACGAATCATTTCTTGATCGCGATGCCCGGATTAGAGGACGAGTTATTCTCTCGCAGCGTGGTCTATGTGTGTGAACACAGTGAACAAGGTGCGCTGGGACTGGTGATCAACAAGCCTGCTGATATGGATATGAAAAGTCTATTTGAAACTATTGAGTTGCCCTTGGGCCGCGAAGATCTGTCTGACCATCCTGTATTTCAGGGCGGGCCGGTTCAGACGGATCGCGGCTTTGTGTTGCATGAACCCTTTTTTACCGGCGCCGACAAACCCGCTGATTCCGTCTATGCCGCGACCCTGAGCATTCCTGACGGGCTGGAAATGACCAGCTCCAAAGATGTGCTGGAGGCCTTATCCAACGGTGTCGGGCCACGCAAGGTGTTGGTGTCGCTGGGTTATTCTGCCTGGGCCGAAGGCCAGTTGGAATCCGAATTAGCTGGCAACAGCTGGCTGACCGTGCCCGCTGATAACAGCGTTATTTTTGATACACCGGTGGCACAGCGCTACGACAAGGCCTTAAAACTACTGGGCGTGGAGTTGTGGATGTTGTCACCTGACGTGGGGCACGCATGAACAATTTACCTCCCGATGTACCCGCCCGCCTGCAAATGTTTCTGGCGCTTGACTTTGGTCTCAAACGCACGGGCTTTGCCGTGGGCAACCGCCTGATGCGCACCGCCCAACCGCAAGGCACGATCACCGCTGAGGGCGACGCCCGTTTCGTCAAAATTGCGCAACAACTCAAAGAATGGCAGCCTGATGCGCTGGTCATTGGCGTGCCGTTTCACCCGGACGGGGCAGAACACGAAAACACGTTGCGCGCCCGAAAGTTTGGCCGCCAGTTGCACGGCCGCTTCAAGCTCCCCGTGTTTGAGGTGGATGAGCGCTACACCACCACCGAAGCCTTGCAAATGGGCGCCAAAGATGCGGATGCGGCTGCTGCTTGCATTATTTTGGAACAATTTTTTAGGAGTCTGCCATGAACCCACTGAGCCTGAACGCGGAGGCGCTGTACCTTGAGTTGGTCGAAGGTGTGCGCGCTTTGTTTCAACCCGGGATGCGTTTAATCGGCGTGACCTCCGGTGGCGTGTGGCTGGCCGAGCGGTTGCAGCGCGACTTGCACCTGACACAAAGTTACGGCGTCATCTCATCGGCCATGCACCGCGACGATTTTGCCCGGCGCGGCATGACCGCCGCCGCGCAAACGCAGATTGATTTCGATGTCAACGAGGCGCACATCATTCTGCTCGATGACGTGTTGTTTACTGGACGCACCATTCGCGCGGTGATGAATGAACTGTTTGATTTTGGGCGACCGGCCAGCGTCAAACTGGTGGTGCTAGTGGATCGCGGTGGGCGCGAGTTGCCCATTCAGGCCGACTTTTTTGCAACCCGTGTTGCTTTGCCCGCCACGCAGTCGCTGGCCTTGGCTCGTGATGAGGCGGGCGCCTTTAGTTTCAATGTGGAGGCCCGCTAGGCCATGTTAAATAGACAAAATCCCCAGCTTAATAAAAACGGTGAGTTGATTCACCTGCTCACCACCGAAGGCTTGCCTAAAAGCATCCTGATGCATGTGCTGGATGTCGCGGCGAATTTCGTCAGCGTGAATGATCGGGAAGTTAAAAAATTACCGCTGTTGCGCGGCAAAAGCGTGTTCAACCTCTTTTTCGAGAACTCGACCCGCACCCGAACCACCTTTGAGATTGCCGCCACCCGGCTCAGTGCAGACGTTATTAATCTGGACATTGCCCGTTCATCAGCCTCCAAAGGCGAATCGCTGCTCGACACCATTGCCAACCTGAGCGCGATGGCGGCGGATTTGTTTGTGGTGCGCCACAGCGAGTCGGGGGCACCTTTTTTGATCGCGCAGCATGTGGCGCCGCATGTGCACGTCATCAATGCCGGTGACGGGCGGCACGCGCACCCGACGCAAGGCTTGCTGGATATGTTCACCATCCGGCATTACAAAAAAGATTTTTCCAATCTGACGGTCGCCATCGTGGGCGACGTGCTGCATTCGCGTGTGGCCCGCTCGGATATTCACGCGCTCACCACCTTGGGCTGCGCGGAAGTGCGGGTGGTTGGCCCCAAAACGCTGGTGCCGTCCGACATGGCGCAAATGGGCGTGCGCGTTTGTCACACGCTGGAAGAAGGCATTCGGGGCGCTGATGTCATCATCATGTTGCGCCTGCAAAACGAACGCATGAACGGTGCGCTGTTGCCGTCCAGTCAGGAATTTTTCAAGAGCTACGGCTTGACGCCAGAAAAGCTGCAACTCGCCCAGCCCGATGCCATCGTGATGCATCCGGGGCCGATTAACCGGGGCGTCGAAATTGACTCTGCCGTGGTGGACGGTAAACAAAGCGTGATCTTGCCGCAGGTGACTTTTGGCATTGCGGTGCGCATGGCGGTGATGAGCATCGTGGCAGGAAATGAGGCCTGAAAAAATGAAAATACCAACGACTATATTGATCAAAGGCGGTCGGGTGATCGACCCCGTTAGCGGCTTCGATGCCGTCGCCGATGTGGCGATTGCCAATGGCGTGGTGCTCGCCATCCATGACATTGCGCCTGATTTCCAGCCCACGCAAACCATCGACGCCACGGGCTGCCTCGTAATCCCCGGTTTGGTGGATTTGGCGGTGCGCCTGCGTGAACCCGGCCACGAACACGAAGGCATGTTGAAGTCAGAACTGGTGGCCGCCGCCGCTGGCGGCGTCACCAGTTTGGTGTGCCCACCCGACACCGATCCGGTGCTTGACGAGCCGGGCCTGGTCGAGATGTTGCGCTATCGGGCTAAAAAGCTGCACCAGACCCGCGTCTATCCGCTGGGCGCGTTAACCCGTAATTTAGTCGGCGAATCGCTCACCGAAATGCTGGAACTGACCGAAGCCGGTTGCGTGGCGTTCAGTCAGGCTGAAGTGCCTTTGCCCAACACGCAAGTGATGCAGCGTGCGTTTCAATACGCCAGCACTTTTGGTTATGCCGTCTGGTTGCGCCCACAAGATTTTTATCTGGGTACGGGCGTAGCGGCCAGTGGTGCGTTGGCGACCCGTTTGGGTCTGAGCGGCGTGCCGGTTGCCGCTGAAACGATTGCCCTGCACACGATTTTCGAGTTGATGAAAGCCACCGGTGCCCGCGTGCATGTGTGCCGACTCAGCAGCGCCGCCGGGGTGGCGTTGGTGCGCCAAGCCAAGCTCGACGGCTTGAATGTGACCTGCGACATCAGCATCAATTCGCTGCATTTGACGGACGCCGACATTGGTTACTTTGACAGCCGCGCCCGGCTCAATCCGCCTTTGCGCCAGCAGCGTGACCGCGACGCCTTGCGCGCCGGTTTAGCCGACGGCACCCTCGACGCGCTGGTGTCTGACCACACGCCGGTGGACGAAGACGCCAAAGACTTGCCGTTTGCTGAAAGTGAACCCGGTGCAACCGGGGTTGAACTGCTCTTGAGTCTGGCCTTGAAATGGCACCAGGACAGCGGCGTCAGTCTGGTTCGGGCGTTAACCACCGTGACCAGCGGCCCCGCCGCAGTGCTGGGCGCAGCATTGGGCGTGTGTCACGGCAGCGCTGGGCGCTTGATCGTCGGCGCTGTGGCTGATGTGTGCGTGGTTGACGCCGAAGCCGCCTGGACGGTGGCGCCTGATGCTTTGCGCAGTCAGGGCAAGCACACGCCATTTTCAGGCTACGAGTTGCCGGGCCGCGTGCGCTGCACGGTGGTGGCCGGTCAGGTCGTTTTTAACGCGTGAACACCGTCACACCCGTTTGAATGTGACAACGTGATCGACCTGAGCGCGAATCCCGATCCATTCGCCAATTTTGTGGTTGTGGTGGCTGGGTACATGGGCCATCACGGTGTCGCCACTGGCCAGACGCAGGGTATATAAAAACTCGGCACCCCGAAACGCCTTGCGGATGATCTCTGCTTTTATCGGGGCGTTGTCGTCGTGCACGATGTCATCGGCGCGTAGCAACACATCGCAGGCGCCATCCACAAAGGCACTGGGCAGGGGACATTCAGCCATATTGGTCAGGTCACCCAGCACGGTATGAACCACCACCTGATCGCCTACCTGCCGCAGGGTGGCCGGTGTGAATACGCCATGACCAATAAACTCAGCGACAAAACGCGAAGCCGGACGGTGGTACAGCGTATAGGCATCGTCCCACTGGTGCAACTGCCCTTCGTTGATCACGCCCACGGTGTCGCCAATGGCAAACGCCTCCAGCTGGTCATGCGTGACAAAAAGGGCGGTCGTTTGGGCAGCTTTGAGAATACTGCGCACCTCGTGGGCCAAACGTTCGCGCAAATCCACATCCAGATTGGAGAACGGCTCATCGAGCAGTAACAAGCGCGGCTTGGGCGCCAAGGCACGGGCCAGTGCCACGCGCTGCTGCTGCCCCCCCGAAAGCTCATGAGGAAAGCGTGCTTCATGACCGGACAGCCCGACCAGCGCCAGCACCTCCGCCACCCGGGCGGCCCGCTCAGACTTGGACAGATGGGCAATGCCGAAGCCGACATTGCGGCCCACGTCCAAATGGGGGAACAAGGCGTAATCCTGAAACACCATGCCCATCTGACGCGCCTCGGGCGCCAGGTTAATCTGGGTGCTGCTGACGACTTGACCCGCCAGTTTGATCGACCCTGTTGCCACCGGCTCCAAACCAGCGACGGCTCGCAGCAAGGTGGTTTTGCCACAGCCGGAGGGACCAATCAGCACGCCAATGTCACCCGCATGTAAACCAAAAGAGACGTTGCGAACAACCGGCTGACTGCGCCCGTCATAGGCAACACTGAGTTGTGAAAGCTCTAAAAACATAGAGATCATTCTAGATGATTACAATTCTCATTTAGATAAGATGGAGTGGATTCCCCTATGTCGTTTCGTTGGTGTCGTCAATTTTTATTGCTTGCCTTGACGGTGGTATTCATGCTGCCCGTCGTTGCAATTTTTGCATCATGGTTATCTTGGGGCGACTCGGGTGCGGCAGCGGCGCAAATTTTGCAGGAAATGCGCAGTACGGTGCTTCCCGACTATGTTTGGACCACCGTGCGACTGTGCTTAATGGTGGCTTTCGGGGTGATTCTGGTGGGTTTGTCGGCGGCCGCTGCCGTGACCATGTTTGAGTTTCCAGGTCGCCGTGTTTTTGAATGGGCTTTGTTGTTGCCGCTAGCCATGCCTGCTTATGTGGTGGCGTATGCGTACACCGACTTTCTTCAGTTCAGCGGCCCTTTCCAAACTTTTGTGCGCAGTACGTTTGAGCTTGAAGGACGGGTGTTCCCCGAGATTCGCAGCCTGAACGGGGCGGCCTGGGTTTTTACTTTTTCGCTTTATCCCTACGTTTACTTGCTGGCGCGCACCGCGTTGGGCGACCGCACCGCGCATCTGATGGAAGCGGCGCGGCTGCTGGGCGCACCGATGCGTCGGCGTATTCTGGAAGTGGCTTTGCCCTTGGCGCGTCCCGCCGTCGCTGCCGGTGCTGCCTTGGCGTTGATGGAAACGCTGGCCGATTTTGGCGTGTCAAGTTACTTTGGTATCCAGACTTTCACGGCGGGCATTTACAAAGCCTGGTTGTCAATGGACAACCGCATCGCCGCCGCGCAACTCGCCACCATGCTGCTGTCGCTGGTGGCTGTGTTGCTGTTTTTGGAGCACCGTGCGCAAAAGCGGATGCGATTTTCTGCGGCCCGAGGCGGGCGAGCCGGTGCCATGGATGCGCGACCTTTGATCTTGCGAGGTCGTCACAAATGGCTGGCTTGGCTGATATGCGGCGCACCGGTGCTGGTCGGCTTTGTGTTGCCAGTGTTGTTCATGTTGCGGCCCTTGATCGAAGATTGGTCGGTCTTGTCGTGGGGGCGGTTTTTGGGTTGGGCTATGAACAGTTTGCGGCTGGGGGCCATGAGCGCGGTGCTGGCGGTTGGGCTGGCTTTGTTACTCGCCTTTAACCTGCGCCGTCGCCCGGATTTGCCGACCCGTTTGGCCGCGCAATTGGTGGGGTTGGGCTATGCCGTGCCGGGCGCTGTGATTGTGGTCGGGCTGCTGTTGCCCGTGGGTTGGGTGCAAACTGTGGCGCCAGATAGCAGTGTGGGTTATTACATGATGGCGACATCACTCGGTCTTGTCTGGGCCTATTTGGTGCGGTTTAGTGCCGTGGCTTTGCAATCGGTGCAAAGCGGCTACGCGCGCATTCCAATAAGTTTTGACGACTCTGCGCGCATGTTGGGCACCCGCGACAGTGCGTTGCTGCGCCGCGTGCATTGGCCGCTGCTCAAACGCTCGACCGCTGTGGCCGTCTTGCTGGTGTTTGTCGATGTCATGAAGGAGTTGCCAGCCACGCTGGTGTTGCGCCCCTTCAACAGTGACACGCTGGCGGTGGTGGCCTATCAATTGGCGCGTGATGAACGTCTGGGCGAGGCGGCGCTGCCTTCGCTGGCCTTGGTGCTGGTGGGGCTGATTCCGGTGGTGTTACTAAGTCGCACACTGCGGTCGCCTGCACGGTAAGGGTGAGAAAAAACAGTCATGGTGTTCAACAAAGGTTACTTTGACAGGGTCACAATCGGAGCTTAATCAAGCTTCAAGAATGCCACCCATGCGCCGCTCTGGCGAATCCACCTCCTCCTCTCACGGCGCCGCGTCAACACCTGCGCCCGTCAGCCCCCGTTCCGACTGGGCCACCTTGCGTCGTTTGTTTCCCTATTTGTGGCAATACAAATGGCGAGTGATTGCGGCGCTGGGCTTCATGATCGCGGCCAAAATGGCCAACGTCAGCGTGCCCTTGTTGCTCAAACAACTGGTGGACACGGTCAACCCGAGCGGCATGAATGCCAACGCTTTGGTCGTCGTTCCAGCGGCTTTGCTGCTGGGCTACGGCTTGTTGCGCTTGTCCACGACCTTGTTTGCCGAGTTGCGTGAACTGGTGTTTGCCAAGGCCACCGAGGGCGCATCCCGCAGTATTTCGCTGCAAGTGTTCCGGCATTTGCACGCCCTGAGCCTGCGCTTTCATCTGGAGCGCCAGACGGGCGGCATGACACGCGACATTGAGCGCGGCACGCGGGCCGTGCACTCATTGATCTCGTATTCGCTTTACAGCATTGTTCCCACGTTGATTGAGGTGGCGATGGTGCTGACGCTGCTGGCGGTCAAGTTTGATGTCTGGTTTGCCTGGATCACGATGATTGCGTTGGTGTTCTACATCATCTTTACGGTGGTGGTGACCGAGTGGCGCACGCAGTACCGCAAACAGATGAACGAGCTTGATTCCAAGGCGCACAGCCGCGCTATTGATTCGCTGCTGAATTACGAGACCGTCAAATACTTCAACAACGAAGAGTTTGAGGCGCGCCGTTACGACGAAAATCTGGCGCGTTACCGCAAGGCTGCCGTCAAGAGCCAGACCACGTTGAGTCTGCTCAACACTGGCCAGCAAATCATCATTGCCACCGGACTGGTCGCGATGCTGTGGCGCGCCACCCAAGGCGTCGTCGATGGCCGCATGACGCTGGGCGACTTGGTGATGGTGAACGCCTTCATGATTCAACTCTATATTCCGCTGGGGTTTTTGGGCGTGTTGTACCGCGAGATCAAGCAAAGCCTGACTGATCTGGACAAGATGTTTACCTTGATTGAGCGCGAGCGTGAAATTGCCGATGAGCCGGGCGCGCAGCCGCTCAAGACGGATGGTGCCAGCGTCACGTTCAGCCACGTTAACTTTGCTTACGACCCGGCGCGCCCGATTCTGCATGACATCAGTTTTGAGATTCCGGCGGGCAAAACCGTGGCGGTGGTTGGCCCTTCAGGCTCGGGTAAATCCACGCTGGCGCGGCTCCTGTTCCGCTTTTACGATGTGCAGGACGGCCAGATTTTGATTGCCGGGCAAGACATCAAACAAGTCACGCAGGCTTCTGTGCGACAAGCCATTGGCATCGTGCCGCAAGACACTGTGCTGTTCAATGACACGGTGGAATACAACATCGCCTACGGCAAACAAGGCGCTACGCGGGCGCAGGTAGAGGAGGCGGCGCGCGCCGCGCACATTCACAACTTCATCAACGCTACGCCCAAAGGCTACGACACGATGGTCGGCGAGCGCGGCCTCAAACTCTCGGGTGGTGAAAAGCAGCGCGTAGCGATTGCCCGCACTTTACTGAAAAATCCGCCCATCCTGATCTTTGACGAAGCCACTTCGGCGCTGGATTCCGCCAATGAGCGCGCCATTCAGGCCGAGCTGCAAAGCGTGGCGAAAAACAAGACGACGCTGGTGATTGCGCACCGTTTATCGACTGTGGTGGACGCGCATGAGATTTTGGTGATGGACACCGGGCGGATTATTGAGCGTGGAACCCACGCCGCACTGATGGCCACAAATGGGCGTTATGCGTCAATGTGGGCGCTGCAACAGTCGGCGGCAGAATAGGTTGGCGCGTGTCGGGCCTCAAGCACTCCTGAAAATAAAATAAACCGCGCCCACCATACACAAGGCCGCCCACAAATAGTCCAGCTTGAACGGCTCTTTGAGATACAACATGGCAAACGGCACAAACACCGCCAGCGTGATGACCTCTTGCATGATCTTGAGCTGTCCCACGCTCAACCCGGCTAACTGAAACCCAATGCGGTTGGCCGGTACTTGCAACCCATATTCAAAAAATGCAATGCCCCAACTGATAAGTGCGGCGATATACCACGGCGCCGTGGCGAGATTTTTAAGGTGCCCGTACCAGGCAAAAGTCATAAAAATATTGCTACCCACCAACAACAAAATGGTTTGCAGTGAAAAGGGAATGGATTGAAGTGCGTTCATAGCGCGCATTATCTTTGCTTGCCACGGCAAAGCCAGATAAAAAAACGCCCCGTAACCTGCGTTGCGGGGCGCCTGGAAACCATCAGGCCCGGCAAATACCGGGCTTTTTCAGGCTTCTTTAAGCGGTGGTATCTTCCTTCACGGAGGAGGCCGCGTCGGTGTAGGACTGGACCTTGTCGAAGTTAAGGTATTGGTAAATTGTGTCGCTGGCAGCAGTCAACGCACCCATGTCGGCCATGTACTCGGCCTTGGTAGGAATGCGCCCCAGCTTGGAACAAATGGCGGCCAGTTCGGCGCTGCCCAAATAGACGTTGCTGTTCTTGCCCAAACGGTTCGGGAAGTTGCGCGTGGATGTAGAGAATACAACCGCCCCTTCCTTAACCTGCGCCTGATTACCCATACACAAGCTGCAACCCGGCATTTCTATGCGCGCGCCAGCAGAACCCAACACGCCGTAATGACCCTCTTCGCTGAGTTGCTTGGCGTCCATTTTGGTTGGCGGTGCCACCCACAATTTGACGGGAATATCACGCTTGTTTTCCAACAGCTTGGAGGCCGCGCGGAAGTGACCAATATTGGTCATGCATGAGCCAATGAAAACTTCTTCAATCACGGTGCCGGCAACATCAGACAGTGTTTTTACATCGTCTGGATCATTGGGGCAGGCCACGATAGGTTCTTGAATATCAGCCAGATCAATTTCGATGACGGCGGCATAGTCTGCATCCGCATCGCCCTTGAGCAACTGCGGATTAGCCAACCAGGCCTCCATCGCCTTGATGCGACGGTTGATGGTGCGCACATCGGAATAACCGGTGGCAATCATCCATTTCAACATCGTGATGTTGCTGGTGATGTACTCGATGATCGGCTCTTTGTTCAGGTGAACGGTACAACCACCCGCACTGCGTTCAGCGGAGGCATCGCTCAATTCAAAGGCTTGTTCGACCTTGAGATCAGGCAGACCTTCAATTTCCAGAATGCGACCGGAGAAAATGTTTTTCTTGCCTTGCTTGGCCACCGTCAGCAAACCGGACTTGATAGCGTACAGCGGAATGGCATTGACCAAATCGCGCAGCGTGACGCCGGGCTGCATCTTGCCTTTAAAACGCACCAACACGCTTTCAGGCATATCGAGCGGCATCACGCCAGTGGCGGCACCAAAAGCCACCAAGCCGGAGCCAGCAGGAAAGCTGATGCCAATCGGGAAACGGGTGTGGCTATCGCCGCCCGTGCCCACGGTATCAGGCAACAACATGCGGTTCAACCAGCTGTGAATAATGCCATCACCCGGACGCAGCGGCACACCGCCGCGTGTGCTCATGAAGTCAGGCAACTCGTGGTGCATCTTCACATCCACAGGCTTCGGATAGGCCGCAGTGTGGCAGAACGACTGCATCACCAGATCAGCGCTGAAGCCCAGGCAAGCCAAGTCTTTCAACTCGTCGCGGGTCATCGGGCCGGTGGTGTCTTGCGAACCCACACTGGTCATTTTGGGTTCGCAGTAAGTCCCGGGGCGAACACCTTGGCCTTCAGGCAAGCCGCACGCACGGCCCACCATTTTTTGCGCCAGCGTGAAACCTTTTTTGGTATCCACGGGGTTTTGCGGCAAGCGGAACAAGGTGCTCACGGGCAAGCCCAGGGCTTCACGGGCTTTGGAGGTCAGGCCACGGCCAATGATCAACGGAATGCGGCCACCGGCGCGCACTTCGTCAAACAAGACTTCGCTTTTGACTTTGAACTCGGCAATCACTTGGCCGTCTTTGAGTGCCTTGCCGTCATAAGGGCGCAGTTCGACCACGTCACCCATGTTCATGGCGCTCACATCCAACTCAATGGGCAAAGCGCCCGAGTCTTCCATGGTGTTGTAGAAAATCGGGGCAATTTTGCTGCCCAGACAGACGCCGCCAAAGCGCTTGTTCGGCACAAACGGAATGTCTTCACCCGTGAACCACAACACTGAATTGGTAGCGGATTTGCGCGAGGAGCCGGTGCCCACCACGTCGCCCACATAGGCGACCAAATTGCCCTTGGCTTTCAGTTCGTCAAAAAACTTGACAGGGCCACGCTTGCCGTCTTCTTCCGGCACGATGCCGGGACGCGCGTTTTTGTGCATCGCCAAGGCGTGCATCGGAATATCAGGACGACTGAAAGCGTCAGGTGCAGGTGACAAGTCGTCGGTGTTGATCTCACCTTCAACTTTGAAAACGGTCAGCGTGATCGACTCTGGCACTTCAGGACGCGAGGTAAACCACTCGGCATCGGCCCAGCTTTGCAGCACGGCTTTGGCTTGCGCGTTGCCCTTGTCGGCTTTTTCCTTGACATCATGGAACTGGTCGAACATCAGCAAGGTCTTCTTGAGACCATTGGCCGCTACTGCGGCTACGGCGTCATCGTCGAGCAACTCCACCAGCGGGCTGATGTTGTAGCCACCGAGCATGGTGCCTAACAATTCTGTGGCCTTTTCGCGTGAAATCAGGGCGCATTTTTCAGTGCCCATGGCAACTGCCGCCAAATAGCTGGCTTTCACCTTGGCGGCATCATCCACACCGGCAGGTACGCGATGGGTAATCAGCGCCACCAAGGTGGCTTCTTCGCCTTGCGGTGGATTTTTCAGCAGCTCAATGAGGGCTGCGGTCTGGGTGGCAGACAGGGGTAACGGGGGAATGCCAAGAGCGGCGCGTTCAGCGACGTGGGCACGGTAAGTCTGCAACATAGTCAACTCCTTTTTAATTAGAAAATGGCTTGGCCCTTTTCTCATGGGCCAAGTGCGCTACTTATTTAGCAGCAACAGCGGTAGGCGCATCAAGAATGCTCGGGCCTGGATTTTTATTCAACATGTCAGCCACAAGCGCTTGATCCGGATTCATACAGGCATCGGCCAAGCGTTGCCCCAGTTTGTGATTCATCAGCATGGATTTATTGGCCAACTGCAACCACACAGCGCCAGCCTGGCGGTCTTCCAGGCGAATAGCGCCGGTGCTGGTTTCAACTGGCAACATGCGGTATTTCTGGTTTTTAATCTGAACATCGAAGTAACCGGGCGATTTGGCATCCGCCGTCAGACTGACAAAGGCGCCCAATTCACACGGCAAGCGACCCTGGTAAACGCGCTGTGCAATCGCCAGTTCAGCGGGCGTCAAAACTGCCTCAGTCGCCCATACCGTAGGCACCGACGGGGTCGTTGGCGTTTTGGTTTCAAGATGGCTGACGGGTGAGTGCAGCACCGGCTTGTTTACCGCTTTGGCGGGCGTCTCCGCCAAGAGTGCAACAGGTACGGCGATCAAAAAAATGGATGCAAGGAGTTTTTTCATAATTTGGAACCTCGGTCAATGGCATTTAGCCAAAATTAAGCCAGAAAATAGGCCTGAACTTCATCTGGAAGGGGCCGGCCCGTCTGGTGTGCCCGTTCCAACACATGCCAAAAATAGCGATAACTCGCACGGTCATGCAGTTTTCCGGCAAAAGAAATAGGCGCCCAATCCGCTTGTAAGGCCGCCTGCATGATATTCGACGCCAACTCAATTTCATCTATCTTCGGTGCGAAGGCCTCCAGAATAGGCCTGATTTGACTGGGATGAATACTCCACATCCGGGTGTAGCCCAGTGCGCGCGAGGCGCGGGTTGCGGCTGCTTGTATGGCAGCAAGATCAGAAAACTCGGTCACCACACAATGGGCAGGCACTTTGCCATACGCGTGGCAAGCAGATGCAATTTCAAGCTTGGCGCGAATCACCAAAGGGTGTGTGAATTGATCCAGTTCAGCGCTTCCCGGCTCTGAATGCACACGCATTGCGCTCGCGGGGATAGCGCCACCATGGCTGGACACAAAGTCCATCAACCCAAAGCTGAGAGACTGCACACGCGGGTGTGCGGCTATTTCAAAAGCACGCTGCACAGCAGCAGGCGATTCAATCAAAACATGCAGGGGCAATGGCTGCGCGCGTCCAGCACGGCTGGCGGCCTGATCAATCCAGTGCATAGCACGGTTGACATCCGCCACTGTTTCCACCTTGGGAATCATGACGTGGCACAAAGCAGAGGCCGCGCCGCCCACAATGATGTCGATGTCTTGCTCAAAGCTTGGGTGATCCACCGGATGTACACGCACGGCCACACGGGGTGCAAGGCTGGTAGCGCGTCCTTTTGCCGCTATCTGCACTTGGTTGGCGAGGGCGGTGACCATTTGCGCATGGTCTTTTTCGCCACCAATCGGCGCACCATCTTCACAATCTAGCGTGACATCAAATACGCAGGCACCCAACTCTTCAGCCATTTCAGTCTGCAGTGCCAGGCTTTTGCGCATTCGCGCCTCTACCCCGCAGTAATGGTCACACACCGGCAGTAAAGCGGCTGCCGATTGCGCACCAAGAAGAACTTTGCGAGGGTGTTTCATGTTCGTAGTCTGTTGGCTTCAATTCACGCCCTGAAAAAGGCGAATTTGGCCCCCTAGAAAGAGGGAAGTTTCAAACCGGTGTTAGTTTGGATGAATCCCGGAACAGCGTCCGGGAAACCTGATTTTTAGAGCAAGTGAGCCACGCCCGCCTGCTCGTCTTGCAACTCTTTCAAAGTCTTGTTGATGCATTCCTGGCTGAACGCATCAATAGGCAAGTCTTGAACAACGGTGTATTCGCCACCTTCGCACGTCACGGCGAAACCGAACACGGTGTCTTCAGGAATGCCGTATTGGCCGTCTGAAGGAATGCCCATCGTGACCCATTTGCCGTTGGTGCCCAGCGCCCAATCGTGCATGTGGTCAATGGCAGCATTGGCAGCAGAAGCCGCCGACGACACACCACGGGCGGCAATGATGGCCGCACCACGCTTGCCAACGGTAGGCAAGAATGTGTTGGCATTCCAGTCCTGGTCGTTGATCATGTCTTTGACGCTGGCCCCATTGATGGTGGCAAAGCGGTAATCAGCATACATTGTGGGTGAATGGTTGCCCCATACGGTCAATTTTTCAATGTCAGCCACGGCTTTGCCGGTCTTGGTTGCAATTTGGCTCAAGGCACGGTTGTGATCCAGACGCAGCATGGCGGTGAAGTTTTTACGTGGCAAATCTGGTGCGCTCTTCATGGCAATGTAGGCGTTGGTGTTTGCGGGGTTACCGACCACAAGGACCTTGACATTGCGACTGGCCACCGCGTTGAGTGCCTTGCCTTGCGCTGTGAAAATTTCAGCGTTGACGGCCAGCAATTCAGCGCGTTCCATGCCGGGACCACGCGGACGTGAGCCGATCAACAAGGCGTAATCAGCATCTTTGAAAGCCGTCATGGGGTCGCCGTGGGCTTCCATGCCAACCAGCAGCGGGAAAGCACAATCTTGCAACTCCATCATCACGCCTTGCAGCGCTTGTTGAGGTTTCTCAAAAGGGACCTCCAGCAGCTGCAGAATCACGGGTTGGTCTTTGCCCAGCATTTCGCCGGAGGCGATGCGAAACAGAATTGCGTAACCAATTTGACCTGCGGCGCCGGTGACGGCAACGCGGACGGGTTTTTTGCTCATGGTAAGAACTCCAGAAGTGTTGTGAAACGAGTGCGGAGGGGCGCCCAAACAGTGGCTTGAACACCCGCTATTGCTCTAGAAGTTTACTCTGGAAAACTCTGCTCCGTCAACTTGTCTTATGTCTTATATAAGATATGATTCAGATTGTTCCCAAGCCTTGCACGGGACTGACTACCAATGTCTAAAATGCCCATCCCCCCCCCTGAAAATGCCCCTGCATTCAGTCCGCTGTATCAACAAATTAAAGGTTTGATTCTGAATAGTCTGCGCTTGGGTGAGTGGAAACCGGGCGAAGGCATTCCCAGCGAGATGGAACTGGCTGCGCGTTTTCGCGTCAGCCAGGGCACAGTGCGTAAAGCCATTGATGCGCTCGCTGGCGACAATCTGCTGGTGCGCCGACAGGGCAAAGGCACTTTTGTTGCCACACATGCAGCGCAGTATGTGCAATTTCGTTTTTTGAAGCTTGTTCCCGATAGCGGCACACCCGGCAGTGAAGGCCCCGCCCAACGCGATATTGTTGAGTGCCGCCGCGCCCGCGCCAGCGCCGACGTTGCCCGCGCGCTGGCCCTGCGAACAGGCGATGCAGTCCTGCAAGTGCGCCGCGTTTTGAGTTTTACAGGCACCCCCACCATCCTTGAAGACATATGGCTCCCTGCGGCTCCTTTTAAAGGACTAACCGCTGAGAAGTTAAGTAACTACCACGGCCCGATGTACGCTTTATTTGAAACCGAATTTAATATGCGGATGCTTCGTGCCGATGAAAAAATTCGCGCTGAACCCGCTATTGATGGCCGCGAATTACTACTTAAAATTCCACAAGGAACACCCTTGCTAAGTGTCGAGCGCATCTCCTACACCTACAAGGACGTTCCCATGGAATTGCGACGCGGTTACTACCGCACAGACACCCACCACTATCACAACACCCTGAGTTGAGCCCATGGGATTCAAAGGCAATAAATCCGACTTGCCGCAGAAAATCTGCGTGACTTGTAATCGAGCGATGACGTGGCGGAAAAAATGGGAAAAGAATTGGGATGAAGTGAAATTTTGTTCGCAAGCTTGCCGTTCCGGAAAGCCCGCAAAGCCGAGATCTGTACCGCCTATCTTCCGAGATAAAGAAAACAGTGCGTAATGTTACAGAAAGTTCAGCACTGTAATTTAAGTAGCGTCAATTGCCCTGTCCTAAAGGACGGGGCTTGTGAAGCGAAAGCGTTACAGGCCAGATTGACTAAAGACAGCAGTCAGGCTATTGGGTTAGTCGCCGCTACGTGAGTAACAGGTCATGAAGGAGACGCACATAGTCATCTAAAACTAACGCCAGTTTGAAACTCCCCCTTCAGGGGAATGGAGTTTATTTGGGAGCGGGGCAACCTCTCCCAAATAAACTCCATCACAGGAAGTATGAATTGAGAGATAACAAAAAATTTTTAGTCTATGACCCTGCAGCGTCAGATTGATGCTGCATTGCAATAGAATTTCGCCGTAACCGGTTTTTGCTAGTTACCAAGCAGTTACACAAAACATAGAAAGCAAAATATGTCCGAATCAGCGACAAACACAGCGAAAAAACGTCCGGAATTTCGCAACATCAACGCCTTCTCAGACCTGCCTAGTTACCGATTACCCATTGCAGGTATCGTGTCAATTCTGCATCGCGTCAGCGGAGCCATCATGTTTTTTCTCATGCCATTCATCATATGGATGTTTGACAGTTCTATTTCCTCAGAAATTTCTTTTGCCAAATTTAAAGCGGCTTTCAACACCGGCATGTTGCATGTGCCTGGCTTCATTTGGACGCTGGTTGCCTTAGCACTCATTTGGGCCTACCTGCATCACTTTATTGCTGGCGTTCGCCATCTCTGGATGGACACCCACCACGATGCAGTCAGTAAAGAGTTTGGTCAATCATCGGCCACTTTCACGCTGGTTGTCAGCATCGGCCTGACCATCGTACTTGGCGCCAAGCTGTTTGGTCTCTACTAATTAAAGGAACACACCATGTCTGTTAACTACGGCTCCAAACGTATCGTTGTCGGCGCTCACTACGGCATCCGCGACTGGCTCGGTCAACGCGTCACCGCGACGCTGATGGCCCTTTTCACACTGCTGGTTCTAGCGCAAGTCATCTTCAGCAAAGGCCCTATCGGCTACGACCAATGGGCGGGCATTTTCTCCTCGCAATGGATGAAGGCCTTGACCTTTGCCGTCATCATCGCTTTGCTCTACCACGTATGGCTCGGGATGCGCGACATCTGGATGGATTACATCAAACCGGTCGGTCTGCGTCTCGCCCTGCAAGTTTTTACCATTGTCTGGCTTGTAGCCTGCGCGGGCTGGGGCATTCAAGTCCTCTGGCGCCTATAAAACCTCTGAACAAGACCTTTTATAGACCCCTTTGACCGCACCTGACAACCAAGATTGAATAGAAAATCATGACAGCTACTTCCAAACTCCCCAAGCGCAAATTTGACGTCGTCATTATTGGCGCGGGCGGCTCCGGTATGCGCGCTTCGCTACAACTGGCCCGCGCGGGCCTGAATGTGGCCGTGCTCTCCAAAGTGTTTCCTACGCGCTCACATACCGTGGCAGCGCAAGGCGGTATCGGCGCCTCCCTTGGCAACATGGCCGAAGACAACTGGCACTACCACTTTTACGATACCGTCAAAGGCTCCGACTGGCTCGGCGACCAAGACGCTATTGAATACATGTGCCGCGAAGCCCCCAAGGTCGTTTATGACCTCGAACACATGGGAATGCCCTTTGACCGCAATGCTGACGGCACCATTTACCAACGTCCCTTTGGTGGACACACCGCCAACTACGGCGAGAAACCTGTCCAGCGTGCTTGTGCCGCCGCTGACCGCACGGGGCACGCCATGTTGCACACGCTATACCAACAAAACGTCAAGGAAAAAACAAGTTTCTTCGTTGAATGGTTAGCCATGGATCTGATCCGTGATGCGGATGGCGACGTCATCGGCGTCACGGCACTGGAAATGGAAACCGGTGACGTGCATATTTTTGAAGCTAAAACGACCTTGCTCGCGACAGGCGGCGCCGGTCGAATTTTTGCAGCCTCAACCAATGCCTATATCAACACCGGCGACGGTTTGGGCATGGCGGCACGCGCGGGCATTCCTTTGGAAGACATGGAGTTCTGGCAGTTTCACCCCACCGGCGTGCATGGCGCTGGCGTCTTGCTGACCGAAGGCTGTCGAGGCGAAGGTGCCATCTTGCGCAACAGCAGTGGCGAGCGTTTCATGGAGCGTTATGCGCCCGCCTACAAAGACTTGTCCCCACGCGACTATGTGTCACGCTGCATGGACCAGGAAATCAAGGAAGGCCGTGGTTGCGGTCCCAACAAGGACTACATCAACCTCGACATGACCCACTTGGGCGCCGAGACCATCATGAAGCGTCTGCCTTCCGTGTTTGAAATTGGCCATAATTTTGCCAACGTGGACATCACCAAAGAGTCCATTCCGGTGGTGCCTACCATCCATTACCAAATGGGCGGTATTCCAACCAACATTCACGGCCAAGTCGTCACGCAAGATGCCGACAACAAAAGCAAGGTCGTCAACGGTCTGTATGCCGTCGGTGAATGCTCTTGCGTCAGTGTGCACGGTGCCAACCGTCTGGGCACCAACTCCCTGCTGGATTTACTGGTTTTTGGCCGCGCGGCGGGCAACCACATTGTTGAATTCAACAAAATCAAATCAGAGCACAAGCCCTTACCCGTCGATGCCGCAGATGCCACGCTGGCCCGCATTGCACGCCTGGACAATTCGACCGGCGGCGAATATGCACAAGATGTGGCCAACGACATCCGCAGCATCATGCAGCAGCACGCGGGCGTTTTCCGCACGCAAGCCAGCATGGACGAAGGCGTCAAAAAGATCGCTGCCATGCGCGCCCGTGTTCAAGCTATCAACCTGAAAGACAAGTCCAAAATCTTTAATACAGCACGTATTGAAGCCCTGGAAGTTGAAAATCTGATTGAAGCGGCTCAAGCCACTATCGTGTCAGCCGCCGCCCGCCATGAAAGCCGTGGCGCCCATTCGGTCGATGAATACGGTGACACTCCCGCGAACCCGAACGGGCGCAACGACACCGACTGGCACAAGCACACGCTCTGGCACAGCGCCAGCAACACCTTGACCTACAAGCCCGTACAAATGAAACCCCTGACGGTTGATTCAGTGCCGCTCACCGTGCGTAGTTTCTAAGTCAACGTCAACAAGAACAGCGAGAACACACCATGTCTAAACGCACATTCCAGATTTACCGCTACGACCCGGATACTGACGCCAAGCCCTACATGCAAACTATCGAGGTAGAACTTGACGGTAGCGAACGCATGTTGTTGGATGCTTTGATGAAACTCAAGGCGCAAGACCCAAGCTTCAGCTTCAGGCGTTCATGCCGCGAAGGCGTTTGCGGCTCGGACGCCATGAACATTAATGGCAAAAACGGTTTGGCCTGCCTGACCAATATGCTCACATTAAAGGGCGATATCATTTTGAAGCCGCTGCCAGGCTTGCCTGTGATTCGCGACTTGATCGTGGATATGACGCAATTCTTCAAACAGTACAACTCCATCAAGCCCTACTTGATCAACGAGAACGTGCCCCCAGAAAAAGAGCGGCTGCAAAGTCCCGAAGAGCGCGAAGAACTCAACGGCCTGTACGAGTGCATTTTGTGCGCGAGCTGCTCGACATCCTGTCCTAGTTTTTGGTGGAACCCCGACAAGTTCGTCGGCCCGGCGGGTCTGTTACAGGCCTACCGTTTTATCGCCGACAGCCGCGATGAAGCCACCGGTGAACGCCTTGACAACCTGGAAGATCCGTACCGCCTGTTCCGCTGCCACACCATCATGAATTGCGTTGATGTTTGCCCCAAGGGTCTTAATCCGACCAAGGCCATTGGCAAGATCAAGGAAATGATGGTCATGCGCACAATCTAATCAAGCATGGAAACCCGCGTTATGGCTCCTGCCGATGAATTGATTGACGAGCGATCGCTAAGCAAGCTGAAATGGCGTTGCCGGCGCGGTCTGCTGGAAAACGATATTTTTATCGAACGCTTCTTCCAGCGTTTTGAACCGGTTTTGACTGTCAAGCAGTCGCAAGGTCTGATTGCTTTAATGGATTTAAGCGACCCTGATCTTCTGGATTTGCACCTGGCCCGCAAAACGCTGGCGCAAGTGGATATCAATCTGGATCGAGATGATGTCCGTGAAGTTTTAATTATGTTGAGACAACCTCGTTGAAAGGTAACGAATGAAATTAGCTGAAAACAAAGCCACCCTAACGTACAACAATGGCGCGTCGAGCATCGACCTGCCGGTTTACCAAGGCAACATCGGCCCT
The DNA here is from genome assembly GCA_903823025.1 of uncultured beta proteobacterium. Lineage (GTDB taxonomy): Bacteria > Pseudomonadota > Gammaproteobacteria > Burkholderiales > Burkholderiaceae_C > Rhodoferax. The sequence goes on from CAIJRK010000086.1 coordinate 33,621, forward strand.
GACGTGATTGACATCCGAAAGCTGTATGCACAGACCGGCATGTTTACTTACGACCCAGGCTTTTTGTCCACAGCATCGTGTCAATCATCCATTACTTATATTGACGGCGACAAAGGCGAATTGCTTTATCGGGGTTACCCCATTGAACAATTAGCCACCAACTGTGACTTCCTTGAAACCTGCCATCTGCTGCTCTACGGTGACCTGCCTGATGCCGCCGGAAAAATTGAATTTTCCGAACGCGTCACCCATCACACGATGGTGCATGAGCAGATGCAGTTTTTCCTGCGTGGTTTCCGCCGCGATGCACATCCCATGGCGATACTGACGGGTTTGGTGGGCGCTTTGTCGGCCTTCTACCACGACAGCACGGACATTAATAACCCAGCACATCGCGATATTTCGGCTATTCGGTTGATTGCCAAAATGCCAACCCTGGTTGCCATGGCGTACAAGTACAACGCAGGTCAGCCTTACATGTACCCCAAGAACAACTTGAGTTACGCGGGCAACTTTTTGCACATGATGTTCGCTACACCGTGCGAAGAATATGTTGTAAACCCTGTGATTGAACGGGCGTTGGATCGCATTCTTGTTCTGCACGCTGACCACGAACAAAACGCGTCCACATCGACCGTTCGTTTGTGCGGCAGTTCCGGCACTAACCCGTTTGCTGCAATTGCAGCTGGCGTGGCCTGCCTGTGGGGTCCGGCACATGGCGGCGCCAACGAAGCTTGCCTGAATATGCTCGAAGGCATCATGAAAAATGGTGGCATTGAGACAGTCGGCGAGTTCATGGAACAAGTCAAGGACAAGAATTCCGGTGTCAAGTTGATGGGCTTTGGTCACCGGGTTTATAAAAACTACGACCCACGCGCCAAGCTCATGCAAGAAACCTGCAAAGAAGTTCTGGCTGAACTCGGCCTTGAAAACGATCCTTTGTTCAAACTGGCCATGGCCCTGGAAAAGATTGCACTGGAAGATGACTATTTCGTCTCGCGCAAGCTTTACCCCAATGTTGACTTCTACTCCGGCATTGTGCAGCGCGCCATTGGCATTCCGGTTGAACTGTTCACTGCTGTTTTTGCTTCAGCCCGCACAGTCGGCTGGATGGCTCAACTGAACGAAATGATTAGCGATCCCGAGTACAAAATTGGCCGTCCACGCCAACTGTTCACGGGCGAAACACGTCGCGACGTGCCGCCTATGTCTGACCGTTAATCACAGTCATAACAGCGCCTTGAAAACGCCCGCCGATGGCAACACCGGCGGGCGTTTTACTTGGAAAGCAGGGTCTTCACAACGCGGCATAAAATTGAGAATTGCCAAGGAAAAATCATATGGGACGCACTCTTTACGACAAACTCTGGGATGAGCACGTTGTTCATACCGAAGAAGACGGTACAGCCATTCTGTACATCGACCGGCACCTGGTTCATGAAGTCACCAGCCCGCAAGCCTTTGAAGGGCTTCGACAGGCGGGGCGCAAGGTGTGGCGCGTGAGTTCGATTGTGGCGACGGCTGACCACAACACGCCGACAACCGGATGGGAGCGCGGCTACGACGGCATCACCGACCCGACCAGCAAAGAGCAGGTCATGATGCTCGACACCAACATGCAGGAATTTGGCGCCGCTGCTTATTTTCCGTTCCTCTCCAAACGACAAGGCATTGTCCACGTCATCGGCCCTGAGAACGGTGCCACGCTGCCCGGCATGACCGTCGTCTGCGGCGACTCGCACACCTCAACACATGGCGCCTTTGGTGCTTTGGCGCATGGCATTGGCACCAGCGAAGTCGAGCATGTGATGGCGACGCAAACACTGCTCGCCAAAAAAGCAAAAAATATGCTGATTCGCGTCGATGGCACGCTCCCCCGAGGTTGCAGCGGCAAAGATATTGTGCTGGCCATCATTGGACGAATTGGCACAGCGGGCGGCACTGGCTACACCCTTGAATTCGGCGGTTCAGCCATTCGGGCGTTAAGCATGGAAGGCCGCATGACGGTGTGCAATATGGCGATTGAAGCAGGCGCGCGCGCCGGGCTGGTCGCGGTGGACGATAAAACTATCGCCTACGTCAAAGGCCGACCTTTGGCGCCCGGCCATAACGCGACCAATGACACTGCAGCCGTTGTTGAATGGGATCAGGCCGTCGCCTACTGGAAAACCTTGCACTCTGACGCCGATGCCAAGTTCGACACCGTGATTGAACTCGATGCCAGCCAGATCATCCCGCAAGTCACCTGGGGCACCTCCCCTGAAATGGTGCTCGGCATTGACGCCCGCGTGCCCGATCCTGACAAAGAAAAAGATGCCAATCAACGCAGCGCCATTGAGCGCGCTTTGGTCTATATGGGGCTGGAGCCGGGCAAAGCACTGAACGATTTGTACGTGGATAAAGTATTTATCGGCTCGTGCACCAACAGCCGCATTGAAGACATGCGTGAAGCCGCCGCCCTCGTCAAAAAGCTGGGCCTTAAAGTGGCTAAAAATGTGAAACTTGCGATGGTGGTGCCCGGTTCAGGGCTGGTTAAAGAGCAAGCCGAGCGTGAAGGTCTGCATGAGATTTTCAAGGCAGCCGGCTTTGAGTGGCGTGAGCCGGGTTGTTCCATGTGTTTAGCCATGAATGCTGACCGACTGGAGCCGGGTGAACGCTGCGCCTCCACCAGCAACCGCAACTTTGAAGGGCGCCAGGGCGCGGGCGGTCGAACCCATCTGGTGAGTCCCGCCATGGCCGCCGCCGCCGCCGTTTACGGCCACTTTGTCGATGTCAGAAAATTTGTCTAAGACAACAGACAAAGGAAATCACTATGCAAAAGTTCACCTTACATAAAGGGCTGGTCGCCCCGATGGATCGCGAGAACGTCGATACCGACGCCATCATCCCCAAGCAATTTCTCAAATCCATTCGCAAGACCGGGTTTGGTCAGAATTTGTTTGACGAATGGCGCTACCTTGATGCCGGTTTTCCCGGCCAAGACCCCCATAGTCGCAAGCCCAACCCCGACTTTGTGTTGAATCAGCCACGTTACCAAGGCGCCTCCATCTTGCTGGCACGCAAAAATTTTGGTTGTGGTTCATCGCGCGAACATGCCCCTTGGGCGCTTGATCAATATGGCTTTCGCGCCATCATTGCACCAAGCTATGCCGACATTTTTTTCAACAACAGTTTTAAAAATGGGTTGCTCCCCATTGTGTTGAGCGAGTCACAAGTCAGTCAGTTATTTGATGCTGCGGCCGCCTTCCCCGGCTACGCTTTGAGCATTGATCTTGAACGACAAGTCGTCCTCAAACCCGATGGGGAAGAATGGCCCTTTGAGGTACAGGCGTTTCGTAAATACTGCCTGCTCAACGGCTTTGACGACATTGGTTTGACCTTGCGCCATGCGGACAAAATCAAGGCGTTTGAAGCCGAACGGTTGGCACAAAAACCGTGGCTAGCCCGGACATTGATGGCCTAGGCCACCACAAATCGAGACATTGCAGGACAGCAATAACGGCGCGTATCAGCCCGCTGATTCTGCCCTCCCCCACTTTAGAAAGTTGCCCGTATGAAAATTGCAGTATTGCCCGGTGATGGCATTGGTACCGAAATTGTGGCCGAAGCGGTCAAGGTTTTAAACGCGCTTGATCTCCCCTTTGAGATGGAAACCGCCCTGGTCGGCGGCGTCGCTTATGAGGCCTACGGTCACCCCTTGCCAGAAGCCACGCTCAAACTGGCAAAAGAGGCGGATGCCGTGCTGTTTGGCGCAGTTGGCGACTGGAAATATGACACGCTGGACCGCCCGCTGCGGCCTGAGCAGGCTATTTTGGGCTTGCGCAAAAATCTGGGTTTATTTGCCAACTTTCGCCCCGCCATTTGCTACAAGCAACTGGTCGGCGCTTCCAGCCTGAAACCCGAATTGATTGCCGGTCTTGATATTTTGATCATTCGCGAATTGACGGGTGACATCTATTTTGGTCAGCCACGCGGTCGCCGTGTCGCCACAGACGGCCACTTTCCCGGTGCGCAAGAAGCATTTGACACCATGCGCTACTCACGTCCCGAGATTGAACGCATTGCCCACGTCGCTTTTCAGGCGGCGCGCAAACGCAGCAAGCGCGTGACCAGCGTGGACAAAGCCAACGTGCTGGAGACCTTCCAGTTCTGGCGTGATGTCGTCACCGAAGTCAGCCTGCAATACCCGGACGTAGAACTTGACCACATGTATGTGGACAACGCCGCCATGCAACTGGTGCGCGCGCCCAAGAAATTTGACGTGTTGGTCACTGGCAATCTGTTTGGTGATATTTTGAGCGACGAGGCGGCCATGCTCACCGGTTCTATCGGTATGTTGCCTTCGGCTTCTCTAAACGCCAGCAATCAGGGGTTGTACGAACCCAGCCACGGCAGCGCGCCCGACATTGCTGGCAAAGGCATCGCCAACCCGCTGGCCACTATTTTGAGCGCCGCTATGATGCTACGGTTCAGCCTGAATCAGGAAGCTGCCGCCCAGCGCATTGAAACGGCTGTTAAACAAGTGCTGGCCCAAGGCTTGCGCACCGCCGACATCTTCAGCGAAGGCACCACACGCGTCAGCACGCTGGAAATGGGTGCTGCCGTCGTCAAAGCCTTGTAAAAGTCGCTTTCTGTCTTTAATTCTATGAAAGTTCAAAATTATGAAAATTGGTAACTTGGTTGGCCTGGTTGGTTGGCGTGGCATGGTCGGTTCCGTGTTGATGGATCGGATGCAGTCCGAAGGTGATTTCGAATTGATCGAACCCGTGTTCTTTTCGACCTCGAACGCGGGTGGTCAAGCGCCAGCACAGGCGAAAAACGAGACCACGCTCAAAGACGCTTTTGATATTGATGCGCTCAAAAAATGCGACATCATCATCAGCACCCAAGGCGGCGACTACACCACCGACGTATTTCCCAAGCTCCGCGCTGCAGGCTGGAACGGTCACTGGATTGATGCCGCCTCCACCTTGCGCATGGACGACAGCGCCGTCATCGTGCTGGATCCGGTCAACTTACCAGTCATCAAAAATGCACTCACCAAGGGTGGTAATAACTGGATTGGCGGCAACTGCACGGTTAGTTGCATGTTGATGGGCGTCGGTGCACTGTACAAAGCAGGGCTGGTTGAATGGATGACCAGCATGACCTATCAAGCCGCTTCGGGCGGTGGCGCGCAACACATGCGCGAACTGTTGACCCAATTTGGCACCTTGAATGCCGAAGTGAAAAGCCTTCTGGATGACCCCAAATCAGCCATTCTTGAGATTGACCGCAAGGTGCTGCACAAACAACAAACACTGACAAGCGCTGAAACGGCCAATTTTGGTGCGCCTTTGGGCGGCAGCCTGATTCCCTGGATCGACAAAGATTTAGGCAACGGCATGAGCCGCGAGGAATGGAAAGCTGGCGCTGAAACCAACAAAATTTTAGGTCAAGGCGCCGCTTTTGGCACCGAAGAGACGCCAGTTGATGGTTTTTGTGTGCGCGTGGGCGCCATGCGCTGCCACAGCCAGGCATTGACCTTCAAGCTGAAAAAGAACGTGCCAACCGCCGACATTGAAGCCATGATCGCCGCCGATAACGACTGGGTCAAAGTGGTTCCCAACAATCGCGAAGCCAGCATGAACGACTTGACGCCCGTCGCCGTGACCGGCACGTTGGGTATTCCAGTGGGACGCATCCGCAAACTCGTGATGGGCCCTGAATACGTCGGCGCCTTCACCATTGGCGACCAGTTATTGTGGGGCGCTGCAGAACCCCTGCGCCGAATGCTGCGCGTTCTACTGTCGGCGTAAGCACCTAGAATCAAGTGGATTGAAACAAGATGACAATAACGCAACATGACAAGCTTTATCAGCTTGTCAGGCCTAATCGGTAATGTTATTGTCATTTCCAAATTTTCAGCACAGAGGCATCTATCTGAAAAGAGAAACCTGTCTGCCAGCTATCCGAACACAGGAGTCCACAAATTGATTGCTAAGTCACATCGTTGGCGAAAAACTGCCATAGCCGCTGCAACAGCGGCTATTTTTGGCTTATTAGGCTCCAATGCAGCGGCGCTTTCGCTAGGTAGGATTACAGTTCAGTCCGCGCTTGGCGAGCCTTTGCGGGCTGAAATAGACATTCCAAGTATCAACGCCGAAGAAGCCGCTTCACTGCAAACTGTTATTGCATCCCCTGAAGCGTTCCGGGCGGCGGGTCTGGAATACAGCCCGGCCATGCCCAGCCTGCGTGCCACCCTTGAAAGACGGTCGGACGGCCGTTTTTTTGTTCGCTTGCGTAGTGACAGGGCTGTTAATGAGCCTTTTATGGACATGATTCTTGAGGCCAGTTGGGCCTCAGGGCGCATTGTTCGTGACTACACCTTGTTGTTTGACCCGCCGCGTGTGCGCGAAAATGTGGCGCCAGAGCCGACACCGGCGCAAGTGCCTACCCCGGCACGCCCTAGTCGTATGGCACCGCAGGGGCAGGCTTTGCCACCACTACCGCTACCACCTGCAAGACAAAATGAGCCTGTTTCCCGCACGACTGAAGCACCCGCTCAACGCCCTATCGCTCAATCACGACAGACCAACACAGGCCCGATCAAGGTTAAATCCGGGGATACTGCCAGCGAAATAGCCGCAGCAACCAAACACGTCAACGTGTCGCTTGACCAAATGCTGGTCGCCATGCTGCGCGCTAATCCGGCGGCCTTCACAGGCGATAACGTCAACCGTTTCAAGGCCGGGGCGATCATCAATATCCCCACAGAGGAACAGGCCCGCGCCACGTCAGCGACGGAGGCAACTCAAATCATTGTGGCCCAGAGCAAGAATTTCAACGACTATCGCCGAAAACTGGCGGGCAGTGCCCCCAGCACCCAAGTCGCCGCAGCAGACCGTCAGGCCAGTGGTCAAGTGCAAGCCACAGTTGAGGATAAGCAACCGGTAGCCGTCGCCCCTGACAAACTAACGCTTTCAAAAGGCGCCGTCCAAGCCACCCTGGCTGAAGACCAGCTGGTCAAAGAACGCAGCGAACGAGAAGCCACCAATCGGGCGGCCGAAATTGCCAAGAACATCAGTGACCTTGGCAAACTAGGGGTTGCTTCAGGCACGATATCCAGTCCAGCATCGCCCGCCTCGGCTGACGCAGCGCCGGAACTGGCTGTGCCAGCCCCTGCTATGGCTATTTCAGCCCCTGCAGCGACAGTATCTGCACCTAAGCCAGCCGCCTCTACGGCGGTTCAAAAACCAACCACAACTCTAGCGGTGACCTCCCCATCGGGCTGGCTCGATAGTTTGCTTGAAAACCGTTGGCTTTTGGCTGGCGCAGCCGCTTTGCTGGCACTCCTGGCAGGCCTTGGTGTATACCGAGTCCGGCAACGCAAAAAAGCCTCACAGTCAGACAGCGCCTTTGGTGAAAGCCGTCTACACCCCGATTCTTTCTTTGGCGACAGTGGCGGACAGAGTGTTGACACCAGTGACACCGCTGCCAATGGTTCATCCCTGGCGTACTCACCCAGCCAACTCGATGCCGTTGATGACGTTGATCCGGTGGCCGAGGCTGATGTTTACCTGGCTTATGGTCGTGACTTGCAGGCTGAAGAAATTTTGAAAGATGCCCTGCGCACCACGCCAGAGCGTATTGCTATCCACCAAAAATTACTTGAGATTTTTAGCAAACGACGTGATACCCAAGGTTTCGAGACCATCGCCGCGCTGGCTTTTAAATTAACCGGCGGGGTTGGCTCAGACTGGGAAAACATCTGCGAACTAGGTCTGACCATCGACCCCACTAACGCCTTGTACCAACCCGGTGGGCAACTCCCCGATCTGACGGGTTCCGCTGCCGTGGCAGCAACTGCAACTGCTGCTGCAACAGCGGCAGCCATCGCCGCCAACGTGCCTGACAACGTAGCAACGCCGACGCCAAGTCAACCCCCTGCACAGCCCGTCAATAGTGCTGTGGATTTAGACTTGGATCTCGATTTTTCTCTGGACGAAGAACCGGTCAATACGATTATCCAGGCCACGGCCAGTCAGGAAAAACAGGAACCCGCTTCGGAGCCTGTGCCAGCAACGCCCGTCGCCGAGGAACCGCTGGCGTTTGATCTGGACTTCGCTTTGGATGCTGAACAGACGCCGCCAGCCCAAGAGATAGCCACAGACTCAATCGAATTTTCTCTGCCTGATCTGGACATCGTTGAAGACAAGCCTGCGCCGTCCTCTGTCAACGACGACACACTGAAGCTTCAAGAAATCCCTGATTTTGATATGCCTGCGCCAGCGGCTCCGGAACCGGAACCTACAAAAGCCAAAGCGCCTGATGCCGATTTGGAAATGCTCGAATTTGACCTGGGTTCCCTCTCGCTTGACTTGGGCGATGCCCCGGAACCAGAAGCCAAGCCAGTCCCGATGACACCGGAAGATCCGCTGGCGACCAAGCTGGCGCTGGCCGAAGAATTCAGGGCAATTGGGGATGATGACGGCGCGCGCGCCCTGATCGAAGAAGTCATCGCTGAGGCCTCGGGTGAGATGAAAACCAAGGCGTTACGGGCCTTGAGTAATCTATGACAACTGTGACATAAACGCCTGTGAGGTTGGCACTTGGCATCAGCTACAACGGACAAGCCTACCAAGGCTGGCAGAGCCAGTTGTCGGGCCAAACCGTGCAGGACAAACTTGAACGGGCTTTGTGCAAGTTCACGGTGCAAAAGGTGTCCACCCTGTGCGCTGGTCGAACAGACTCTGGCGTGCACGGCCTCATGCAGGTTATCCATTTCGACACGCCCCTGACACGCACAACGGCGTCTTGGGTGCGTGGTACCAATTCCTTTTTACCCAGAGACATTGCTGTGGAATGGGCGCAGGTCGTGCCCGACACGTTTCACTGCCGTGCCAGCGCCCTGTCACGCCGCTATGCTTATATTTTGCGAGAATCGCCGGTTCGTCCCAGTGTGGATGCCGGTCGGGTCGGTTGGGTTTTTCGGTCACTGGATATGGATGTGATGCAACAAGCCGCCGCGCATTTGATTGGAGAGCACGACTTCACGTCGTTTCGGGCAGCGGCCTGCCAAGCCTTGTCACCCATTAAAACCTTGCAACGCATTGACATTTCACGGCGCGGCGCTTATTGGCGATTTGAGTTTGAAGCCAATGCTTTTTTGCACCACATGATTCGCAACATCATGGGTTGTCTGATTACCGTCGGCCAACACAAACAACCGCCTGACTGGGCGCGCCAAGTTTTGATTGAGCGTGACCGCACTGCCGCAGCGCCTACTTTTTCACCCGATGGCCTTTATTTTCTCGGCCCCCGTTATGCGTCGCATTGGGGTTTACCTGATCGCACCCCGGCCTTTGATGGACTGCCATGAACCCTGTTGAACTTTGCACCCAACGCACCCGCATCAAAATTTGCGGTTTGACGCGTGAACAAGATCTGGACGCCGCCGTCGCCGCTGGTGCCGATGCCATTGGCTTTGTCTTGTACGACAAAAGCGCCAGATATGTCTCGCCTGAGCGCGCCCTTGAACTGGCCCGTCGATTGCCGCCTTTCGTGACGCCGGTGTTGTTATTCGTGAATGAATCGCCCACCAAAATAACAGCGATTTGTGAAACGATAGCCGGGGCTATCGTTCAGTTTCATGGCGAAGAAACACCGCAGCAATGTCTACACGCCACGCACCAAGGCGCACGGCCTTTTTTGCGGGCGGCCCGTATTCCGCTGGGCGATGCAGGGCGTCACTTTGATCTCGTAAAATATGCGCTCAATTACTCACAAGCCCAAGCCATTTTGCTCGACGCGCATGTTGACGGGTACGGTGGCGGTGGGCAAACTTTCAATTGGTCACTGCTTCCTCCAAACGTCAACGCTCACCTCGTCTTGAGTGGTGGACTCAACGCTGCCAACGTGATCGATGGCATTCTTCAGCTGCGTCCCCGGTGTAAAACCCTGGCCGTCGATGTGAGTTCAGGGGTCGAAATCGCTGGTCCCGGCCACAAAGGCCTCAAAGACCCCGAAAGAATCAACCAGTTTGTCGCCGCCGTTCGCGCGGCTGACCGACAATTTTTAGAAATATCAAAAAATGTACCCGTATCAACAACCTGATCTGCGTGGTCACTTCGGCATTTATGGCGGCAGCTTTGTCTCGGAGACACTCACCCATGCCATCAATGAACTGAAGGCCACCTACGCCAAGTACCAGAACGACCCAGCCTTTGTGGCCGAGTTCAACTATGAGTTGGCGCACTTTGTAGGTCGCCCTTCGCCGGTTTACCATGCCGCGCGTATGAGCCGTGAACAAGGTGGCGCACAGATTTTTCTGAAGCGCGAAGACCTGAACCACACTGGCGCGCACAAAATCAACAACACCATCGGCCAGGCCATGCTTGCCAAGCGCATGGGTAAACCGCGTGTGATTGCTGAAACCGGTGCTGGTCAGCACGGCGTGGCAACCGCCACCATTTGCGCACGTTATGGTCTGGAATGTGTTGTCTATATGGGCAGTGAAGATGTCAAACGTCAAAGTCCCAATGTGTACCGCATGAATCTGCTGGGTGCCACGGTGGTGCCGGTCGAAAGTGGCAGTCGCACGCTTAAAGATGCGCTTAATGAAGCCATGCGCGACTGGGTCGCCAACGTGGACAACACTTTTTACATCATCGGCACGGTCGCGGGTCCACACCCTTATCCGATGATGGTGCGCGATTTCCAGAGCGTGATCGGCAAAGAATGTCTGGTGCAAATGCCGCAAATGCTGCAAAGCCAGGGCTGCAAAAATACGCAGCCTGATGTGGTGATGGCCTGTGTTGGGGGCGGCAGCAACGCCATGGGCATTTTCTACCCGTATATCGCGCACGAGAACACGCGCCTGATTGGCGTAGAAGCCGCTGGCGAAGGGATGCAAACCAGTCGCCATTCCGCCTCTTTGCAGTTGGGCAGTCCGGGCGTGCTGCACGGCAACCGCACGTATGTGCTGCAAGACGACAACGGCCAGGTCACCGAGACGCACAGCATCAGCGCGGGGTTGGACTATCCCGGCGTTGGCCCGGAACACGCATTTCTTAAAGACATTGGCCGCGCTGAGTACGTCGGCATCACCGACAAAGAAGCGCTCGACGCTTTTCATTACCTGTGCCGCACCGAAGGCATTATTCCCGCGCTTGAATCAAGCCACGCGATTGCCTACGCCATGAAGCTGGCTAAAACCATGCAGCCGGATCAATCCATTCTGGTCAACCTGTCCGGGCGGGGTGACAAAGACATCGGCACCGTCGCCGATCTGAGTCACGCGGATTTTTATTGCCGACCCAGCTGCAAAGGCCAGTCAGTCAAAGGCGGTGAGGCTGCGGCCTCAGAGGCTGCCCAACCCCTCGTCAGGATGTCCAAATGAGCCGTATCGCCGCTACCTTCTCAGCCTTGAAAGCCGAGGGCCGCAAGGCGCTCATTCCCTACGTCACGGCGGGCTTTCCGTTTGCCGACATCACGCCGGACCTGATGCACGCCATGGTGGCGGGTGGCGCGGACGTGATTGAATTGGGTGTGCCGTTTTCAGATCCCAGTGCGGACGGCCCGGTCATTCAAAAAGCAGGCGACAAAGCGCTGGCCCAAGGCATTGGCATGGTTCAGGTGCTGGACATGGTGCGTGCGTTTCGCACCCAAAACGACACAACCCCCGTCGTGCTGATGGGCTACGCCAACCCAGTTGAGCGCTACAACCAAAAACATGCGCGTTCCGATAACAAAAGTGCTTTTGTCACAGATGCCGCCGACGCGGGGGTTGATGGCGTCTTAATCGTTGATTACCCGCCCGAAGAATGTGAAGATTTCGCGGCTGAACTCAAGCGTCAGGGTTTGGACCTGATCTTTTTGCTGGCCCCCACCAGCACCGACGAACGGATGAAACAAGTGGCGGCCATCGCCAGCGGGTATGTTTATTACGTGTCACTCAAAGGCGTCACAGGCTCTGGCACACTGGATACCAGCGCGGTTGAAGCCATGCTGCCCCGCATTCGCCAGCATGTCAGCGTGCCCGTCGGCGTCGGTTTTGGCATTCGTGATGCCGCCACCGCGCGCACGATTGGTCAAGTCGCTGATGCGGTGGTGATTGGTAGCAAAATCATCCAGCTGATTGGCGAACAGCCCCGAGACCAGGTGGGCCCGGTCGCCCAGAACTTTCTACGCGACATCCGTTCGGCACTGGATGCATAACCCAAGGATTCCCTATGAGCTGGCTTGAAAAACTTCTTCCTCCCAAAATTCAACACACCAACCCCGCTGACCGGCGCAGTATGCCGGAAGGCCTGTGGATTAAGTGCCCAAGCTGTGACACGGTGCTTTACAAAACGGATCTAGAGCAAAACCAAAACGTCTGTCCAAGCTGCAGCCATCACCACCGCATCGGTGCGCGGGCACGGCTTAATACATTTCTGGACAATGAAGGCCGGTTCGAGATTGGGCAAGAAGTGCTGCCCGTCGATGCCCTCAAGTTCAAAGACAGCCGGAAATACCCTGAACGCTTGAAAGAAGCCCTGGAAAACACGGGCGAGACGGATGCGCTCGTGGTCATTGGCGGTGCCGTACACGGCATTGGCGTTATTGCCGCCTGCTTTGAATTTGAATTTATGGGCGGCAGCATGGGTTCAGTCGTGGGTGAGCGTTTTGTGCGCGGGGTTCATGCCGCCATTGAACAAAAAGTACCTTTCATCTGCTTCACCTCGACGGGCGGCGCACGGATGCAAGAAGGTCTGCTGAGTCTGATGCAAATGGCCAAAACCAACGCCTCCTTGACCCGATTGGCGAAAAAAGGCTTGCCTTACATCAGCGTGTTGACCGATCCAACAATGGGCGGCGTCAGCGCCGGGTTTGCATTTTTAGGTGATGTGGTGATTGCCGAACCCAAGGCGCTGATTGGTTTTGCCGGTCCCCGCGTGATTGAGTCCACGGTTCGTGTGAAGTTGCCAGAAGGTTTTCAGCGGGCTGAATTTTTGCAAACCAAAGGCGCGATTGACTTTATCTGCGACCGCCGGGAATTGCGAAAAACTGTCGCCAACACGCTAGCCATGTTGCTGCGCCAGCCTGCTGATGCCGTTATTTAAGTCAAATAACGGTCAACGGTCAACGGTCAGCTCGCTAGCAAGGCCATGCTTTGCAGGTAGCCCAACACAATGGAGGCGATCTGCAACAGCACCAGCAACACCAGCGGCGACAAATCAATGCCGCCCACCAAGGGCAGCACGCGACGGATGGGCATCAAGGGCGGCGCGCACAGGCGCTCAATGATGTCGGCCATGGCGGAGCGGGTCTGCACCCAGGACAGGACGGCAAAAACAATGACCAACCCTGTCAAGCCCGAAATAACCAATCGGACTAAACCAAAAACGGCCAGAATCGGCACGGCAAACAAACCGCCATCGGCACCCGCCAGCAGCCACAGCACCAGAAACTGTGCCAGCTCCAGCAAATAAGCGCCCACCAGACTGGCCAGATCCCAGCGACCCCAAGCGGGCACCACACGCCGTAAAGGCAAGACCAGCCAATCCGTTAGCGCAAACACAAAGCGCCCCAGCGGATTGCCAGAGCGTGCCGACATAGGAATACGCTGATACTGCATATAAAGCCGCAACAGACAAGCCCCTGCGAGCACGCCAGCAGAGACTTCAAGCAACAGAGAAATAATTTGAAATAGCATGAAATTTTGCAGGAAAAAGGTATGAATCTCACCTGATCATAACGACCGGGTGCCAGCCCTTTAAAATCTTGGCTTTCGGCTAAAAATAGTCGTTAACTGCACTTTCTTCACCGTTCCAACTTTTGCGCCCATGTCTGACCACAACACCCTCCCCGCTTCCCAAGATGAAAACCAACTAATTCTGGAGCGGCGCGAAAAGCTCAAGGCGATCCGCGAGCAGCAAGCGCTGGGCAACGGCGTTGCCTTTCCTAACGACTTCAAACCGACCGACCATGCGGCCAACCTGTTTGCCGCCCACGCTGGCCAAACTACGGAAGGACTGCTTGAACAAGGCGCCACGGCCAAAGTCGCCGGGCGCATGATGCTCAAGCGCGTCATGGGAAAAGCCAGCTTTGCCACGCTGCAAGACAGCACCGGGCGCATCCAGATTTACATTAAGGGCGAAGACATCGGTGCTGACCTGTACGCCAATTTCAAACACTGGGATTTAGGCGACATCGTGGCCGCTGAGGGCAAAATCTTCAAAACCAAAACGGGTGAACTCTCCATCCACGCCACCCACATTCGTTTGTTGACCAAGAGCCTGCGGCCCCTGCCCGACAAGTTTCACGGCATGAACGACCAAGAGGTCAAGTACCGTCAACGCTATGTTGATCTGATTACCGACGAGACCACCCGCAAACGCTTTGTAGCGCGCTCCAAAGCAGTCAGCGGCATTCGGGAATTTATGGTGGCGCATGATTTTCTGGAAGTCGAAACCCCCATGCTGCACCCCATTCCGGGCGGTGCCAACGCCAAACCCTTCACCACGCACCACAACGCGCTGGATCAGCAAATGTTCTTGCGCATTGCGCCCGAGTTGTATTTAAAACGCCTGATTGTGGGCGGTTTTGACCGCGTATTCGAGATCAACCGCAGCTTTCGCAACGAAGGTATTTCAGTGCGGCACAACCCCGAGTTCACCATGATGGAGTTCTACGCGGCCTACTGGGACTACCAAGACCTGATGACGTTCACGGAAGCACTGATCCGTGATGCCGCCCAAAAAGCCGTAGGCACACTGGAACTCACCTACGGCGGCAAACCGGTTGATTTGACCCAGCCGTTTGAGCGATTGACGATTGTGGAGGCCATCTGCAAGCACACCGAAGCGGGTGAAGCCCTTGACGGCGACACGCAGCTCAAAGTAGAAAACGCAAGCTGGCTCATCAGTGCTCTGCGTAAGCTGGGTCTGTCTGAAGCTAAAAACAAGCTTTCGACCCGCTCACTGGCGAGTCTGCAAGTGATGTACTTTGAAGAAACTGTTGAAGAAAAATTGTGGCAACCCACGTTTATTTGCGAGCACCCGGTTGAAATTTCACCGCTGGCCCGCGCCAGTGACCACAAACCCGGCGTGACCGAGCGCTTTGAACTTTACATTACAGGCCGTGAATTTGGCAACGGGTTCAGCGAGTTGAATGACGCCGAAGAACAAGCCGCCCGCTTCCATGCGCAAGTCGCCGCCAAAGACGAAGGCGACGATGAGGCCATGTATTACGACCACGACTTCATCCGCGCCCTGGAATACGGAATGCCTCCCACCGGGGGCTGCGGCGTCGGTCTGGACCGTTTGATGATGCTGTTGACTGACAGCAGCAGCATTCGCGATGTCATCTTGTTCCCGGCCCTGCGCCGCGAGTTATAAATTCGACACAAAAATGGCTTTAGTCACCCCGCCAGCGTTGAAATATCTGCAAGGTTATGGCGCTGACACGCAAGCGCAGGTGGGGCAACTCGTCTCCGATCAGCGTTTGGGTGAATGGTTGCTCAAAAGATACCCCAGCGGCCATGGCGTTCGGACTGACAAAGCCTTGTTTGACTACGTGCAAGAACTCAAGCAAGACCATCTGCGGGGCGCCGAGCCGCTCAACAAAGTCCTTTTTGACAGCAAATTGCAAGTGGTGCAGCACGCGCTGGGCACGCACACCACCATCTCGCGCGTGCAGGGCAACAAGCTCAAGGCCAAGCGCGAGATCCGCATTGCGGCCCTGTTCAAGGACGCCCCGCCCGAGTTTTTAAAAATGATTGCGGTGCATGAATTGGCTCACATCAAGGAGCGCGCTCACGACAAAGCGTTCTACAAGCTCTGCACCTACATGGAACCCCGCTACCACCAACTCGAATTTGAGGTGCGCCTGTATTTGACGCACCTTGATTTATCGGGAGCGCGCTTGTGGACACTCACGGGAACAGAAGCCCTTTAGGCCGGATTGACCGTTGACGGATGGCGGTCCAGCGCGGCCATCACGTCACGCAGATTCATGCCGTACATCTCGGCAAACTCTTGCGGGGTTTTGCCACTCGCCTCAAAAGCCCTGAACAGCGCCTCTTGCCGGGCCAGCTTTTGGTCAAACTCGGCCAAAGCCTCTTCCAGGATGGCATTGGCATCCACATCGTTGGTCTGAACCTGCGACAGGTAATCCTGACGTGTCAGACCTGATGTCTCAAAAGCGGCGATCAACTGGAGACGCAACCTGGGGCGCAAATCTTCATTCGAGCGGCCCTGACGGCGACGAAACAATTCAAGCATGGCGAGATAAATATGTGCTGGCGAGACGTCTTCAACCGCATGACCTTGCAAGTCATAACGCTGTTTGCCTGCGGCCACACTTTGCAAGTAACGCGCTGAACGCGTATGGCGACCCAAGGCGGCTTTCAGGGTGTCGCGTTGAAACTGCTCAGGGTGCGCGGCCAATAATTCCTGAAAAATACCCAGTTTCAGCGGCAAAAATTCGTTGCCAAACAGGTGTGGATAAAGTTCAAACAGCTTTTCAAGCACAGGGTGAACCGCTTGTGAACGCGCCTGCCGCGTGGCTTGATCGTTGGCGGGGGCAGCCTCAGTGGGCTGAACGGGTGTGTCTGATGGTGTAGATGTCATGGAATTAAACGTTAGGTCAACCTGCGATTGTCAACCAAGTGCAGCGCTTGAACCTTGCGGCAGTCATCTCAGACCGCAATAACAAGGTTGCCGGATCAATGTCAGTTGCTTTTTTGACGTCAGATCAACGATTGACACCCTTGTATCTAACACGTTAAAGCCCGTAGATGACGGTTAAAGCGACACCGCTAGAATAATAGGCTGTTCAACTACCTTTGGCGTTCTCTGTGCGCCTCTTATGGAAATAGCCTTACTTTTCGCCCTTATCTTGCTTAACGGTGTATTTGCCATGTCAGAAATCGCGCTCGTCACTGCGCGCAAGGCAAGACTCCAAAAGCTCGTTGATGAGGGCGACGGATCCGCCATTGCGGCTGTCAAACTGGGCGAAGATCCCACCCGTTTTCTCTCCACTATTCAAATCGGCATTACCTCCATTGGGGTTTTGAACGGCATCGTCGGCGAAGCCACGCTGGCGCCGCTGCTCAAGCCGTGGCTCATGCTGTTGGGCATTCAGGACACCCAGGCGGCCTACACCAGCACTGCTTTGGTGGTGATTTTGATCACGTACTTCACAATTGTCTTGGGTGAACTGGTTCCCAAACGACTGGGACAGACCAATCCTGAAGCAGTAGCCCGCCTGGTCGCCAAGCCCATTGACTTTTTGGCCACGGCAACCAAGCCTTTTGTGCGCTTGCTATCGTGGTCAACCAACGGCCTGTTGCGCCTGCTTGGCGTCAAGGCAAAAACAGGCTCTGACCTGACTGAAGAAGAAATTCATGCCGTCTTGGCTGAAGGCACCAGCGCGGGTCTGATTGATTTTCATGAACACACGATGGTGCGCAATGTTTTTCGGCTCGATGACCGGCAAATCAGCTCATTGATGGTGCCCCGGGGCGACGTGGTGGTGCTCGATATCAACCTGACTTTCGAGGACAACCTTCAACGCATTGACAGCTCGGATCATGCCCGATTCCCGCTGGTGGACGCCAGCATGGAAAAAATTCTGGGTGTGATCAATGCGCGCCAGTTTTTGTCGCAAGTCGCGCATGGCAGCGCCCCTGATTTGAAGCACAACCTGCAGCCGCCTCTTTATGTGCCTGAAACGCTGACCGGCATGGAGTTGCTGGACAACTTCAGGTCGTCGGATGTCCACATGGCCTTCGTGATTGACGAATACGCTGAAGTGCAAGGCATTGTGACGCTACAAGATTTGATTGAAGCCATTACCGGCGAATTCCAGTCGCGTGACCCGGCAACCTCTTGGGCCGTGCAGCGAGCGGATGGCTCCTGGCTGCTTGACGGCTACATTCCCGTGCCCGAACTGAAAGACCGACTCGGTCTCAAAGAAGTGCCCGAAGAAGAGCGGGGACGCTACCACACCCTGAGTGGCATGATGATGCTGCTCACCGGGCGTCTGCCCAAAGAAGCTGATGCTGTGGACTGGGAAGACTGGAGGTTTGAAATCATGGACATGGACGGCAAAACCATCGACAAAGTGCTGGCGACACGCATCACACCTCTGGCAAGCGACGCCCCCGAACAGGATTCAATTTCGCATTGATGTCTGACACTAGCCTATGACGCACGGCACCAGCCCCAACGTCGCCCCGCATCGCCGTGCATTGTGGCTCTTGCCGTTCATAATCGCCTTGGGTGCAGCCTGCACCGAGGGTTATCCTACCCAGGATGTTGAACCGGTGGACTCACTGCGGTTGAGCAATCCACAGCGGCTGGAAATCATGAATCAATTAGGTCACGAGGCTTACCTGATGCAAAACTGGCGCTATCAGCTTGATGTATCGTGCACGCTGACGATTAGGGTGGAAGAGAAAAATGAGCCGACCCACGTCTTGCGTTACGCGCTGCCTGGTGCCATTGTCCAGCTCAAATCCAGCCCGACAGATGAGGCGCATGACGTGCAACTCAGCTATCCCGGACGCGTCAATACCGAGGCAATGACTCTTTTGAAGAGTGATCATTGGGTTGAAGCGGTGCAGATGACTGCCTTGGTGAAGCTCCTTCAGCGCGACTGCAAGGCGCCACGCTTTGACGATCAGCTCTCCTGAGACTCGGATACCGCTATCGCGGTGTTAGCGCTGACGCAGCGGTTCAAGCAAGTTAGACAGCCCGTTGTGGTCTATCTCATGCATCAGGGCTAACAGTCGGCCTATTTCGCCTTTGGGAACACCTTCCCTCGCAAACCAGCGCAGGTAGTCGCCCGGCAAATCAGCGATCAAACGACCCTTGTATTTGCCAAATGGCATGGTGCGCGTCACCAGCAGTTGCAGGTCTTCGGGGTTCAAACTTAGCCGCCTGACCGTTTGACCACAAAGCCTTGCGCTTGCAGCGCCGCCATCACCCGCTCACAGTGGTCGCCCTGCACTTCAATCACCCCCTCTTTGACGGTGCCGCCCGACCCACAGGCCGTCTTGAGTTGTTTACCCAAGGCCGCCAGCGCGAGCGGCTCTAGGGCCAATCCGCGCACCAAAGTTACGCCTTTACCCGCGCGGCCTTTGGTTTCACGCGACACCCGCACGACACCGTCTGTCGCGGGTCGAGGCGAGGCGCTGCTACAGCGACAACTTGCCACTGGAAAGCGGCACGCCGGGCACATGCGCCCGCTCTCGGTGGAATAAACCAAACCACCCGGTGTTGATCTGGATTTCATACGGTGCGCCAATGTTGTGTAGTCATGAAGCGATTGTCAGGCCGGGCTGGATGCACTCACGCTTGTTTTAAGGCTGGATCAGTGAATTAGGCGGGGGCAATATGCCAAAATAACTTTTTGGTCAATCCAGCGTAAGGAATTCAACTATGTCCCGTCCCAATGTGTGGGCCACCAAGGTCGCCGCTCTGATTCAAGGCGGCAACAGTTCCGCCGCTCTGGCTCAAATTAAAGTGGCGCCAACAGTCAAAGACGTCCAGGTGCTGCGCGTCATGTTGACCAGTGCCAAACTGCTCGCCCAGCATCCCAACATCAACGCCGCAACACTGGATCAAATCGTCGCCTTGTCATCGCCGCGACTGCACCGTTCGCCTTGACCTGAATTTTTAAGGAATCAAGCTCAGGGCGTGGATGTAGTCCGGGCGCACCATCAAAGCGTCCCATTCAGGCGCAGGTGACTGGGGCAAGAGCGCCCGACGACGCGCATCGCTGGCCTCCTGCGGCTGCCATCCGCCTTTGAGTTGCGCCTCGGTCAGGCCGTCAATCAATGCATCCAGCGCGTGCCCTTCGCCTTCACTTTGAGCGGGAGACTGGTTGCACAACAAAACCATATCGCAACCGGCATTCAGCGCGGCCACCGCCGCCTCTGTGAAGCTGACCGGCTGACCGTCCAGCACACGCGCACCCGCCATGGCCAAGTCATCGCTGAAAATAGCACCCCCAAACCGCAACTGCCCCCGCAAAATATCGTTTAACCACTTGGCAGAAAAACAGGCGGGCCGCGTATCCACTTTGGGATAAATCACATGCGCGGGCATCACGCTGCTAAGGGTCGTGTTGAGCCAGCCGTAGGGGGCGGCGTCCTGCTGCAGAATAGCTTTAAGACTGCGTTTGTCCACGGGCATATCTGTGTGCGAGTCCGCTGTCACATAGCCATGACCAGGAAAATGTTTGCCGCAATTAGCCAGGCCGCTTTGCAGCAAACCCTGCATCAAGCTTTTAGCGAGCAGGCTGACCACGCGCGGGTCACTGGCAAAAGCCCGGTCGCCAATGACCCGACTTTCTCCAAAATCAAGATCCAGTACCGGGGTGAAGCTGAAGTCCACGCCACAGGCCCGCAACTCAGCGCCCAGCACAAAACCGCAAGCGGTTGCCGCATTGGTGGCCTGCAGGGCGCCACTGCCCACGCCGCCTTTGCCGTCGCGTAGCCACATCTCGCCGAGCGCCCGCATAGGGGGTAAATGGGTAAAACCATCTGTCTTGAAACGCTGCACGCGACCCCCCTCTTGGTCCACGCAGATCAACAAGTCGCGGCGTACTTTTTTGATAGCGCGACAAAGCCGGGTGAGTTGGGCGCGGTCTTGCCAGTTACGGGCAAACAAAATCAGCCCGCCTACCAAGGGGTGTTTGAGGCGCTGGCGATCTATGGCGGTCAAAGTCAGACCCGCAATGTCGATGATGAGCGGCGCATGTTGTGTCATGAAAACTTTCAGTAGTTAAGCGTTTATTTTCTCGATAACTTCGACCACGCAGAAGCTGGCGGCGTAATCGGTTTCATCAGTGACGCTGATGTGAGCACTTAGGCAGCGGGCGTCAAACCAATCTTTTAAGCTGCCGTGCAGCACGATACAGGGCTTGCCACTGGACAGTGAGCCGACTTCGCACAGGCGCCAAGTCATCGGCATGGTCATCCCCAGGCCAATCGCTTTGCTGAACGATTCTTTGGCGCTAAAGCGGGTGGCTAAATAGCGAATACCGCGTTCAGGCCAGTGCGCGCTGCGGCTTTGCCAAGTGGCAAATTCGGCCTCACTAAGTATCTTGCTGGCAAAGCGGTCGCCATGGCGTGCCAGGCTGGCGCGAATGCGGCGCACATCGCAGATGTCTGTGCCAATGCCGTAAATCATGCCGCGTCTTGAATGCAGCGCAGGTAATCTTGTACCGTTTCGCAGTAGCCCAACTCCAACGCATCTGCAATCAAAGCATGGCCGATAGACACTTCA
Organism: uncultured beta proteobacterium; assembly: GCA_903823025.1. GTDB lineage: Bacteria > Pseudomonadota > Gammaproteobacteria > Burkholderiales > Burkholderiaceae_C > Rhodoferax. Next base: position 54,881 of record CAIJRK010000086.1, read on the forward strand.
GCGACACCGGGCACGGCGCGCAAAAAGGCGCTGAGATTATCCCGGTTCAAGTCATGGCCTGCGTTGACGCCCAAACCTGCCGCCTGGGCCGCCTGGGCCGCTTGGGCGAAGCGCATCAATTGCTCGCTTTGTTGAGGCGTTCCCCAAGCCGCCGCATAAGGTTCGGTGTAAAGCTCTACTCTGTCGGCGCCAACGGCTTTGGCAGCAACCATGGCAAGCGGGTCGGCATCCATAAAAAGACTGACGCGCAAACCCCACGCATGAGCCTGGGCAATTAAAGGACGCAAACCATCCGCATCTTTTGCAAGATTCCAGCCGTGATCACTGGTGAACTGACCTTCGCTATCCGGCACAAAAGTTAGCTGATGCACGGGCAATTTGCGTTCCAGCAAATCACGGGCGCAGTCCATCAAGTTGTGAAACGGATTGCCTTCTACGTTGAATTCACGATCCGGCCAAGCCTGCAGCAGTTCGGCCAAATCGCGCACATCATCGCTTCGAATATGACGCTCGTCCGGTCGGGGATGCACCGTAATGCCGTTGGCCCCGGCTTGCAGACACAAGGTGGCCGCGCGCGTCACGTCGGGAATGCCCAAATGACGCGTGTTACGCACCAAGGCGACTTTATTGAGATTGACTGAAAGCGCTGTTTTGTTCATATAGATTGAATGTCGATCATCATTTGCCGCGTCCGCAAAGTGCGCACGCCGCAATGGTAATTCAGCAGGGCGCGCAATTGCGGCCTGAGTTCTGCCACAACTTCCGAGCAAGCCCGCAAGGTTGTGGTGAAGGGGACGCCATCGCCTAAAGCGCGTTGCAAGGCCGTCCACTGGGCACCGCTGAGGCTGGCCCGATCAGCGCTATGGGACTGGCGCAAACCGCCCTCCGGCACCAAGGTGTAGCGCATTTCGTTGACCAGCGTTTGTAGCGTCATGGTTTGACTATTGAGCAAAGGCAACCATCCAATCTCGCGCAGCAACAACAATTCAAAAGCGCGTAACGCTGATTGCAAAGCTTCAGCGTGTTCGGAGGCGATCACCTGCACCACTTGAGCGTAAACATCGAACAACTTGGGATGCGGATCATCACGCGCCAGCAAGGTCAGCAATAGTTCATTCAGATACAGGCCGGACACCAGTGCGTTACCTGTCGGCATGACATGACCGCCCAGCCACTCCGCACTTTTGAGCGTGCGAATATCAGAGTCGCCGCCAAAAGCCAGATGCAAAGGCTGCATAGGCAACAAAATAGGGCGAAAACTGGAGTTTGGTCGTTTAGCCCCTTTGGCGATCAGCGCGATACGCCCGTAATGGCGCGTAAAAACCTCCAGAATCAGGCTTGACTCGCTCCAGTCGTAGCGATGCAGGACATAAGCAGGTTCATCAGCAATGCGTTGGGTGGCCACGTTGGGGCCATCGCTTTACTGATAGCCGAAGGAGCGAACGCGAGCCTCGTCGTCAGCCCAGCCCGAACGCACCTTCACCCACATTTCAATGAACACCTTGCAATCGAGCGCCTTTTCCAGTTCGACGCGGGTTTCCATGCCGATGCGTTTGATGCGTTCGCCCTTGTCACCAATCACCATGGCTTTGTGCGTGTCACGCTCAACCACGATGGTGGCGGCAATGCGCAGCAGGCGCTTTTGTCTGCCCCGGCCCGCCTCTTCTTCAAACTTGTCGATGACCACGGTCGAGGTGTAGGGCAACTCATCGCCGGTGAGACGGAACAGCTTTTCGCGCACCGTCTCGCTGGCCAAAAATTTCTCACTGCGATCGGTCAATTCGTCTTCGGCATACCACCAAGCCTGCTCGGGCAAGTATTTTTCGCAGATGCCCAACATACGCTCGATGTCTTTCGCATTTTTGGCCGACATCGGTACAAACTCGGCGAACGCGTGGCGTTGCTGCATCTCTTGCAGCCACGGCGCAATATCGGCGCGGCGGGTGACTTGATCCAGCTTGTTGGCAACCAACAGCGTCGGAATGTCTTTACTCAGCAGCGCCAGCACTTTGGCATCGGCCTGATTGAACATGCCCGCCTCGACCACGAACAAAATCAAGTCCACATCACCCACCGCACCCAGCACGGTTTTATTGAGCGAACGGTTCAGCGCATTGTTGTGGCGCGTCTGAAAACCAGGCGTATCCACAAACACAAACTGTGTCGTGCCCTGGCTATGAATACCTGTGATGCGGTGGCGCGTGGTTTGCGCCTTGCGTGAAGTGATGCTGATTTTTTGACCTACCAGCGCATTGAGCAAAGTCGATTTACCCACGTTGGGCTTGCCCACGATAGCAATTAAGCCGCAACGCTGACCTTCAGTTGAGCCCTCGACAGGCGCACCAACGCGCATACTTTTAAGCATACTTTCCACATCACTTTGGCCTTCAGGCGCGGGGATGTTGACGTTTGCAGGAGTTGATTTGTTAGCAGTCATTGCTTGGCCTTTGCCTTGATTGTTTGCAGCATCGCGGCAGCTGCGGCCTGTTCACCAGCACGACGCGAACCGCCAATGCCACGCTCAGAAAAACTGAGTTCGATAATTTCACACTGAACGTCAAAGGTTTGCTTATGCGCCGCCCCTTGCGTTCCGACGACCCGATAAAGGGGAAGATTCATTTTTTTCCCCTGCAGCCATTCCTGCAATTCTGTTTTGGGATCTTTGCCAATCGCCTCCATTTCAGGATTGATCTCAACGGCTTCATACAAGCGGCGAACCAAGGCTTGCGCTGCCAAAAATCCGGTATCCAGATACACGGCGCCAATAATAGCCTCAACGGCATCAGCCAGAATAGAAGGTCTTTGTTGCCCCCCCGAGCGCGCCTCACCTTCGCCCAAACGAAGAACCTCGGGCAAACCAAGGTCCAGCGCCAATTGATGCAGCGTCTCTTGTCTGACCAAATTGGCACGAACCCGGGATAAATCGCCTTCAGGCAACGAACTCAAGCGTTCGTACAGTAAATCAGCCACCACAAGACCTAAAACAGAGTCACCCAAAAACTCCAGACGCTCATTGTGATCTGCCGAAAAACTGCGGTGCGTCACCGCCTGCGTTAACAGTTTTTCATTCAAAAATTTATGCTGCAAGCGCTGTTGCAGCGCACTCAAACCTTCATTCACACGTTATTTCCTCTGTGCTGACACATTACTTAGATTGCCCACTGTATTTAAGGGTGAGATAACCCGGCCCAGCCAGATGAATCTCACGCTGATAAGCAAAGCTGACGACAATTTGTTCGCCTTCTTTGGTGACTTCAATATCTTTACCTGTCACAGAACTGATATTGTCAATCGCCGCTGCTTTGTCAAAAATACTGCGTACTTCGGCCACCGTTTTACCTTGGCTGGCCATGCTGACCGCTTTCTTGACAGCCTGGTATTCAATCACCGTCGGCACAACTTGCGCGACGATGACGCCTGTCACAGCTAATAAACAGCCCACCAGCAAGAGGCCAAAAAAAGACGCACCGCGCTGTTTAAATTTGGTTTTAATAGTCATCTATTTCTCCTAAACAAGAGGGGGAAGACAGGTCTCTCTCAACGAAATCCTATATCAATTGAAAGGGCCAATACGTTTCAGATTTCCAAAATTCATCCAGACAAAAAATGCTTTGCCCACAATGTTTTTGTCCGGCACAAAACCCCAGTAGCGCGAATCCAGCGAATTATCGCGGTTATCGCCCATCATGAAATAATGCCCTTCAGGAACCTTGCACACCAAGCCTTCAATGCTGTAGTTGCAGTTTTCTCTGAAGGCAAAATTATCGGCGCCTGGCACAAAAGCGGGGCGATTATCATCGTTCAAAATACCGTGCTGATGCTCACCCAAAGACTCGCCATATTGCTTGAAATAACGCATCACGTCGTCATCAAAGAATTCTGGCATTGCAACCGTATCAATTACTTTGCCATTGATAGTCAAGCGTTTGTTGAGATAAGCCACCTCGTCGCCCGGTAGGCCCACCACACGTTTGATGTAATCCAGATTGGGCTTGGGCGGATAACGAAATACCATCACATCCCCGTGCTGCGGTTTGTTGCCTTCAGTGATTTTGGTATTGATGACTGGCAGACGCACCCCGTAATGAAATTTATTGACCAGAATGAGATCGCCCACTAACAGCGTTGGAATCATGGAGCCAGACGGAATTTTAAAAGGTTCAAACAAAAAAGAACGCAAAAAAAACACGGCAATGATGACGGGGAAAAGTCCAGCGGTCCAATCCAGCCACCAAGGCTGCGCAAGGATTCGACCCCGCGCCTCTGACAGGTTGCTGTCCACTTGGCTAATGCCTTGCTGACCCAAAGACTCGCGACGCAAAACGTCTTGTGTTTCCAGCAAGGTTGCCACTTTTTGACGTTGTGGCAAAAAGTAAAACCGTTCAGCCAGCCAGTAAAGCCCTGTCACGACGGTCGCCAAAAACAACAGCAGTGCAAAGTTGCCCTCGACTAGCCCCATGTACCAAGCACCCGCGTAGCCGACAAAGGCGGCCAGAATAAGAGAGGTTAAAACTTGCATTACCCGTCCACCTGCAAAATGGCCAGAAAGGCTTCTTGCGGGACTTCAACCGACCCAATTTGCTTCATCCGTTTTTTACCTTGTTTTTGCTTATCCAACAGCTTGCGTTTGCGTGAAATATCGCCGCCATAACACTTGGCAATCACGTTTTTTCGCAAGGCGCGAATTGTCTCACGGGCAATAATGTTAGCCCCAATGGCCGCTTGAATCGCCACGTCATACATCTGACGCGAGATGATTTCACGCATTTTGGCAACCACCGCACGACCCCGGTATTGCGACTGCGAGCGGTGCACGATGATAGACAGCGCATCCACTTTTTCACCGTTGAGCATGATATCCACTTTGACCACATCAGCAGCCCGATATTCCTTGAACTCGTAATCCATGGACGCATAACCACGCGACACGGATTTGAGCTTGTCAAAGAAATCCAGCACAATTTCAGCCAGCGGCATTTCGTAGGTCAACATGACTTGGCGCCCGTGGTATGCCATGTTCAGTTGCACGCCACGTTTTTGGTTGGCTAGCGTCATCACGGCACCCACATAATCCTGGGGCATGTACAAATGCACCGTCACGATAGGTTCACGGACCTCGTCAAGGCGACCTTGATCAGGCATTTTTGACGGGTTTTCCACCATTCTTACTTCACCGTCGGCCTGCACGACTTGGTACACCACACTGGGGGCGGTCGTGATCAGGTCTTGATCAAACTCGCGCTCCAGACGCTCCTGCACAATTTCCATGTGCAGCAAACCTAAAAAGCCACAGCGAAACCCAAAACCCAAGGCCTGAGACACTTCAGGCTCGTAGTGCAGCGAAGCATCATTGAGTTTGAGTTTCTCAAGGCTGTCACGCAAACCTTCATACATGTTGGCCTCAGTCGGGTAAAGACCGGCAAACACTTGTGGCTGGATTTCTTTAAAACCCGGCAAAGCCTCAGTCGCCGTGAAAGCCGCGCCACCCGTGCCGGGCTTGATCAGCGTGATGGTGTCACCCACTTTGGCGGCTTGCAGTTCACGAATGCCAGCAATGATGTAGCCCACCTCGCCCGCTTCCAGTGACTCGCGGGGTTCCGTGGCGGGCGTAAAAACGCCCAGGTTATCGGCGTTGTAGGTGGTGTTGGTTGCCATCATCTTGATGCGCTCACCTTTGCCCAGTCGGCCATCCACGACGCGCACCAGCATGACCACACCCACATAAGAGTCAAACCAGCTGTCAATAATCATGGCCCGCAAAGGCCCGGCGGGATTACCTTTGGGCGGCGGGATTCTGGCTACAACGGCTTCAAGAATGTCATCAATGCCCAAGCCGGTTTTAGCCGAACAGGCAATGGCATCGGTGGCATCAATGCCGATCACGTCTTCAATTTCAACTTTGGCGTTGTCAGGATCAGCGTTTGGCAAATCTATTTTATTGAGCACCGGCACCACCTCCACGCCCAGTTCCAGCGCGGTGTAGCAGTTAGCGACCGTTTGCGCCTCAACGCCCTGGCTGGCATCGACCACCAGCAACGCGCCTTCGCACGCAGAAAGCGAGCGACTCACTTCATAGGAAAAGTCAACATGACCGGGCGTGTCGATTAAATTAAGGTTGTAGGTTTTGCCATCAAGCGCCTTGTATTTGAGTGAGGCCGTCTGGGCCTTGATGGTGATCCCGCGCTCTTTCTCGATGTCCATCGAGTCCAGCACCTGCGCTTGCATTTCCCTATCCTGCAGCCCGCCACAGCGCTGAATCAAGCGATCCGCCAAGGTTGATTTACCGTGATCAATGTGCGCAATGATCGAAAAATTTCTAATGTGATTCATCGACGAGGACACTTAAGTGATTGAATTAAAAAGAAAAGACAAGAAAAAAGGGCGCATCGTGATTGGACGCGCCCTGAACCAACAATGATTGGCAACTGCGATAGCTGGAAATTCATTGCAGGCAAAAAGCCAAGAACGTTCAGCACAAAAATCAGTCCAACTCCGGGTTCCTTTTTTCAGCCCGTATTGCAGATATCAGCGCTTTTTAAAGGTCTGATATCCACAATGATGCGTTTGCATTCTAACTAAAATGCCAGCGCCTACCGCGTTAGCCGGATCACGGCGTACTGCGCCCATTCACCCCGACGAAGCAACACATTGACAGGCTTGCTTTTGTCAAGCTTGGAGACCGCCACTTCAAACTCTTTGATGTTGGCAACCTCGACGTTGGCAATCTGAACAATCACGTCACCTTCCCGAATGCCGGCACGGGCAGCGGCCTCAGTGGCAAACTCAACGCGGACACCGCCTTTAACCTTGAGTTCTTTCTTTTGCGCCTCAGTCAATTCGCTCACCGCCAGACCCAACACCTGGCCCACGGATGATGATGGCGGTTTGATGGCCTTGTCAGCAGGCTTTTCTGCGGGCTTGTCCGCTTCGATTTCAGCAATGGTGACGGACAACACTTTGTAAGCACCCCGGCGAAACACAGTCAAAGAGCTATGGCTGCCGGGCTTGGTTTCTCCCACCATGCGCGGTAGATCACTGGACTTTTCGACGGCTTTGCCTTCAAACTTTGTGATGATGTCGCCCGCCTCAACGCCTGCTTTTTCAGCGGGTGAGTCGGCCTCAACACTGCGTACCAGTGCGCCCAGCGGCTTGCCTAAACCAATGGCTTCTGCCACCTCTTTTGTCACTTGGTCAATGCGCACGCCAATGCGACCGCGCGAGACACGGCCCGATACGCGCAGTTGCTCGCTGACGCGCACCGCTTCATCCATCGGAATGGCAAAAGAAATACCCATGGAGCCGCCTGAACGGGAGTAAATCTGGCTGTTGATGCCGATTACTTCACCGCGCATATTGATTAAAGGGCCACCTGAATTACCAGGATTGATCGCCACATCGGTCTGAATGAACGACAGATAGTCGCCCGTGTCGCGCTGCTTGGCGCTCACAATACCGGCGGTCACCGTGTTTTCAAGGCCAAAGGGTGAGCCAATGGCCATCACCCACTCGCCCACTTTAAGCCGACTCAGATCGCCCACTTTGACAGCGGGCAGACCGGTGGCAGCAATCTTGACCAGCGCAATATCGCTGCGCTTGTCAGTCCCAATGATTTTGGCTTTGAACTCGCGTTTGTCAGTGAGCGTCACCAGCACTTCATCAGCGCCATCCACGACATGCGCATTGGTCATGATCAGGCCGTCGGACGACAAAATAAAGCCTGAACCAACGCCCCGTGGTTGATCTTCTTCTTGCGGCTGAGGCTGATTTTGACGCGGTGCCTGGCGCGGTAAATTCGGGATAGGCAAGCCAAAGCGACGCAAAAATTCCAACATTTGTTCTTCATTGGCACTCCCCGGTTCAGGCGCTGGCGAAGATTTTTCAAGTGTCCGGATATTGACCACCGAAGGCCCGACCTGCTCTACCAGATCGGTAAAGTCGGGCAAGGTGCGTACTTGCGCTATCGCGGGAGTCAAAGGCACCAAAGCGACTGAAGCTGTCATGACTAACGCCCCTGTCAGAATACAGGTCTGCAATTTTTTCCAATCGATTTGAATCATCATCGACCTTTCTTAACTAAATAAATAGAGATATAAAAATTCATTTGTTTCATTCAAGCGCCAACAACTTTGGCACTGTCAAACTAGGTAATAAAAAGTCGCTTGAATGTAGCAAATTAGGGGAATCCCTAAAGACTTGCCCATAAATTGGCGCTGCGAGAGACCTCATGCAGCCGTGTCAGTCGCTCGCACACGCAGTGGATACCCCTCAACGCACATCGCCCTCAAACGTGGCATTCCGGAAAAATCCGGCAGGCGTTTGAAGTGCGGACCTGCCGCCAAACTGCCGGTGTGCTGCCAGCAAGGCATCCAACTGCGGGTCACGCACCATCTCTTGCGCCCCGGCAAACATCGGCGTCGCGACGGGCACCTGGGCAAGTTGTGGCGATGCTCGTTGAGCGACCCCGCCACCTGAGACCAGAAAGCCAATCAGCGAGATTGTGGCCAGCGAAGCAAATCCAGCCAATAACTTCCAGCGAAACTGGCTGTCGTTGGCACTGACAGGCGGCGTATCAGGTGGGCCTTTAAGGCGTGTCAGTGATTCGTGTTGCGCGGCCAACGCGGTGGTGCGCAAAATGGGTGCCAATGGCATTTCCTGCTGCAAAGACAGCTTCATGCGTGCCAAAAAAGCAGTATCACGATGGCCGCATACAACCTCGGATGAGCGCAGCACCTCTCCCACCAAATGATAAGTTTGCCATGTGAGCCGAGCCTCATTATCGTGGCTAACCCATTCAACGGTCTGTACAAACGACTCGCCACTCAACTGACCATCGACCAGTGCAGATACCAGCGCATGATTATTTAAATTTTCTTTCATATTTTCCCCGTCTTACCCGAACTTGTGGTGCTCACTACCAACGCTTGCTCGTCTGTTTTTCCAGCATGGGTTTCACTTTGGCGGATATCGCCTCACGTGCGCGGAAAATGCGGGATCGAACCGTGCCAATCGGGCAGCCCACGGCCTCTGCAATGTCTTCATAACTCAAACCTTCAATCTCACGCAAGGTCAACGCCTGCCGCAAATCCTCTGGCAGCGCCTCTAAAGCTGCATTGACAGCCAGCGCAATCTCCTTGGCTGCCAGCACAGACTCCGGCGTTTCATGGGTCATTGGTTCACTGCCAGTCCAAGAAGTTTCATCCCCGTCTTCATTTGATTTAAAAGCATTCTCCGACACGGTCAAATCACGTTTGAGTTCCAGCAAGAACTTCTTGGCAGTATTGACTGCAATTCGGTACAGCCAGGTATAAAACTGGGACTCGCCCCGAAACTGATGCAACGCGCGGTAAGCGCGAATAAAAGTCTCCTGGGCAATGTCTTCAACCAAATCCACATCCCGCACCATACGACCAATTAAGCGCTGAATTCGGCGCTGATACTTGATAACCAGCAGTTCGTAAGCAGCTTGATCGCCTGCGACCGTTCGCGCCACCAACATCGCGTCACTGTCATTGGCATTTAACGGCGGGGGCTCTTGAGGTGGTTTAGGTGCGTCGCTCACGACTTCACCGGCGGCGCCCAAGGCGCCTCTGTCGTTATCTCTGGCGTCTGACGTGAAAAAACCGCCTGACGCAAAGCCTGCCAGCGAGCGCTATTCGTACCGCGCTCTGGCCACAGCCAAATCCGGCGGCCGGTAGGCGTGCGCAGACTCAACACCAAGACAAACTGCAGATCAAGATGGACTGTGACGCGGCCCCAAACTGACGCGCCAATGCTGGTCCAACGCCAATCCTGCCCATTCCAAATCAGGCGACCCCGAGGTGAAGCGCGCCAAGCCTGCACGGCAATCATCCCAGCCGCCAGCCAAGTGACGGCGTACAAACATTGGCGCCAGCCAACCCAAGCGGTACACCAAAGCAAGCCCGCCACAAAACCGAGTGCGAGCAGACACACGATGAAACGGAGCTGAAAACGCGAACGCCCCACCGGATAACTGACCGCTGGGGCGCTATGCATCACGGAGATCAATCTGTTGTTTGATCTCGAAATGAAGGGGCCGTGAACCGTTACGGGACACGCTTGAAAACAAGTGAGCCGTTGGTGCCACCAAAGCCAAAGTTGTTTTTCAAAGCAACATCAATCTTCATATCCCGCGCGGTGTTGGCGCAAAAGTCCAGATCGCATTCAGGATCTTGCTCAAAAATATTGATGGTAGGCGGACTTTTTTGGTGATGCAGCGCCAGCACCGTAAAGATGGACTCCAGACCACCCGCACCACCCAACAAATGCCCTGTCATCGACTTGGTCGAATTGACCACAGTCTTTTTAGCGTGCTCACCCAAGGCTGCCTTAATGGCATTGGTTTCATTCAAATCACCCAATGGTGTGGATGTGCCATGGGCATTCAAATAATCAATCTGGTCAGCATTGACGCCCGCGTTGTGCATGGCACTTAGCATGGCACGACGTGGCCCATCCATATTCGGCGCCGTCATGTGACCGGCATCGCCGCTCATACCAAAACCCGCCAGTTCAGCGTAAATTTTGGCACCGCGTGCCTTGGCGTGTTCGTACTCTTCAAGCACCATCACGCCAGCCCCTTCACCCAAAACGAAGCCATCACGATCTTTGTCCCAAGGACGCGAAGCCGTCTGCGGGTCGTCATTGCGGGTGCTGAGTGCCCGCATGGCCGCAAAACCGCCAACACCCAAAGGCGACACAGCCGCCTCGGATCCGCCAGCCACCATCACATCGGCATCACCGTATTCAATCATGCGGCCCGCTTCACCAATGCAATGCAAACCCGTTGTGCAGGCCGACACGATGGCCATATTGGGGCCTTTGAAGCCAAAGCGGATCGCGACATGACCGGCAATCATGTTGACAATCGTGGAGGGCACAAAAAAGGGTGAAATACGCCGCGCGCCCCGGTTCACAAACTCGGTGTGCATATTCTCAATCATCGGCAAGCCGCCAATGCCTGAGCCAATCAAACAGCCAATGCGAATGGACAGCGCGTCGTCCAACGCGTCGCCTGTGGGCAGGCCAGCATCAGCAACTGCCTGACTAGCCGCTGCGATGCCAAAGTGGATGAAGGCATCCATCGTCCGTGCATCTTTGGGATTAATGTAGGCATTCAAATCAAAATTTTTGACCTCGCCCGCGATTTTGCAAGCAAAACCTGTGGTGTCAAACTTGGTGATGTGATCAATGCCGGATTTTCCGGCCAGTATGTTGGCCCAGGCATCGGCGACCGTGTTTCCCACGGGACTGATACAACCCAAACCTGTTACTACAACGCGACGACGGGACATAGATATTCGCAATCAGTAGTTAATCTAAAGAAAGCCGCCTGGAGCGGCACGGAACCAGACTTTTGTCAAAGTCAGTGCATGGACGCCTTGCACGTCGCACACACTGAAAGTCTTACGCTTTTTTATGCGTATTGGCGTAGTCGATTGCGTTTTGTACGGTTGTGATTTTCTCAGCATCTTCATCTGGAATCTCAATACCGAACTCGTCTTCCAGTGCCATCACCAGCTCAACGGTATCCAGAGAATCGGCACCCAGATCGGCGACGAATACTTTTTCATTGGTGACTTGTGACTCTTCCACACCGAGTTGCTCGGCAATAATTTTTTTCACGCGTGCTTCAATATCGCTCATGGGTTCACTCAGATAGTTGTAAATTAATTCGTAATTTTAGCCGGGCTTCGGGAGGATTCCCCAACTTGGCTACCGAACGGATAAATCGGCTTGTTTTAGCAGGGACACAGCATTCTGCATTGACGCATGCATCCATGCTTAGAGAACTAAGGCATCAGCATTCCGCCATTGACGTGCAACTCTTGCCCCGTCACATAAGCAGCTTGCGGAGAGGCCAAGTAGGCGACAGCATGTGCAATGTCTGCTGGCTTGCCCAAGTGCCCTAACGGAATTTGATTCAATAACGCTTTGTGCTGTTCCTCTGGCAGGTCGGCAGTCATGTCGGTTTCGATAAATCCAGGCGCCACGCAGTTCACGGTAATGTTGCGTGAGCCTAGTTCACGGGCCAGCGCACGCGTCATGCCGGCAACCCCCGCTTTGGCGGCGGCGTAGTTGGCTTGTCCGGCATTGCCGGAGGCACCCACCACGGACGTAATGCTGATAATGCGCCCATAGCGCTGCTTCATCATGGTTCGCATCACTGCGCGACTCATGCGAAAGACAGCTTTCAAATTAGTGTCAAGCACGGCATCCCACTCGTCGTCTTTCATACGCATGGCTAGGTTGTCCCGCGTAATGCCTGCGTTATTAACCAACACCTGCAGGCCGCCCTGCGTTTTAACGATGCTGTCAATCAGGACTTGCGCGGCGTCGGCATCATTGACGTTTAACGTGCTGCCGCTGCAACCCGGAAAAGCGGACAGGGTTTCTGTAATTTTTGCAGCGCCTTCATCGGTCGTCGCGGTGCCAATGACTTTTAACCCGCGTTGCGCCAACTCCAGGGCAATGGCAGCGCCTATGCCGCGCGAGGCGCCAGTCACCAGAGCGACTTGTCCTTCAAACTTAACATCAGGCATTGTTTGCCTCCAAAATTAGTGTTTTCACATCAGCCAGACTGGTTGGATCAAACAACGCCAGCCCGGTCATGGTCGGGTCAATGCGTTTAACCATGCCAGCCAGCACTTTGCCGGGACCACATTCCACGAGCGTCGTCAGACCGCGTGCTTTTATGGCCTGCACACATTCCACCCAGCGTACCGGGCTGTAGGCTTGGCGGTATAGCGCATCACGCAGACGATCAGCGTTGACTTCAACCGCCACATCAACGTTGTTGATCAACATGATTTGAGGAGGTAAAAACTCGACTGACTTCAATTTTTCCTGAAGCCTTTGCGCCGCCGGCTTCATGAGCCGTGAATGAAAAGGGGCCGATACGGGCAATGGCAAAGCACGCTTGGCGCCGTTGGCCTTGAGCAGTTCGCAAGCCTTTTCAACGGCAGCTTTGCTACCGGCAATGACGGTTTGCGCAGGATCATTAAAGTTGACCGCCTCGACCACTTCAGCAGAAGTTTCACCAAAGCCTTGCGTCACCTCAGCGCAGCCCGCGATGACTTTGGCGGCATCCATACCCAAAATAGCGGCCATCGCGCCAACACCTACCGGCACCGCAGCCTGCATGGCCTCGGCCCTGAAGCGCACCAACGGAGCCGCTTGTGTCAGCGTCAACACACCAGCGGCCACCAAAGCTGAATACTCGCCTAAAGAGTGACCCGCCACGGCTGAAGGTGCCACGCCTGTTTCGCTCATCCAGACGCGGTAGGCGGCCACGGCGGCCACCAGCATGACAGGCTGTGTGTTCGTCGTCAGAGCCAGCGTTTCTTTGGGGCCATCCTTGATGAGTTTGGCTATATCTTCACCCAAGGCGTCAGAGGCTTCTTGCAGCGCTTCAAGCACCCGTGGATGATCGCCCCAAGCGTCCAACATCCCGACGGACTGAGAGCCTTGACCGGGAAAAACAAAAGCAAAAGGTTTCATGCTAGTTCTTAAAGAGTTAACAACACGGCACCCCAAGTGAAGCCGCCGCCCACTGCTTCCAGCAGTAGCAACTCACCCGGTTTAACCTGACCACTGCGCACAGCCGTGTCAAGCGCCAAAGGAATGGACGCTGCAGAGGTATTGCCGTGCTGATCCACGGTCACAATCACTTTGTCCATCGGCATCTTGAGTTTTCTGGCGGTGCTTTGCATGATGCGTATATTGGCTTGATGCGGCAACAGCCAATCAATATCGGCGGCGGTTTTGCCCGCTTTAGCCAACGTGACCCGGGCTGCTTCATCGAGCAAACCCACGGCTAGTTTGAACACCGCCTGGCCATCCATTTTCAGCAACGGATTGCCCAGCACCTGACCGCCTGACACATGACCGGGTACACACAAAATACCCACATATTTACCGTCTGCGTGCAAGTCGCTGGCAAGAATACCGGGGGTCTCGGAGGCCTCCAGCACCACCGCGCCAGCACCATCACCGAACAACACGCAAGTGGTCCGGTCTTTGAAATCAAGAATGCGTGAGAAGACTTCGGCACCAATCACCAACGCTTTTTTGGCCGCCCCGGACTTGATCATGGCGTCAGCAAGGGTCAGCGCATAAACGAAGCCGCTGCACACCGCCTGCACGTCAAATGCGGTACTGCCATTGGCTCCCAACTTGTTTTGCAAAATACAAGCGGTTGAAGGAAACACCATATCGGGGGTAGAGGTGGCCACGATGATGAGGTCAATTTCTTGCGGCAAGACACCTGCGGCCTGCAAAGCGTTGCGCGCTGCCTCTAGCCCCAGATCACTGCTGGACACATTGGGCGCAGCAAAGTGGCGTGCTCTGATACCGGTGCGTTCAACAATCCAGTCATCGGTTGTTTCAACGCCTTGAGCCGCAAGCTCAGCGACCAAATCTGCGTTGGTTAATCGACGAGGGGGGAGATAACTACCGGTGCCGGTGATGCGTGAATAGAGTTTCATTGATCAGTTGGGTGTGACCGCATGGGGTTGCACAAAAGGCTCAGCAGCGGCCACCAAAGGCGCCACATGAGCAATCCGAACTCTGACACGGTCAAGCAAGTTGTTTCGAGCTGCATCATACGCCCGCGCTAAAGCGTACTCAAAAGCGAGCGCATCAGCCGAGCCATGACTCTTGAAAACCAGACCCCGCAGTCCCAACAAGGCGCCACCGTTGTAGCGCCGGTGATCCATTCGTTTTTTAAGCGCCGATATGATGGAATAAGCCGCGATAGCCGCCATTTTTGTAAAGATGTTGCGCGAGAACTCCATCTTTAAAAAATCCACAATCATGGTTGCCAGACCTTCACTGGTTTTCAAGGCGACATTGCCGACAAAACCATCGCAGACCACGATGTCTGCCGTTCCTTTGAAAATGTCGTTGCCTTCGACGTTGCCATAAAAGTTTAAATCGCCCGCTTTGGCAGCAGATCGAAGCAATTCACCCGCTTTTTTGATCACTTCGTTGCCTTTGATGGCCTCTTCGCCAATATTGAGCAAGCCCACGGTCGGGTTGTTATTACCACTTAAAACGGAGACCAAAGCAGAACCCATCAGGGCAAACTGCAACAAGTGTTCAGCCGAGCAATCCACGTTGGCGCCCATGTCCAGCACGGTTGTCGCTTCGCCTTTGGCGTTGGGGATTTGGCCCGCAATCGCAGGACGGTCAATGCCCTCCAGCGTTTTCAGCAAGTAGCGTGAAATGGCCATCAGTGCGGCGGTGTTGCCGGCAGAGACCGCCGCCTGCGCCGCGCCGTCTTTGACTTGTTGAATGCTCACCCGCATGGAAGAGTCTTTTTTCCGGCGAAGCGCGACCTCAAGTGAATCGTCCATGCTGACGACTTCGCTGGCGAGTACCGTGGTGGCGCGCGCATGAGAAAACGCGCTCAAGCTGTCCGGCAACCCCACCATAAGCAAGTGTGCATCAGCGTGCTGATCCAGAAAATGACGGCAGGCAGGAAGCGTGACACGAGGGCCGTGGTCGCCCCCCATGCAGTCGACAGCGATAGTGATCATGGGAAACTAATGCAACCAGGGAAGTGGCAACCGAATTTCGGAAGCATAAAAACAAAGGCCCGATGCTACATAAAAAGTAGCATCGGGCCTTGACTTAATAGAATCTATCAGGCTTCAGACTTGGTCTTTAGCACTTGGCGACCACGGTAAAAGCCGTTAGGGCTGATGTGGTGACGCAAATGGGTTTCGCCTGTGGTGGATTCGACAGCAATACCTGGCACGACCAAGGCATTGTGTGCACGGTGCATACCGCGCTTTGAGGGGGATTTTTTGTTCTGTTGAACGGCCATGATCGGCTCCTTGCGTCTATACGTTGCGAAGGCCGCAACATCTTGGTTAGTGAAACACGCAGTTTTTAAATTTGCGTGAAGCTTTTGATTATAGCTTACGTGAATCCTAGCTAGACTTATCGCTTTGCAACTTAGCCAGTACCGCAAAAGGATTGCGTTTTTCAGCCGTGGCGGCATCAAAGCCGGCATCAACTGCGGCCAGTTTGATCTCGACCGGGCAGGTTTCATGGCGGGGCGCTACGGGCAAAGCCATCAGCACTTCGTCTTCGATCAAATCAAACAGGTTGAAGTCCTGACTTAGTGCCAGCACGTCTTCTTCAGACGCATCGTCTTGCGCCTCGGCGGCCTCTTCATTCGCGACAAAGCGAAAAGACTGATTCACCGCCACGACGATCTCGACCGGCCCCAAACAGCGCTGACAGGTCAAAGGCAGACGCACATCGACCGTCAAATGCAGCCATATCTGCTCGGCACCGGCTTCATCGGCACGAACCTCCCCGCGAGCTGACCAGTCCAGTCGGTCGTCAGCTTTCAGGCCTTGCGTGTCCTGCATTAAACGCGCATATTTCGATAGCAAATCATGACCGGCAAGGGTGCCAGCGGCGTGCGCAAACGCTTTTACATCCAAATGGGTAGGGGGGGACTCTTGTTTCATGCACGCAGTGTAAGAGAATCACGGCATGTCTGAACCTATCCCCCGAAAACTCATCCTGGGCTCCACTTCGCCCTATCGCCGTGAACTTTTAGCGCGCTTGCGAATTCCGTTTGAAATCGCTGCGCCCGAGGTTGACGAAACCCCCTTACCTTTTGAAAATCCTCAACAACTGGCTTGTCGGCTAGCCATAGACAAAGCCCGGGCCGTGGCCGCGCAATTCCCTAACTGCGTAGTGATTGGCTCTGACCAGGTCGCCGATTTGGACGGTCAAGCCCTTGGCAAGCCCGGCAATCATGCGCGAGCAGTCGCCCAGTTGCAGCAAATGCGCGGAAAAACTGTGATTTTTCAAACCGCAGTCGCAGTCGTTTGTTTTGAAACCGGCTTCGCGCAAATGGACTTGGCCCAAGTCAAAGTCAAATTTCGTGAGCTATCCGATATTGAAATCGAACATTACCTGCAAGCAGAAACGCCTTATGACTGCGCGGGCAGCGCTAAAAGCGAAGGTCTGGGCATTGCTTTACTGGACGCCATTGACAGCGATGATCCCACCGCGCTGGTCGGTTTGCCGCTGATTCGTACCTGCCGGATGATTCAGGCCGCAGGTATCAAGGTGCTATGACTATGAACACGACTTCTCAAAAAAATATGGCAAGCCCCGGCGGGCGCCTTTATCTGGTTCCGGCACCGCTGGATTTCGGTTGCAACAGCGAAGTAAGCCTGGAAAATACGATGCCTTTAGGCACCTTGACGGTGGCGGCCAAGTTGCAATACTGGGTTTGTGAAAACGCCAAGTCGGCGCGGGCTTATTTGAAACGCGTCAATGAGATCGTGCCGCTGATTCAGCCCATTCAAGCGCTGCACCTTCAAGAGTTGCCGCGCGAGGTGCATAAAAAAGGCGATCACACGGGTAACTTTGATGCCCGTCCTTTATTAACCCCCGCCCTGAACGGTCACGATGTTGGACTGGTCAGCGAAGCCGGAATGCCTGCCGTGGCTGATCCAGGCTCGTCAGTCGTGCGTGCCGCGCATGATCTGGGGATTGAAGTGATTGCGCTGACCGGCCCGGTGTCGCTGTTGCTGGCTTTGGCTGCCAGTGGCCTCAATGGGCAAAACTTTGCCTTTGTAGGTTATCTGCCGCAAGAGGCGACGGAGCGCGCCCATCGCGTGCGCGAACTGGAGTCATTGGCGCTCAAAACGGGGCAAACCCAGTTGTTCATTGAAACGCCTTATCGCAACGCCGCCATGATGCAAACGCTGTTGCACACATTGCAACACAACACCCGACTGGCGATTAGCAGCGGGCTGACTTTACCGCGTGGTATTTGCCAAAGCGACACCGTCAAAAACTGGCGCCAAAAGACATCGCCGCTGGATAATTCGACTCCGGCGGTGTTTGCCTTAGGTCGCTAAAACGCCTTATTGGATAGCGGGAATGGTCTTGAGGGCGTGCACCGCGCCCTCTCCCATGGCAGCGCCGAAACGCTTGACCAAGCGCTCTGCCACGTTTTCACGTTGGGTGTAGTCAATAATTTTTTCTGCCTTGACGACTTCGCGAGCCACGTAGTCCAGGTTGCCCAACTGGTCAGCCAGCCCGAGTTCAATCGCTTGTTGGCCGCTCCAGAACAAACCACTGAAAGTCTCTGGCGTTTCCTTCAAACGAGTGCCGCGTCCTTCCTTCACCACCGTGATGAACTGCTGGTGAATTTGATCCAGCATGGCTTGAGCAAAAACCCGTTGCGATTCGCTTTGCGGGCTGAACGGGTCCAGAAAACCTTTGTTTTCACCGGCGATCATCAACCGACGCTCAACGCCTAATTTGCTCATCAAGTCGGTGAAACCAAAGCTATCCATCAGCACGCCAATGCTGCCGACAATGCTGGCTTTGTCCACAAAAATTTTGTCAGCGGCCACGGCAATGTAATAAGCCGCCGAGGCGCAAGACTCCTCCACCACGGCATATACCGGTTTTTGATGCAAGGCTTTGAGCCGCTTGATTTCGTCATTGATGATGCCCGCCTGCACAGGACTGCCGCCAGGGGAATTAATCAACAAGACGACGGCCTTGGCGCCATTGTCTTCAAACGCACTACGCAAGGCCGCGACGATTAACTCTGCACTGGCCTCCGCCCCGGAGGCTATCTCACCTTTAATGGCCACCACGGCCGTATGCGGCGCTGAAACGTCTTGGCTGGGACTACTACGGCCCATCCAAAACCAGGCCAGTAGCACAAAAAAGGCCAACCAGGTTAGCCGCACAAAATTGCGCCAGCGGCGCGCCAGTCGCTGCTCGTTGAGCGATGCAAACGCCAGTTTTTCCAGCGTTGCACGCTCCCAACCCGGACTATGCGCAGGATCAGGAGAAGCGGAGGTATTTGATTTTTCAGGAATAAGAGGGTCGGTCATTTCAAAACTCTAAGGGCTGTCAGGTGATGGGCAGTATGCCAGTGCGCGTTAATCCGTCAGGCGTTGACGATCAGCCAGTCGTGAAGCTCCCGCACCGAGTGCGCTACAAAGCGCGGGTTCAGGGTCGTGAACGCCTGCGCGTCATGTGCGCCATAACTAACACCCACACTGGCACAGCCCGCGTTCAGGGCCATTTGCAAGTCGTGCGTGGTGTCGCCAATCATGAGTGTGCGCGCGGGCGCCACATCAAATGTTTGCATCAGTTCATGCAACATTCGGGGATGCGGTTTGCCTGCGGTTTCATCGGCGGTTCGCGAGTCGGCAAACATATCTTTGAGTTCTACCGCCTGCAAGGCCTCATCCAGACCCAGCCGACTTTTGCCGGTCGCCACGGTCAAACAGTGCTGGCGCGACTTCAAATCAGCGAGCATCGCCAAGACACCGTCAAATAGGCTAATGTCATTTTGGTGAACGTTGTAATGGTGACGATAACGCGCCCCCAACTCAGGGTATTTGGACTCAGGCACATCCGGTGCAGCATGGGCCAGCGCCTGCATCAAGCCCATGCCAATGACATAGGCGGCGTCCTTGTCATTGGGCACCGTTCCGCCCACATCATGCACGGCGCTTTGAATACAGCGCGTAATGATTGCCGTGGAATCAAACAGCGTGCCATCCCAATCAAAAGCGATGAGATCAAATGACCGGCGGGCAGTAAATTCAGAGGGAAGTAGGGGCAGCATGGGTGGCAAATATTTCAAGTTCAGAGGGAAGATGGGCCATCAGTTCGACACGCTCACCGCTGGATGGATGGTTAAATTGCAAGCGCCAGGCGTGCAAAAACATGCGTTTAAGAGCGGGTAATTTACCAACTCGCAGCAAGCGCTTGTTCAGGTCGAAATCGCCATATTTATCATCCCCTGCAATAGGAAAACCTTCGCTGGCCAAGTGGACCCGAATCTGGTGCGTGCGACCGGTCTTGATGGTGACTTCGAGCAGCGTAAACCCGGTCGCCGCGCTGTGGCGAACTTTCACCAAGGTCAATGAAGGCATCCCATTCGGGTCGTCCTTGGCAACCACTTTAACGCGCCGTTCGCCCAAACCCACCGTACCTTCTTTGCCCTCGATCAAGTATTTGTGCAGTGGTTTATCCAGCACTTTTTTATTGACAGGCCAGCGACCCGCCACCAGCGCCAGATAAGTCTTGCCGGTTTCGCGCTCGCGAAACTGGTTTTGCAGGTTCGTCAAAGCACTTCGCTTTTTGGCAATCAATAAAATGCCACTGGTGTCGCGGTCCAGCCGATGCACCAATTCAAGAAATTTACTTTGTGGGCGCGCCATGCGCAATTGTTCAATTACACCAAAACTGACGCCCGAGCCGCCATGAACCGCCACACCCGAGGGCTTGTCAATCGCGATCAGGTGATCATCTTCAAACAGAATGGGAAAGTCACGGGCAGGCGCGCCACGCACCAGGCTTTGTGCCATCGCCTCGGCTTTTTCCGCCACGCGCTCAGAAATTCTGACGGGCGGCAAGCGCACGACATCCCCTGCAGCGACGCGAGAATCAGCACTGGCACGGCCTTTGTTGACCCGCACTTCGCCACTGCGAATAATGCGGTAAACATGAGTTTTTGGCACCCCTTTAAGGTGACGCATGAGAAAGTTATCCAAGCGCTGGCCTGACGCATCTTCATCAACAAGAACCGTTTTAACCTGGGGGGTGGGTAGGGCTGGATTGCCCCTTATAATTTGTTTCACTAGCGATGTGCTGTAAGTGGTTGATTTAATGAGAAGTTAACTCGCAGTTTAGAGGCGAGTTTAGTCCACCTGAAACCACCAGCCCCGCCAGTAGGTCGATACCGCCGTTTGCCCACGCACGTAAACCGTAAGCCAGATGCTTCAAGTGGCCTGCCAGGCAACCGGTCAAGACGACGCCTTGAAATACTGATACGGAATACCCCCAAGTTCACAGACAACTTGTCTGTGAACGGAATAAAGCGAGATGTTTGTGTTCATGAGCCTGTTATATAGTTGCCCACGGTGCGTTTACGCGCCGTTTTTCGGCATGGATTGGCCATCCGCGTTCGCACAACGGGCGCACCCCGCTGTTAACTCAACAGCAATCCCACAACCTGAACACCTCGCTCCCCTCCACGCGCCCATACTGAGACTTGTTGTATTTAAGTCTTGGTTCTCCGGCAATTCCTCCTCTAATCAAAGCGTCAGTTCTGGTATCAAAGCTCGTCAAGAGCATGTTTGTTATTTGAATTGAAGGATGCTCCCCATGAAACGGATGCTGATTAACGCCACACAGGCTGAAGAACGCCGCCTGGCCATTGTTGATGGACAAAAACTCCTCGACTACGAAATTGAAATAGAAGGGCGTGAACAGCGCAAGGGCAATATTTATAAAGCTGTCGTCACGCGCGTTGAGCCGTCGCTGGAAGCCTGCTTTATTGACTACGGCGAAGACCGTCATGGCTTCTTGCCATTCAAGGAAATCTCGCGCCAATACTTCCAACCCGGCGTAGCCGTTGGGCAGGCCCGCATTCAGGACGCCATCCGTGAAGGCCAGGAATTGCTGGTTCAAGTTGAAAAAGAAGAGCGCGGCAACAAAGGCGCTGCCCTGACCACTTACGTATCGCTGGCTGGGCGCTACGTGGTGCTGATGCCCAACAACCCACGCGGAGGCGGTGTCTCGCGCCGCATTGAAGGCGAAGACCGCGCTGAACTCAAAGAGGCGCTGGAACAACTCGAATATCCCAACGGCATGAGCATCATTGCGCGCACCGCCGGCATTGGCCGCAGCGCGCCCGAATTGCAATGGGACTTGAACTACCTGCTCAAACTGTGGACCGCCATTGATGGCGCGGCCAAAGGAGGCAAGGGCGCTTACCTGATTTACCAGGAATCGTCGCTGGTGATTCGCGCCATTCGCGATTACTTCAACAACGATATCGGCGACATCCTGATCGACACTGACGATGTGTATGAGCAGGCCCAGCAGTTCATGGCACACGTCATGCCCGAGCACGCCGCCCGCGTCAAACGCTACCGTGACGATGCGCCGCTATTCAGCCGCTTCCAGATCGAGCACCAGATCGAATCGGCCTACGCCCGCACCGTGCAGCTGCCCAGCGGCGGCGCCATTGTGATAGACCACACCGAGGCACTGGTCTCGATTGACGTCAATTCAGCCCGCGCCATCAAGGGCGGCGACATCGAAGAAACCGCCACCCGCACCAATCTGGAAGCCGCTGACGAAGTGGCACGCCAGATGCGTCTGCGCGATTTGGGCGGCCTGATCGTCATCGACTTTATCGACATGGAAGAGTCACGCAATCGCCGTGACGTCGAAAACCGCCTGCGTGACGCACTGCGCCAAGACCGCGCCCGCGTGCAATTCGGCACCATCAGCAAATTCGGCCTGATGGAAATGAGCCGCCAACGCCTGCGTCCTGCTTTGAGCGAAGGTGCCTCCATTCCTTGCCCACGTTGCGGCGGCTCCGGCCATATCCGCGACACCGAATCCAGTGCGCTGCAAATTTTGCGCATCATCCAGGAAGAGTCTTTGAAGGACAACACGGCTTCGGTGCTGTGCCAGGTGCCGGTTGAAGTGGCTTCATTCCTGTTGAACGAAAAGCGCACCGAAATCGCCAAAATCGAACTTAAACAGCGTATTAACGTGCTGATGGTACCCAACAAAACGCTGGAAACGCCGAACTACCGGCTGGAGCGCCTCAAGCACGACGACCCACGTTTGGACAACATTGAAGCCAGTTACAAGTTGGCCGAAGAAATGGAAGACCCCACCGCCGTGACCCGTCGCGCGCAAGAGCCAACCAACAAGCAAATCCCCATCATCAAAGGCGTCTTGCCCGATGCACCGGCCCCGGCGGCGATTCCCAAGCCCGAGGCAGTCAAACCAGTGGTGAACGCACCACCGCGCCCAACTTCGCGGCCCGCGCCGACTGCTGCCAGCGCTGAACCCGTAGAAAAAGGTTTGTTTGGCTGGATCAAGCAACTCTTTGCTCCCACGCCCGAACCCGTACAACAAGCCACGCCTGAGCCGGTTGTCAGCAAAGACGACAAACGCGAAGGTCGCCCAAGCCGCGATGCCGCGCATCGAAATGAGACCCGTGGCGAAGGCCGAACAGAAGGTCATGAAGATACACGCAGCCCTCGGGGTGGACGCAATGAAAGCCGCACAGAGGGCCGGGGCACGCGCGGTGGACGCGGTAGTCGCCCGGCACAAGGCCCGCGTGAACGCTTCGACGCGGAGGGCAAGCCCTTTGTGACGGAGGCAGGCAACCTTCAAGCGCCTGCTAATGGCATGAGTCAAGACAGCAGCAGAAACGAGCCAGGGCAAGATCGCCCCCCGCGCAACGCGGAGCGTGGTGAACGCGGGGGCCGTGGTGAGCGTAACCGCAACGAGTCGCGCCCTGATAACGCCGAGCAGGGCAACCTCAATGAGCGTGGTGAACCACGCGCCGCTGCCCGCAACGAGCGTCGTCCTGAGCGCACGCGTCGTCCTGACGAAAATGTTCGCCCTGACCTCAGCAACCCGGAGTCGCCCCGCACCCATGCCGCACCCCCAAGCGCACCACCGATGGATCACGCACCAACCCCGCAGGCGTCTGAGGCAACAACCCGCATTGACCAAGGTCAGGGCACGGGTGACATGCCCGCACGCACGGAAGGCCACGAACCCCGCGAAAAACGCACACGGGATCGTTATGGTCGTGAACGCGGCCCGCGCGGTGAGCGTTCCGAGCAAGGGGAACGTCAGGATCGTCCGGTGCGGGATAACCCACCTCAGCTCCAAGTCGAAGAGGTAGCGCAAGAACCCCGTCGTTCCTACTTTGCCCCCGCCGCTGAAACGCCTGTCATGGTGGCGCCACTGGCACCCATGCCAGCCCCAGCGCCAACTCCTGTTGCTCCGCCTCTCGCTACACCGGTGGCCGCAGTGCAAGTCGTCACGCGACCTGTCGCAGTTCCTGCGGCGTTGGCAACGCCTGCCCCGGTTTCTGCACCACTGGTTGTCACGCCACCCCCTGCTGCGCCCAAGCCAGTGCCTGTACCCGTTGCTGTTGAGCCGGTTGCCGTGGTCACGGGAATGCCCAAATTGCAAGCCTTTGCGCTGCCGTTGGCCGAGTTGACCCAAGTCGCTCAAAGCTCCGGGTTAAGCTGGGTGAACTCAGATTCAGAGAAGATTGCAGCCGTTCAGGCCGCCATTGCCGCTGAACCCAAAGTCATTCGTGTCCCGCGTGAGCGTCCGGTGGTGGTAAAAACCCAAGAAGCGCCGCTCGTTTTAGTAGAAACCAAACGTGATTTGCGTGACATGAAGCTGCCATTTGAAACGCCTCAGTAAGCCATAACCACCAGCGCCCCCAGTGGGCGCCCATAAAAAAGGGCACATCAATATGTGCCCTTTTTTTCATCTCGCCGTTTCCTCAGACCAATCGTGTTGCCGCCAGTTTGGCGGCATTCTTCCAGGCTTGCATGGACGCTACCTCATCGCCTCGCAACTCAGCCAACTCGGCCAACGCTTGCCAGGCGCTGCGCTCCAGACCGGCATCTTGCAACCGGGGTAACGACTGCTTGAGTAATTGCTGCGCTTTGCCCCACAACTGCAAACGCATACAAGTAATGCCCGCCAGATATTGCAAAGTGGCGTCGCCAGGATTGGCCAGTTGGGCGGACTCAATACGTGTCAGCCAAGGCGCTTCGGGCACTCCAGCGGCCACGGCAAAGCCACTCTCCAGCGCACGAATAAGACGCACGCGCTGCACGTCGGTCAAAGCGCCCGGCTGCGCCACCATGCGGAGCCAGATGGGTAGCAACCAGCTACGAGCCAATTCAACATCACCGCCCAAGGTCAACAAACGACAAGACGCCTCCATGGCGACTTCTGGCACTTCTCGTTCAGCGGGTTCGAGTTGATTCCACACGGCTTGCAATTGATCAGGGTCGTAGGCGGTCAACACCAGCTCCAGGGACAGACCCCGTAAAAGCCCCAATGCCGCCACCTCGGAGAATGCCCGGTGCTTGGCTAACAAACGGGCCGTCTCCAATGCCTGCTGCGTCTTGTTTGCCATTCTTGAGGCGGTCAGACGCAAGCGCAAGGCAATGGTTCGCCGTGATGCGCCTTGCGGCATCTCATCGAGCCATTGCAAGGCAGTTTGGGCGTCATGGTCTTCAAGCGCCCAGCGCGCGGCACGCAGTTGCAAACCGTCACGATTGCCCAGCGCGTCAGGCCGCGACGCTTGTTCCAGCGCCTTGCAAAAATGTGCTTCACGCGCTGATTTATCTTGCAGGGATTGGGCACTTTCAGCGGCTAACAAATGCGATAAAGCCCGTAAGCGGCCCGAATAAACCAGTGTTTCACCGCTGCGC
Source organism: uncultured beta proteobacterium (assembly GCA_903823025.1). Classification (GTDB taxonomy): domain Bacteria; phylum Pseudomonadota; class Gammaproteobacteria; order Burkholderiales; family Burkholderiaceae_C; genus Rhodoferax. The sequence goes on from CAIJRK010000086.1 coordinate 80,185, forward strand.
GTCAGCGCACTTTCGCGTTCCAACACCACTTCAGCCGCTTTTCTGGCCCGGATAAAGCGGCCCGCTACCAAATGCGAAAGTGCCTCCAGTAACTCCACATGCATCGCCCGCTCCTGATGCTGAACGCGCCAGCGTCGGGCATGACCCGGCATGGCAAACAAGGCGGCCAGCGCGCGCAAGGCCACATGCAGCGTCAAAAACAACAGGGCCAGCACAATCACGACCAGATTAAGCGACAAATCAATGCGATAAGGCGGCCAAAAGACGGTAATCGTCCCTTGATTGTTGCCCGCAAAAAGTGCTACAGCAACGGCCATTCCAAACAATGCCAAAAACCACAAAGCGGCCCGCATGGTTATCTCCCCGCCGCTGCAGTAGCAAGCGCGGTCAGCGTTTCATCGACACGCGGCAACTCCAGTGTTTTCATCTGTGCTTGCACCTGTTGCAACAAGGCCGCCGCCGTGCGTGTGTTGCGCGACGTGGCATCAAAATATTTGGTGAGCGCCGCTGCGGCATCCGACAGATCGCCCCGGGACGCATCCAGCTGCCGCGCCAATAAACCCATACGGGCATTCAGCAATTTGAGTTTGAAGTTTTCCCGCAAGAAAAAAGACTGTTCCGGCGACAGCAATGCCGCTTCCGGGTTTGCGATACGACTCACGCGCAACAAACCGCGCACCTCGTTCAACACCACCAGAAAACTGCGTTGCCACCACGTTGGCAACGCCTCGACGGCCTGACGTTGACTCAAGGCGCTCGCGTGTTCCGGGGCCACCGCATTCGCCAGCACCAGGTTATCCGTCAAATGCACCAGTTCGTCCATCTTGATCAGCAAACCCGGCGTGTCGCCTACGGCCACTGATCGGATGCGCTCAATGTCGCGGCCAATGGCGCGTTGCAAGAGCGTTAAACGGGGTTGTGCGGCTCGCGTCACCCGTAAATCGGCGCTTTTCAGAGCGGCCAGCAAAGGCTCCACACTGCCGGTGAGTTGGGCCTGTTGCTGGGCCAAACGGATGGAAGATTCAATATCGACCACCAAATTTTCATCGCGGGAGCGAGACAGGCTTTGCATCAGCTCTTCGAGCTGTGTGCGCTGCAGCGCAATTTCACTCAAGCGCGTTTCATAAACGGCGACCCGCGCCGCCGTCTCGTGCGAGAGTTCTTGGGCCTGTTTGGCCACCGCACGGGCCTCAACGGATTGGGCGCTGGTATCGGCACTTTGGCGGGCCAGTTGTTCTTGAATGTTGGCCAGTTTTTGCCATAGCAGGCCACTCGTCAGCAAGGCGGCCAACGACACGGCTCCCAGACTCAGAACGACACCCCGCGACACGGGTTTAGGTGCGGGTTCGGGGGGCGACGCAGCTGGTGTGGCTGGCGCTGGCTGACTGGGTGTTGACGATTCCCCTAAAGGCGCCGCCTCGTCCGGGGGAACAGGTACTTGAGCGTTGGGGTCAGAGTTCATCGGATGATTTTAGAGGGTTGGGGACGGCGATTTGTCCCACAAAGTTAGAGAGGCCACCACATCGGGGAGTGTCGGGCGTGATTCAAGCACCACCCCAAACCCCGCTTTTTGGGCCGCCTGCGCAATACGCGGGTGCGTCGCCAAAGCCCGCGCCTGCCGCCAGCTTTGTTGCGGCAGCAAAGCACACAAATGCCTGATCGACTCACTGCTGCTGAACAGCCAAATCGATGAATCACAGGCGGATTGGCGGGCGCACTGAAGCTCTTGTGCCCGCCATTCAGGCGCGCCACGCTGGTAAGCCACGACAAAATCTGTTTGCCCGCCCGCTTGAGCCACCCGGTTGGCAAACCATGCCCGTCCCGTGCCCTGCTCGACGCTGTTTGTTGCGTCCTGTCCGCGCACAATCAGGACCCGTTTGCCGAGACGCACTTGCGCGCCCATGACTTGCCATAACGCTTCAGAATCAAATTGACCGGCTTCTGGTGCGGGCGTATCAAGGCGCTCAACGGCAATGCCTGCGCGCAACAGCGCATGGGCGGTGCCGGGACCGGGCGCCCATACCTTGGTTTTTGACGTGGTTTGTGCCATGAAGCTGGACACGCCCGGCGGTTTTGAGGCAAAAAAATGATCGACCGCCTGACCGCTGACAAACATCACGCCGACATAGTCAGACAGATGCTGCCAAGCCTGAACCAGCGCTGCCGTATCCGCCACAGGACCAATCTGGATCAGGGGCAACGCAACAGCATCCAAGCCATGTGCTGAAAAATCACGCACCCACCGCTGCGCTTCACGCTCGGGCCGGGTCACGATGACGCGCATGGCAAGTCTCAGAGCAGACGCTGGGGTTCAACCGGCGCCAGAATCGACCCGCCTTGTGCGGTGACACGCGTGCGCAAATCAGCGGCAGCCTGTGTGCCAAGTGCCGTAGCACTGGCCAGATCAGTGACGCGCCCGCTGGCCTGCACGCACACCAGTGCAAGCCTGCCTTCAGGATCGCCCCAAGCGGCATCAATCGTCAGCCTATCGGCCTCCAGTGTGGCAAACGCGGCTAGCGGCATGGAACAACTCCCGCCCATGGCCCGGCTCACCGCCCGTTCGGCACAGGCGACCAACCAGGTGGGTTGGTGCGCCAGTGGCGCCAACGCATCAATCACGTCTTGGCGATGCGTGCGAACCTCAATGCCCAGCGCGCCTTGTCCGGCAGCAGGCAACATGACGCCCGGCTCGAAAATTTCACGAATGCGCGCCTCCAGGGCCAGCCGCTGCAGACCCGCTGCCGCCAGGACGATGCCGTCATACAGCCCGTCGTCGAGCTTGCGCAAACGTGTGTCGAGGTTGCCGCGCAAAGGCTCGATCTTCAAATCAGGCCGCAACGCGCGCAGCAAAGCCATGCGGCGCAGGCTGGAGGTGCCCACCACCGCGCCCGGCGGCAGACTGGCTAAATTGGCGTAATGGTTGGAAACAAAAGCATCCCGCGCGTCGCCGCGCGCCATGACGCAGGCCAGACTGAAGCCCTCGGGCAGCTCCATTGGCACATCTTTGAGCGAGTGCACAGCAAGGTCGGCGCGACCTTCTTCCAGCGCCGTTTCCAGCTCTTTCACAAACAGGCCTTTGCCGCCCACTTTGCTTAGCGCACGGTCCAGAATTTGATCCCCTTTGGTGGTCATGCCCAACAGGCTGACTTGGTGTCCCTGCTGCTCCAGCATGGCCTTGACGTGCAAGGCCTGCCAAAGGGCTAAACGGCTTTCACGGGTTGCTATCGTTAGTGTCAAATTGCTCATACGCAGTGGCTTTAAGCCGTAACCTCTTGGTAATCTTGAGTGAAAGGGAATGCTAGCATGGCCGGACTTGCCGTCTTGCGCAAAGATTTTCAAAAAACACCATGATCAAATTGCCAAAGCCCGCCCCCGTCGGGCGCACTCAAGACAACGAACGCCCACTGGTGGAGGACATCCGGTTGCTGGGCCGTATTTTGGGCGACGTGATTCGCGAACAAGAAGGCGTCATCGCCTTTGAACTGATTGAACAAATCCGCAAACTCTCGGTGGCGTTTCGCCGGGACGCGGACACCGAGGCCAACAAGGCGCTTAAAAAACTACTCAAAGGCCTCAGTGGTGACCAAACCGTCAGTGTGACACGGGCTTTTACTTACTTCAGCCATCTCGCCAATCTCGCCGAAGACCGGCATCACATTCGTCGCAGGGCGCTGCACGAGCGCGCCGGCGACACGCAAGAAGGCAGCATCGACGTGGCGCTGGCCCGTTTGCGCGGGGCCGGCATTGGGCCTAAAACCATTGCCGACACGCTGGCGACCAGCTTTGTCTCGCCCGTGCTCACCGCACACCCGACCGAAGTGCAGCGTAAAAGCATTCTGGATGCCGAGCGCGCCATTGCCCAGCTGCTCACCGCACGCGATGACATCAAAGTGCGGGCGACAGCCGTCAACGCCAGCAAAGACGCGCTGACCCCGCGTGAACTCAGCGCCAATGAAGAACAAATGCGCGCCCGCGTGTTGCAACTTTGGCAAACCCGGCTCTTGCGCTTCAGCAAACTCACGGTTGCCGACGAGGTCGAAAACGCCTTAAGTTATTACGAATCGACCTTTTTGCGGGAAATCCCCAAGCTTTACGCCGAGCTGGAACGGGCACTAGGCCAGCACCCGGTACACAGCTTTTTACGCATGGGCCAATGGATTGGTGGTGACCGCGACGGCAACCCCAATGTGAACGCGCAAACGCTAACTCACGCGCTACGCCGCCAGTCGGATGTGGCGCTGCGCCATTATTTGACTGAAGTGCATTACCTGGGTGGTGAGTTGTCGCTCTCAACCCGCTTGGTGGACTGCCTGCCCGCCATGCAGTCGCTGGCCGAGCAGTCGCCCGACACCAACGAACATCGCAAAGATGAGCCTTACCGACGCGCCCTGATTGGCATTTACGCCCGCCTGTCTGCCGCCTTGAAAGACCTGACCGGGGGCGAAGCCGCACGCCACGCCGTCGTGCCGCAAAACGCCTACCTGAGCGCTGAAGAATTTTTGGCTGACCTGCGCACCATTGAAGCCTCGCTGCTGGCCCACCACGGGGCCGCGCTGGTGGCGCAACGGTTGCATCCGCTGATTCGCGCCGTTGAAGTGTTTGGCTTTCACCTGGCAACGGTGGATTTACGCCAAAGCTCCGACAAACATGAAGCGGTCATTGCCGATTTGCTGACCGTGGCGCGCATCGAGTCGGGCTATGTGCACTTGGATGAAGCGGCCAAACGCAATCTGCTGCTGACCTTGCTCAACGATGCCCGACCGTTGCGCGTGTTGGGCACGGCATACACCGACCACACCCAAAGCGAACTCGCTATTTTCGAGACCGCCAAAGTCATGCGTGAGCGCTTTGGTGCGCAAGCGATTCGCCACTACATCATCAGCCACACCGAAACCGTGAGCGACTTGCTGGAAGTGTTGGTGCTACTCAAAGAAGTGGGGTTGATGCGCGGCACACTGGACGCGCAAGCGACCTGCGACCTGATCGTCGTGCCGCTGTTTGAGACCATTGAAGACCTGCGCAACGCCGCGCCCATCATGCGCGAGTTCTATGCCGTGCCCGGCGTTCAGGCGATGATTGCACGCAGCCGTCATGACCAGTACAGCGAACAAGACATCATGCTGGGCTACTCCGACAGCAACAAAGACGGCGGTATTTTCACCAGCAACTGGGAGTTGTACCGCGCCGAGATTGCACTGGTCGAACTGTTTGACCAACTCGCCACTCAAAACAAGCCCGGCGAACGCGCCTTGCAACTGCGTATGTTCCACGGACGCGGCGGCACGGTCGGACGCGGCGGTGGCCCGAGCTACCAAGCCATTCTGGCGCAACCGCCCGGCACCGTGCGCGGACAAATCAGGCTCACCGAACAGGGCGAAGTCATCGGCTCCAAATACGCCAACCCCGAAATTGGCCGACGCAACCTCGAAACGCTGGTCGCCGCCACGCTGGAGGCCACGCTCTTACAGCCCACCAAACCCGCGACCCCACCATTCCTGAAAGCCGCCGCCGAGTTGTCGCAAAGCAGCATGGCCGCGTATCGACAACTGGTTTACGAAACCCCCGGTTTCACCGACTACTTCTTCAACTCAACGCCCATCCGCGAAATCGCCGAACTCAACATCGGGTCACGGCCCGCATCGCGTAAACCCTCGCAGCAAATTGAAGACCTGCGCGCTATTCCCTGGGGTTTCAGTTGGGGCCAGTGCCGCCTGACGCTGCCGGGCTGGTACGGTTTTGGTTCTGCCATTGATGCGTTTCTGAATCCAGATGACAACGGTCTCAATAAAGACCGGCTGGCGCTGTTGCAGCAGATGTACAAACAATGGCCGTTTTTCAACACGCTGCTGTCCAACATGGACATGGTGATGGCCAAAAGTGATCTGGCACTGGCCTCGCGTTATTCAGAGTTGGTCAGTAACGCCCGCTTGCGTAAAAAAATATTTACGGCAATTGAACTCGAATGGCACCGCACGGCGGCTGCGCTGGGCGCCATCACTGGCGACAAGCATCGACTGGCCAACAACGCTGCCCTGCAACGCTCCATTCGCCACCGCTTTCCCTATATCGACCCGCTGCACCATCTGCAAGTGGAGTTGGTGCGCCGCTACCGCGCCGGCCAAACCGACGAGCGCGTGCAGCGCGGTATTCATATCTCGATTAACGGCATTGCGGCGGGGCTGCGCAATACGGGTTAGGTGACTTACCCCGCCACCAACTCCCGCACAGCGGCCAATTGCCGGCGCGACACAAACAGCAACTCATCAATACTGTCCAGTCGCACCGCCCAGCCTTCACCCTCTTCTGCGTCAAAGTGCTTTTCCAGCGCCTGCACGGCGTGCCGGGCGATCAGGGTGTTGCGGTGAATGCGCATGAAACGGGCGGGGTACTTTTCTTCCAATTCACTCAAAGTGCCATCCAGAATGTAGGTCTTGGTTTTGGTGCGCACCGTGATGTACTTCAACTCGGCCTTGAGGTACAACACCTGCGACAACGGCACGCGCTCGGTGCCGCCACGGTCTTGAATAATCAACACGTCTTGCGGCACAACGGGCGCTAACGCGCGCCCCGAATTGATCAGCCGCTCTACCTTTTGCAGTGCCGCCTGCAAACGCGCCAGCCGCACCGGCTTGGTCAAATAGTCCACCGCCTCCAGCTCAAAAGCCTGCACCGCGTGTTCGGCAAAAGCGGTCACAAACACCACGGCGGGCGGATGGGGCAATGTGCGCAGCGTGCGGGCCAGCGTCAAACCGTCCGCGCCGGGCATGTGAATATCAATCAGCGCCACATCGACCGGTTGGCGCAGCAAAAACTCCACCGCCTGCGTCGCGTTGGCCGCCTCCGCCTCCACGCGGGTTAAAGGCGCCGTACAGTCGGCCAGCAACGTGCGCAGACGTGTACGAGCCAGGGCTTCATCGTCAACAATCAAAACTTTAAGGGGCATCAAACGCTTTCTTTATGGAGTTTTTCTGGGTTGATAGTGATCCGTATGCTCAAAACGGCACCTTGATCCTGACTTGAAAAACGCCGTCTTTGAGGCCGCTTTGAAACTGACCCTCCACATCGTGCAGCAGGTTTAGCCGGTCTCGCACATTGTCCAGCGTCACGCCATGACCCCGCTCGCCTTGACCAGCGGGCACCGTGTTGGTAATTTTGATGATGACGCTGGAGGCACGCCGCCGTGTCGAGATTCTGATTTGTGCGCCCAAAGCACTAGGTTCTACGCCGTGCTTGACCGCGTTTTCTACTAACGGTTGCAACAGCAAAGGCGGCAATTTGGCGTCAGCAGCATCTGCGTCAATATCCCACTTGACGTTGATACGCTCGCCAAAACGAACCTGTTCAATCGCCAGATAACGCTGCGCCAACGCAATTTCATCGGCCAGTGTTACGGACTCACCTTGCTCCATCAGCGCATGGCGAAACAGGTCGCTTAAATCCTCCAAAAGCGACTCGGCCTTGGCCGGTTCGGCACGCACCAGCGCGATGGCACTGTTGAGCGTGTTGAACAAAAAATGGGGCCGAATGCGGGCCTGCAGTTCGCTTAAACGCGCCGCCGTTTCAGCCGGGGTTTTAGCCTTGGCCCGCAACACCAGCGCCGCGACCAAGGCCGCTGACAACAAAGCGCCGCTAAAAGCGCAGGCCAGCCAAGGCGCCGGTTCCAGCAAGCCAGCTACCCACAAAAGACCACAACCATAAAGTCCAGCCAACGCGCCCAACGCGATGCCCGCGACTTGCTGCGCGCCAGGACTCAGGCGCGCCAGTATTTTCTTGAGGCTGCACGCCGCAATCAACCACACCAATGTCGCTGGCAAAGCGCCGCCGGTGAGCAAAGACAGGCCGCTCAACCAGTCCATGAAAGTGACTGCGCCAAACATGGCCGCCACCGCCATCACCGACTCGACAAACAACACCGCTCGCAACACCACGCCAACATGGCAAGCATCGAACACCAACGTCCGCACCGATCCCGATGCCGACGCTGGCAACTCGGACGGCAAGTCCTGGAAGGCCGATAAAATTTGAGTGTCTTTCATTAACAATTGAGTTCTCTGTGAGTCAAGATGCCGCCGCGCTAAGGCATGAACCCGATTATTAGTGAGTTCCCCCTTCAATCCATAACCCAGCGCAGCCCTCAAAAGCCGACGCCTACTTGCACATCACTTATGTCACACAACCAATTCGACCAAAAAGCCCAAGCCTGGTCCGCCTTGTTCTCCGAACCCATGAGCGACCTGGTCAAGCGTTACACCTCCAGCGTGTTTTTTGACAAGCGCTTGTGGCAAGCCGACATCGCCGGTTCTTTGGCCCACGCCGAGATGCTGGCCGTGCAAAAAATTATTACCGACGAAGACCACCGCGCCATTCAAAGCGGCATGACCACGATTGCCGCCGAGATCGAATCCGGCGCCTTTGAGTGGAAGCTGGATCTGGAAGACGTCCACCTGAACATCGAAGCGCGCCTGACGCAGTTGGTCGGCATTGCCGGCAAACGCCTGCACACCGGCCGCTCGCGCAACGACCAAGTGGCGACCGATGTGCGTCTGTGGCTACGCGGCGAAATTGATTTGATCAGCGGTTTGCTGACAGACCTGCAAAAAGCGCTGATCGAAGTGGCCGAGAAAAATGTTGAAGTCATCCTGCCGGGTTTTACCCATTTACAGGTTGCGCAACCGATCAGTTTCGGGCACCACATGCTGGCCTATGTCGAGATGTTCAGCCGTGACGCCGAACGCATGGGCGACGTGCGCCGCCGTACCAATCGTCTGCCGCTGGGCGCTGCCGCGTTGGCCGGCACCAGCTACCCGCTAGACCGTGAGCGCGTCGCTAAAACGCTGGGCATGATCGATGACAAGGGCCAACCGCAGGTCTGCCAGAACTCGCTGGACGCCGTCAGCGACCGCGATTTCGCCATTGAATTCACGGCAGCAGCCACGCTGTGCATGGTGCACATCAGCCGCTTCAGCGAAGAACTGATTTTGTGGATGAGCCAGAACTTCGGCTTCATCCAGATTGCCGACCGATTCACCACCGGCAGTTCCATCATGCCGCAGAAGAAAAACCCCGATGTACCCGAACTGGCACGCGGCAAAACGGGCCGCGTCGTCGGGCATCTGATGGGCCTGATCACGCTGATGAAAGGTCAACCGCTGGCCTACAACAAAGACAACCAGGAAGATAAAGAACCGCTGTTTGACACGGTAGATACCTTGAAAGATACGTTGCGAATTTTTGCCGAAATGGTGGGCGGCCAGCTCAATCCAGCAACTGGCGTCAAGGAAGGCGGCATCACCGTCAAACCCGAAGCCATGGAACGCGCCGCCCTCAAAGGCTACGCCACCGCGACCGATCTGGCGGACTATCTGGTGAAGAAAGGCTTGCCTTTCCGTGATGCGCACGAAACTGTGGCCCATGCCGTTAAAGCCGCCATCACGCACCAAGTCGATTTGTCAGAATTGCCGCTGGCGGTCTTAAAAGAGTTCAACCCGTCGATTGAGAAAGATGTTTATGAAGTGTTGAGCCTGCGCGGCTCACTCAACGCCCGCGACATTCTGGGCGGAACAGCGCCGAACCAAGTCCGAATGCAAATAGCAAGGCATCAGCAGCGACTGGGCTGAAGCTCTTCGGCACCTGAAGTCGTCAGGCAAAATTCCTCTAAAAGTAGATGTAAAAATACCTAGAGGAGGGGAAAATAATGAACGATTTCTTGCCGACTCAAGTCATGGTTGAGTCATTTAACCCAACACAAAAAAGCCCAGCGGCCAGAGTCAAAGTCTGGCTTTGGATCTTGGCCTCGATAGCGGCCATCCTGATGGCGTTCTCCAGCAAAACCTCGGGCAACCCTGGCGCATTGGGATTCGCTTTACTGTTAGCCGTAACCATTGCCTTTGATTTCGCCTGCCGTCGTCAAATCAGACGCGACCGCTCGCCTGTGCTGCTCACTGCGCAGGGAATCGAATCTTTTAACTTTTGGGGTAAGGGAAAAAGCTACCGCTGGAAAGACATTGCCAACACCAGTATTGAGCCCATCGGCAATGGCCATGCGCTCCAGCTTGAACTTTTTCCCGGCGTGGATCGCTCGGCCAGTTCCTGGCTTAGTCGCCGCCGTTGGCCGTTCATCCCGCTGGCCCGCTACAGCGCGCCCGAGCAGGAGCGACTGCTCGAAGTGATTCTTGAACGCTTGCGCCATGCCCATCCGGGCGTCATCGCAACGAATACATTGACCCAAGAACGGCAATTCAGAGAACAGTTCATTGCACTGGCACCCCGAACCTGGATGACTTATGCCTTGGTAGCCGCCAACGTAGCGATTTGGTGGCTCATGGTGATCCAGGGCGCCGACATCGTCAAACCACCGGCCGATCTGTTGTTGTATTGGGGTGGCAACGCGACCTCCGAAGTTCAAAGGGGCCAGTGGTGGCGCATGGTTTCTTCGACATTTCTGCACAGTGGCATCTTGCACCTGACCATGAACATGGTGGGCTTGTGGATTATTGGACAAACGGTAGAACGCATCTACGGCTATTGCCCCTATCTCATGATCTATTTAGGGTCCACCATCGCGGGCAGCGCTTTAAGTTTGCATTTTTCTGCGCAGAAAGCGGTCTCGGTTGGCGCCTCCGGGGCTGTATTTGGCATTGCCGGCGCTCTGCTGGTCGCGGTGTACCAATACCGCAATACTTTGCCCAAAATTTTTGGCAAGCAGCATCTCACGGGCATCGGATTCTTTGTCTTCTACGCTTTGGCGCAAGGTTTCACGACTGGTGGAATTGACAATGGCGCCCACATAGGCGGACTGCTGGCAGGTGCCGTGATGGCCTACATCTTGCCAAAACGTTTTGATCTGTCGCGCTATGCTGCCGCCATCAAAAGCCGCAGTGTGGTCGCTTTGGCTGCGGCGGTGTGCCTATCAGCCAGCCTCGCACTGTCTGCCCCAACAGCACAGTTGGATCTGCAACGGCTCTTTGTAGGTGCCGCCGCCATGGACAGAGGCACCAAGGGCTTTGATGCGGCCACCAACCTTATGAAAAAACTTCAAGGCCAGGTCAAAGCCGGTCAAATGACGGAACTGGAACTTGATTCAAAAACCCGCACCGTGTTGGCACCGGCCTACCGCAAAGTGTTGGTGGATCTTTCCCAAGCTTGGCTTGCTCCCGGGGATCCACGTCAGGAATTTCTACAGGAGATCAAGCATTTAACAGGGCTTCTTATTGAAGGGTTGGCCATGGAATCAGTAGTGGCAGCTGGGACCTCCATAATTTCACCGGCTGACCCGGTACGCGCCAACCTATTAAATAAAGAGATGCTGGCGTCGAATAAACGTTTTCTCCTGATCAATGAAAAACTTAAAGCAATTGTCAAGAACCTCAAGAAATAGCGGTTCAACCCGCCATTTCGCTCGCGCTGACAGCAAGGTAAGCGATATCCCTTAGAACAAGCCCTCTAAAAATTGTTGCAGTGCAACATTAATCTTGAATCCTCCTTATAATTCAAACCATATTGCGCTGCAGCAAAAACTGCCTGATACGGCATTTGCCAAGTAGCCAGCCGATTTGCCCCATTAATTAAGAAATTTCACATGAACAACACCGCCGCACAATTTATCGAATCCAACAAAGCCACCCTGCAATCGCTGGAAGGCATTTCCACACAAGCTTTTGCGGGTGTTGAAAAGCTGGTTGAATTGAACATGGCTGCTTCCAAAGCAGTTTTGGGCGAAACCTTCAGCCACGTTCAAGCTATCTTGGGCGCCAAAGACGCGCAACAAGTCATGGCTCTGCAATCTGGCTTGATGAAGCCTTTGGCTGACAAATCTGCTGCCTACGCTCAACACGTTCAAACCATCGTGACTGGCAGCGGTGCTGAATTCACCAAAGCTGTCGAAGCCAAGACTGCTGAAGCTCAAAAAGCTTTCGCTGGTGCCGTTGAAAACATGACCAAAAATGCACCTGCTGGCAGCGAATCCGCTGTTGCTGCGTTCAAGAGCACTTTGACCGCTGGTCAAAACGCCATGGAGTCCGCTCAGTCACAAGCTAAAAAAGCAGCTGAAACCGTTCAAACCAACTTCACTGCAGCGGCCACACAAGCTGCTGATGCAGTTAAAAAAGCGACTAAAACCGCTTAATTGCACATTGCCTTTCGGGGCAACAAGCTAAAAACGGCACCTTCGGGTGCCGTTTTCGTTTTAGCCGCTGATCAAGCCTTGTTGATCGGGATGTAAATCTCGCCACCCGCCTGCTTGAACTCTTGCGACTTGTCGTCCATGCCCTGCGTCAACGCCTCGGCATCAGTCAGACCTTTGATCTTGGCGTAATCGCGCACCTCTTGCGAGATCTTCATTGAGCAAAACTTGGGGCCACACATCGAGCAGAAATGCGCTTCCTTGGAGGAATCTTTAGGCAAGGTTTCATCGTGGAAATTGCGTGCCGTATCCGGGTCAAGCGACAGATTGAACTGATCCATCCAACGGAACTCAAAACGGGCTTTGGACAACGCATCATCCCGCGCCCGCACACCGGGATGGCCCTTGGCTACATCGGCCACGTGGGCGGCAATTTTGTAGGTGATGATGCCGACTTTCACGTCGTCCCGATCCGGCAAACCCAGGTGTTCTTTGGGTGTGACATAGCACAACATGGCGGTGCCGAACCAGCCAATCATGGCCGCGCCGATGCCGCTGGTGATGTGGTCGTAGCCGGGCGCAATGTCGGTGGTCAGCGGGCCGAGTGTGTAGAACGGCGCTTCGTGGCAATGTTTGAGTTGCTCGGTCATGTTGGCCTGCACCATGTGCAGCGGCACGTGGCCGGGGCCTTCGATCATGACCTGCACATCTTGCTGCCAGGCTTGTTGCGTGAGTTCACCCAAGGTGCGCAATTCGGCAAACTGCGCTTCGTCATTGGCGTCCGCGCCGGAGCCGGGACGCAGACCATCGCCCAGCGAATAACTCACGTCATAGGCTTTCAGGATTTCGGTCATTTCATCAAAGTGGGTGTAAATGAAATTCTCTTGGTGATGCGCAATGCACCACTTGGCCATGATGGAGCCGCCACGCGACACAATGCCCGTCATGCGGTTGGCCGTGAGGTGAATGAAGGCCAGCCGCACGCCCGCATGAACGGTGAAATAGTCCACGCCCTGCTCGGCTTGCTCAACGAGCGTGTCGCGGAAAATTTCCCATGTCAAATCCTCGGCCACGCCGCCTACTTTTTCCAGCGCCTGATAAATCGGCACGGTGCCAATGGGCACGGGCGAGTTGCGCAGAATCCAGTCGCGGGTGGTGTGAATGTTGCGCCCGGTGGACAAATCCATCACGGTGTCTGCGCCCCAACGAATCGACCACACCAGTTTTTCGACTTCTTCTTCAATGCTCGACGTGACGGCTGAGTTGCCGATATTGGCGTTGATTTTGACCAAGAAATTGCGTCCAATCGCCATCGGTTCGACTTCAGGATGGTTAATGTTGGCGGGGATGATGGCGCGGCCTCTCGCGACCTCATCGCGCACAAACTCGGGCGTCATCACTCTCGGAATACTGGCCCCAAAACTGTTGCCCGCGAGGCGCTTCTCGCGCTCGGCGTTGCCCAGATATTGTTCCATCCAGTCGAGTTTTTGGTTCTCGCGAATAGCGACATATTCCATCTCGGGCGTGATGATGCCGCGACGGGCATAGTGCATTTGCGACACGTTAGCGCCTGCTTTGGCGCGACGCGGTGTGCGCTGCAATCCGGCGGCTTGCAAGCGCAAAGCGGCCAGCGCTTCAGACTCGCCGTTCTTCAGGCCATCGTCCAGCGCAAAGGGTGTGCGGCCGGTGTAGGACTCGGTGTCGCCGCGCCCTTCAATCCAGCTTTGGCGCATGGGGGCCAAACCTTGGCGCACGTCAATCGTGGCTTGCGGGTCGGTGTAGGGGCCGGAGGTGTCGTACACCGTGATGGCTTCGCCGTTGCTTTGCATGATTTCCCGCAAAGGCACGTTGACGCCGGGCTGCGTGCCGGGAACGTAGATTTTGCGGGAAGCCGGTAAAGGCTCGCGCGTGAGGCTCAGCAACTGGCTGAATTTGTCGGGTGCGTTCATCGCGGGTTCTCCTGAAGATGTGGGTTTAGCCCCAGGGAACAGTCAATCAATTCAGCGAACAGGGAAGACGGCGCGATGTCCGAAAAACCCCGAAAAGGGGCCGCAGGACGGCAGTCTGGCTCTTCTTACGCCGGTATTAACCGGATCAAGTTCGCGGGTTTGATCAATCATCTCAGCGCTTTCACAGCGCACCCCGGGCAGCGCCGAGTTTACGCGATGGGGCTGACTTGTTGCTGAGAGGGAGTAAGCAGACACGGTTCAGAGACAAGTTGCCTGACTATCAGCCGTAATATCAGCGTTAAGCCCTGAACAAGAGTTTGCACTCACGGTATAAACTTCTAAAAAGTTTTCCGCCCGTTTAGCATCTCCGTTATGATGACTATAAGTATTTTTTTAAATGAATAGTGAGATTCAAAATTGTCCATCTCTATTCCTCATCCAGTTCCGTATCAAGGGAGTAAACGTCGGCTGGCAGAAGCCATTCTTTCGCATGTTCCTAAAAATCAATACAAGCGTCTTATAGAGCCGTTTGCAGGTTCTTCTGCCCTTACGCTGGCGGCTGCATCCAGAAACATTTTTCCCTCTTATGTCATAGGAGATGCGCTCCAACCTCTTATTCAATTATGGGATGGAGTCATTGACGATCCAACCGAAATCGCTGATCAATACAATATTTTGTGGCACCGCGAACGCGAAAAACCAATTGAGGCGTACTACGAAATTCGTTCTGAATTCAATATAGATCATTGTCCTGCCAAGCTACTTTATTTATTAGCGAGATGCGTGAAGAATGCAGTTCGGTTCAACGCCGCAGGAGAGTTTAATCAGTCACCGGACAAACGTCGAAAAGGTACACAGCCAAAACGGATGAGCGCCGAGCTACTTGCTGCACACCTTGTCCTCGCTGGTAGGACAAAAGCCGTTTATGGTGACTTTTTATCACTATTTCTATCTGCCCAAGAAGGCGACTTTTTCTACCTCGACCCGCCCTACCAAGGAACAAGTCAAGGTCGTGATCAACGCTACATTGCGGGCGTTAGCCGTGATCGAATTATCGAATCTCTAGAAATTCTTAACGAAAAGCGCATACCTTTTATTCTCAGCTACGACGGTTCTTGCGGAGAAAAAAACTATGGTTCGCCCATTCCAGAAACCGTTGCCCATCGGATTCTTTTGGATGTAGGCAGGTCTAGTCAGTCCACCCTTAACGGATGCGATGACGTGACCATTGAATCGCTTTACATATCGCACTTTATTCCAGTCGTACCTAAAGCAGCTCCAACCATCCGTTCACTAAACGATTTTTTGGCACAGTCAACACTCTTTCCTTAAGGTGGCGTTTTAAACCTTTGTTTGATGACTTCAGCCACGCTCATCTGATGAGATTCAGCTTCACTTTTGATCCGCTCAAAATCAACAACATCATCTCCCGTCCAAACCAGCTCGACACGTCGTTCTTGCTGCATAGCGACGTGACGGTAAAAAGTGGGATCGGCCCAGTAACAAGAACGACAAATATCGTACGCGTTCACCCCACTACCCAACTGATTTCATAGTGTTGTCGGGATTTGTGCAAAAACAGGTCAGAATTGATAGCAATGCAAATTAATCTACGGCAAGCCAGCCCGAAACCCCAAACGCTTGAAGAAGCGCAAAA
>CAIJRK010000087.1 GCA_903823025.1 uncultured beta proteobacterium
CTGAGAACCTGTTCATGATCTTTAACAGGCTATTGAAATACTGGTTTCGTATTCAAAAACCGCCTTCTTGAGTGACGACATACCCCTCAAGAACTTGAAAACAATAGCCTGTAGGCAATTTTATGAGGTCGAAAATTTTCAAAAGATGAGTCTCTGAAGTATTTCAGCAGCCTGTAAAGATCGTGAACAGGTTCTGAGGCGCAAGTCTGCGCCGACTTGCCTCGAATTCCTCTTTTTTCTCAAGCCAGCTTCGCAACGCCTACGCGGCCTTGGTGAAGCTTTGCTTTTTCTCAATACTTGACTTTCAGCGATTAAATTTAATGAATGGCTGCGTCATGCTTTTGTTAAATAAAAGCAATGACTGGTATTTTTTTGGTTCAAATTAGGCAGTAATCTATAATTATCGTCAATAAAAAATAAAAATCAGTATTTAGCGCTTGGGTAAAAATAAGCGTGACAGGCCTGAAAAAAGTGAACTGTGGCGGTGAGGCACCTCTCGTTTGCGAACGGCTAACCAGCCGTTTCGCAATAGTTTTTGGAATTTATCTGGCTGAAAAAGCCATTTAAGGACTGCCTCATGATGACGCCCTGTTGTGTCTTTTTAATCCGTTGTCAGCTGCGTATTTTGTGTGGTTGGCACGTCCTGCGCACCCAAGGCCGCTGGCTGCTTCAGCTGGTCGCCTTATTGCTGCTGTGGCTGCCGGGGTTGCCCGCACAGGCGGCGGCAAACTACACGTTTTCTCCTACTGCAGCTCTTTTAGGAGGGCTGCCAGCGGGTTGCAGCCTTAATTTTCTGAGTAGCAGTTCTTACAGCTGCGGCGTCTTGAGCCTGACAGCAGGCGACACGATCACGATTAGCAGTTTTTTCAAACCCGTCACCATCACATTCTCCGGGGCATTTACCACAGGGGCGAGTAACTTGATCAACGTAGATGGGGCGACCTCTGACCTGACGCTCATCACAAACGGTGTGCTTACCTTGGGTGCCAGCACCCGTTTGAACGCGAACGTGGTCGGTACGGCAGCCGTCAATCTGGGTAGCGCGAGCACGCTGACGGGCAACCTCACCACGACCAGCACCACCGGCATCGTGACCCTCGCGGCAGACAGTCAGGTGGGTGGTTTTATCAACACGCAAGAAGGCGCCATCACCCTAGGCGTGCGAAGCACGGTGGGCGGCGCGGTGTCTGCCAAGGCGGGCGTTGTCACGCTTGATGAAAATGTCAAGGTGGGCGGCACTATCAGCACGGGCGCGGGCGCTGTCACTGTCGGAGGCAATAGCCTGGTCAGCGGGGGCATTAGCACAGGCGCGGGCGTGGTGACCTTGTTGACAAATACCAAAATTGGGGGCGGCATCACCACCGTGGATGGCGGCATCACTGTCGGGGATGGCAGCAGCATTAGCGGCGCTATCACATCCACCGGGGCGGGCATCGTCACGCTGGGCGCCAATATCAGTGTGGCCGCTGGCATCAGCACCCAGGCGGGCGCCATCAACATAGGCGCCGACAGCGTGATTGGTGGCTCGGTCAGCACGCAGGCCGGTGTGGTCACGCTGACGACCCGCATCACCGTCAAGGGCGACATCACGACCGTGGCAGGAGGCATTACGGTGGGCGACTTGAGCGCCATTTGCGGCAACATCAGCAGCACCGGCGCGGGCGTGCTGATTCTGACGCAGGGCATCAAAGTTGGCGGCTCGGTCACGACGGCGGTCGGTGCTATCACGATTGGTGTCGGGAGCACGGTGGGGGCCGACGTCATCAGCGGCGGTGTCGTCACGCTGACCAGCATTCTGGTGGGCGGCAATGTCCGCACCGGCGACGGCGCCATCACCCTGACGGCCTCGCGCGTTCGCGGCACCGTGATCTCGACGGGCGGCGGGGTTGTGACCGCCACCGCAAGCGTGATTGGCGACACCGCTCTGGTCGTCCCGCCCGCTTGCACCGCCACGCCCGCGACGGGTTCAGAGGTCAGCCAGTTTGAATGTCTGGAAACAGGTTTATTACCGACTTGGGTGGCTGAAACCGGCAGCACAACCACACAACACCGGCTCTACACCAAGCTGGCCGGGGCGCCTTTTTCTTTGGATGTTGTCGCGCTGAAAACCGATGGCACGATTCAAAGCAACTATGTCGCCAGCGGCGGCACCGCTAAAAATGTGATGGTGGAACTGGTGCTGGGCAGCGGCAGCACGGCCTGTGCGGATCGGGCGGCTCTCTCGCCCGCTGTGTCACAGACACTGGCCTTTAGCGACGCCGATGCCGGGCGCAAAACTACAGCGGCGATGACGCTGACCAAGGCGCACCTGAATTTGATGTGCCGGGTGACGGACAACACGTCCGCCAGCCCGCTCGTCAGCTGTTCGTCCGACCGGTTTTCGGTGCGCCCTTCGGCGGCGACCTTGTTGACCACGGCTACCGCCACGGCGCCTTTTGTGGCGTCGGTGCCCGTCATCAAAGCAGGGGCCAGCTTTGCCCTGAGCGCCACCACCAACGCCGCCGACAGCTACACCAATGCCTTGACGTTGGACACCGACAAACTCAGCGCCCAGTTAACGAGTCAAGACGCGACCCAGCAAAGTGGCGGGGTAGTCGGCACACTGACCCCGTCGTCCTTGACGGCCAATGCGAGCGCTGTCAATGCCACGTACAGCGAGGTCGGTTATCTCTACCTGGCGCCTGGCGCTTACCGGGATGACAGTTTTACCGCTATTGACAGCGGTGCGGGTGACTGCATCACCGCCTCGGCGGATGCGGTTAACTATCTGTCCGACACGCTGCTGAACGGCCAATACGGTTGCAGTATCGGCAACAAAACCAGCGTGTCCTTGGGGCGCTTTATTCCCGATCACTTTGGGGTAACGCCGGGCACGGTGGTTAACCGGGTTTTGGAGGTGTGTACGGTGGCCTCTGCTTACAGCTATATGGGGGAAACCATGCAGGTCAAGAACTTCTTGCTAACCGCCCGCAACGGCTTGGCAAGCCCCGCCGTCACGCAAAACTATACCGGTGTTTTTGCTCGCCTGGCGGGTCATGTGATGAGTAACTTTGGGCTAGGTGGTGTTGATCTGGTCGATGCAACAGCGCCCCTGACAGCCACTGCTTTTGCCGTCGGAAACGGCGCGGGCGAATTGGGCCTGGTGTCCTCCAACGGCGATTGGGTCGCAGGTGTGGGCACCTTCAGTATCAACTTTAAATTGAACCGTAGCGCCAGCCCGCAAGGCCCGTATGAATCGTTTCGGGTGGGTATCATGCCCACGGATACCGACTTGGTGACGCTGCGGGCAGCGGACAATAATTTAGATATATCAGCCCCTGCGGATGGCGTCTTTGACAAGGTGCTGATCGGCAGTTCAAGCCTGCGTTTTGGTCGTTTGCAGTTAAAAAACGCTTATGGCTCAGAAAAGTTAGCGTTGTCTGTACCGCTGCAAGCCCAATATTGGACGGGCAGCTATTTCACCAACCAGACCGATGACAGTTGCACGGCTTTAAGCGTGCCTGCCGCCCAAACGCTAACCGGCACGGCCAAGCCAAACGGCGTGGCAGGCTTGTATTTTTATCCCCTCGTCAGCGGTCAAAATGAATTGCTAAGCAGTGCTGGTGCGCCTGCCCTGCAAACCCGAACCGGGG
Organism: uncultured beta proteobacterium; assembly: GCA_903823025.1. GTDB lineage: Bacteria > Pseudomonadota > Gammaproteobacteria > Burkholderiales > Burkholderiaceae_C > Rhodoferax. The sequence continues at coordinate 3,633 of CAIJRK010000087.1, forward strand.
CGGCCACGTTGGTGCTCAGTGGGGGACAAGCCCGGTTGCAGTTTGCTGCACCCGGTCAACGCGGTTGGCTGGACATTGTTTTAAGCGTGCCGGACTATTTGCGCTACGACTGGGGCAACTGTCGTGGTCAAACCGGAACGTCAGGGTTGCTCGATGACTTGCCCTGCGCTCGCGCTACCTTTGGCCTCTACAAATCGACACTAATTTACCGTCGAGAGAATTATTGAGAGGGCCGCAGACAGGCGATTTAAGAGAGAATGCTGTCTCGATTGACATCTTGCCGTCGTCAAACTCAATAAAAAAGTTTTCAACCTTGCTATCGCCATGACAAAAATCCTGACTCTTCTTAACGTTTTGCTTAAAAGCAGTTGGGTTTAACAATGCGTTGGCCCTGGAAGCGTCAAGGTTCAAAAGATCGGCTGGTGGTTTCCTGGTCTGGTCAAACGCTGGCTTATGTGCTGGCGCGTGCCGGTTCTAATGGCACGCACAAGGTGTTGAAGTTTGGCGTAGAGCGCCAAGGCGATGACAGCACCGACGATTTTGTACACCGACTGCAAGGCTTGGGCCTGAAAAGCCTTGAGGCTTTTGTCATGCTGCGCCCTGAACAATGTCAATTACTGCAAATTGATGCCCCCGCCGTGCCGCCCGAAGAGCTGCGCGCCGCCGCCCGCTATCAGATCAAAGAGATGCTTGACTCGCACCTGGACGATGTCACGCTGGACGTGATGCGGGTCGGTGATGGGAAACAAAAGGGCACGGGTGCGCTGTTTGTCGTGGTTGCCACCAACGCGGTCGTGCGTGAGGTGCTGGACCTGGCAGACGCGATGGGCTGGAAAGTGCCGGTTATCGACATTTATGAAAACGCGCAACGCAATCTCCAAAATGCCCTGACCAAGCGTGAAGGTCACGCCAAGCGCGCTAATGCCGCCTTGGTGCTGGTGGAGGGACAGCAGGCGGTGTTGACCATCAGCGCCAATGGCGAGTTGTTTTATTCACGGCGGTTTGAGTTGCCTGATGGATTTTTGGCCGCCGCCTGGACGCAGGGCAGCGAAAGCGCGGTCGTATCGGCCAATGCCTTCACACCGGTGGACGAATACGTACCTGATTACAGTGTGGGCGGCGTTTCATACGGCAACGACTACACCAACATGCCTGCCTCCGCCGCCGTTTCAGCCACGGGTTACGGCGGCGATGAAGACAAAGCGCAGCGGTTTTTATTGGAGGTGCAGCGCACACTCGATGTGTGGAGTCGCTCCTGGTCCAGTATGCCGTTGTTTGAAATGCGCGTTTACGCGGGCGAGCGCAGTGTGGCGCTGTCCAAGTGGCTAAGTCGGCAATTGGGGCAACCGGTGCAAGCCTTGAATGTTGACCATTTGTTTACCGGTTTTGAAGGGGGCGCTTTGGGCGATGTGGGGCTGTGTCTGCCTTTATTGGGGATTGTGTTGAGAACCGAGAGCCGCCAGCTCTGAGGCCTGTCTATGTCCCAACAAATTAATCTCTGCACGCCGATTTTGCTCACGCAAAAGCGGTACTTCTCGGCACAAACCATGGCGCAGGCCTTGGCTCTTTTTTTACTCATCGGAGGCGGGTTGTGCGCTTATTGGGTCTGGACTTTGACGGTGGCCACGGAAGGCTTCAAGCAAACGCTGACCCGACAAGCCAGCGAGCTTGAAACGCTGGATTCAGCCATCAAGCAAAGCAAAGCCAGCGCGGTCTCGATGGAGGTCGCCTTAACGCAAGACTTGCAAGGTCGGCGCGCCGAGTTGCAATTGCGTGAGCAACAACTCGCCGCACTGGAATTGGGTTTATTTTTGCCGGGATGGGGACATTCCAACCGGCTGCAACTGGTGGCCCAAAGTATTCCGTCCCAAGTGTGGGTGACCGATGTCAAGGCCGATGACGTGCAACTGGTGGTCAGCGGCTTTACCTTTGAACCGGCGGCCTTGAATGACTGGGTGAGTCGATTGAGCCTGAGTCCGCTGTTGAAAGGCCAAAAGTTGGCCACAATCCGGGTTGAAAACGTCAGCACCACGGCAACCTTCCCCAGAAATATGCCGTCCGCCAATTCAGCCATACCTGCTGCCGATCCAACGCCCGCCCGCCCGGTCTGGGCTTTTCAGATGGTCAGCGCGATCAGCAAGTCTTCGGCCCTGCCTGGGAGTACCCCATGAAAAACTGGTTGAAAAATGCCTGGGAGGTGCAGGCGGTGCGGGTGGATGCCTTGAGCTTGCGTGAGCGCGTTTTTTTGTTTTTATCCGTGATTGCCTGTTGCGCCGCCTTGGTCGATGTGGTGTGGTTGTCGCCGACGCAAGCGGCGTATCAGCAGCTAAAAGAGCGCGTTGGAAAACAAAGTACAGCCTTGCAGCTGGCTCGTCTTGAGTTTAAAAGTCTGACCCAAGTGGCGGGCGCCACCCAAAGCCTGAGTGATGAGCTGGCCACTGTCAAAGCGCATCTTGAGACAACTAACCAAAGCATCGCAGACCTCTTGCCGACGCAGACGCAGGGCACGCCGCTGGCGCAAGTGCTGGTTCATTTTTTACGTCGCCATGAAGGGTTGACTTTGATTCGCACCGCTGTGGTGGCCCCCGAGGCGCCAGCGCCTGTTGCGCCGACCAGCACGGGTGCGCCCTCTGTGGCGCTGCGCCGCCAAGGCGTCGAGTTGGTCGTGTCCGGGCCTTACGCTGAATTAACGCGGTACGTTCAGACACTGGAGCAAGCGTTGCCGCATGTGCGTTGGGGCGCCATGACCGTTAAAAGTGAAAAGCAGCCGCCCGAGTTGACGTTGCAGTTATTTTTGGTTGAGGTGAATCCATGAAGGTGTTGAGTTGGCTGGTAGGGCTGGCCCTGTTCTTTTCAGGCTGGCAAGTGGCCGCTCAAATTCTGCGCGACCCGACGTTGCCGCCTTCTGAGCGGGGAGCCAATCCTGGCGTTTTGGGTGACGCCGGTTTGGATCAGGCAGCGGGGGCCATGACCCTCATCAAGCGCAATGGCCGTTCTTATCTGGTGGTGGGAACGCGACTTTATACAACCGGTCAAAAGATAGGCCAGGCCCGCATTGAACGCATCAGCGAGACCGAGGTGTGGTTGCGTGAAGGCGGCGTGCTGCGTAAATTGCCTCAGTTTTCGGGCATTGAACGTCGAACGGTCGTGCCACGGGTTGCAAAACCGGCCTGTTCATCTACGGCACCTCAAAAGTCGTCCACCTTCACGCCTTGTGTCGATACTCAACCATGACGTTTCTCTTTATGACCCGAATAGCTCACCCCATGATTGATTTTTTTCAGCCGACCAAAACCCTGCAAACCGGTCGTGTTGCCCGGTCGCGCCCTTTTTTGATGACCGGTCTGTGTATCGCCATGGGCGTGAGTTTGCTCGCAGGCTGCGCTGCTGACCGGCCCCTGCGCACGCCCAACGTGAGCGATACCTTGCGCACCGACTTGCCCCCGGCACCTATTCCCACGCCATTGGTGGTGCCAGCGCGTATCAGTGACGCGCTGGCTGAACCCGCTTTGCCGATTGTGGCGTTAGCGCCTGAACCCCGGCTGGATTTGCTGGTTAACAACGCCCTGGCACGCGAGGTTTTTTTAGCCATCGTGGCTGACACGCGCTACAGCATGTTGATGCACCCCGATGTTGCTGGCACCTTGTCGGTGACGCTGCGCGGTGTGACCGTGCGCGAGGCGCTGGAGGCAATTCGTGACATGTACGGCTATGACTTCAAGATGGAAGGGCGCCGTATTTCAATTTATGGCCCCAGCTTGCAGACCCGGATTTTTACGGTGAATTACCCGTTGTCCCAGCGTGATGGGACTAGCGAGTTGCGTGTGTCATCCGGGGCCATGCCACAGTCAGGTTCCTCGGGGGGCACCTCGACGGGCGGGACTCAAAAGACAGAGGGCAGTCGCGTGACGACAACCTCTAAAACTGATTTCTGGGCTGAACTGGCGAGCGCTGTGCAGGGCTTGGTGGGCAGCGGCGAAGGGCGCAACGTCATCTCCAGCCCGCAGGCGGGCATCATGGCGGTGCGGGCCATGCCCGATGAGTTGCGTCAGGTCGATAAATTTTTGAAAGCAGCACAAATTTCCGTCGAACGCCAAGTGATGCTGGAAGCCAAAATTGTTGAGGTGGAGTTGCGCGACGGTTATCAAAGCGGTATTGACTGGTCAGCGTTGAGAAATGGCAATGGTGCAACCCGCGCCATGGGGTTGATGAGTGGCAACACCAGCAGTAACACCTTGATCAGCGGCGTGCAATCAAACCTACCGGGGTTTGCTGCCGGCACCACCTTGGCGGGGGGTGTTGCCCTGCCAACGGCGGGCGCGGGGTTGTTTGGCCTGGCCTTTGCCACGGATGGCTTTCAAGCGGTGCTGGGTTTTCTGGAAACACAAGGGGACGTCCAGATTCTGTCAAGCCCGCGCATTGCGACTTTGAATAACCAGAAGGCGGTTCTGAAAGTCGGCACCGAAGATTTCTTTGTGACCAATATCACGGCAGGTGTTGCGGGCACGACCACCACGGCAGCCACATTGCCGACACCGACGTGGTCGCCTATCTTTTCAGGCATTTCGCTGGACGTCACGCCCCAGATTGATGACAGCACCAACATCGTGCTGCATGTGCATCCGTCGGTGACGACCGTCACAGAGGTCAACAAGCAGGTCTCCGTGGGCAGTTCGGCGTCCTCGTTGCCAATGGCGTCCATCAGCATGAATGAAACCGACACGCTGGTGCGCATTCAGGACGGCAACATTGTGGCGATTGGCGGCTTGATGCGCATTGAGTCCAACCAGGCCTCGTCCGGGTTACCTGGCACCAACCGGATTCCGATTTTTTCAACGCTTTTTGGCAACCGCAAAAACACCGGCGGTAAAAAAGAAGTGGTGGTGCTAATCAAGCCGACCATCATCCGCAACGCGCAAGACTGGGAGGCGCAAACCCAGCGCACCCGCACCGCGCTGGATGACATGGACAACGTGCGCGCTCGCGTGATTCAGATTGATGGCACGGTGAGTGACAGCCGGACTCCCACTCTTATGCCCCGTCCTTTGAAGTGATGTACGCCGCGTATTTTTCATTGCGCGAGATGCCTTTTTCGATCACGCCGGACAGTAGTTTTTTCTATCCGCATGAGGGCATTCAGGCCGCGCTCAACACCTTGTTGATTGCCTTGCGCACGGGCGAAGGGTTTATAAAAATTGTGGGCGAGGTGGGCTGTGGCAAGACAGTGTTATGCCGTCATTTGCTAAAAACGCTGGAAGATGAGTGCGTCACGGCCTACATTCCCCATCCGGATATGGGGCCGGACGACTTGCTGATGGCGTTGGTGCATGAGTTGGCGATTGAGGTGCCGCCGCCTTTGAGTCGTCATAAAGTGCTCAACGCCTTGCGTGATGGTTTGTTGCAACACGCGCAGGCCAGGCGTCGGGTGGTGATCTGCATTGACGAGGCGCAGGCGATGCCAATTCGCACACTGGAGCGTCTTCGTCTGTTGTCAAACCTGGAGACTGAAAAGCAAAAGTTGCTGCAAATTGTTTTGCTGGGCCAGCCTGAGCTGGATGTTAGCCTGGCAAAACCCGAGATTCGTCAACTGTTGCAGCGCATCACCTTTAGTGAATATCTGGGGCCTATGAGGGCTGAACGGGTGCCCGCTTATCTCGCTCATCGTTTGTCGGTATCGGCTTTGAGCGAGAGCACGGACACTGATCTATTCGAGGCTAAGGCTGCTGAGGAGATAGCCCGTTACAGCCGGGGTGTGCCCCGACTGGTGAATGTGCTGGCCCACAAATGTTTAATTCTGGCCTACGGCGAGAACACCCATCGTGTCAACGTCGCCCATGTGCGTCAGGCTGGCGCCGACACGCCGGGCGTGTGGACTCAAGGGTCATGGTGGCGCGGATGGCAAACCGGTCGGCCCTCTGGAGAAGTCAAGTGAGTGTGATCAACAAAATGTTGCAAGACTTGGACCGTCGGCAGACGGCCAGGGCGGCAGCGCTGCAAAAGCAGGCCGCACGCACGGGACTGGTCAGCGGAACACGGATTGCTAATACGGCAGAAGGGGGCGCGCGTCTTCATCTGGGGTGGCTTTGGGGTGCTTTGAGCGGGGTGTCGGTTGTGGTGGTGGGCGCTACAGCTGGCGCGTGGTGGTATTTGAATCAAGCCCCGTCGAGCCAGGTTCGTGTGACGCCGTTACCAGTCAGCGTCGCACCTGTGATCGCTGCAGCGCCCGCTGCCCTACCCGTTGTTACGGCACCTTTGCCAGAAAGCCCTGCTTCTGCACCGTTATCAATCAAGCCAATGGCGCCTCCTCTGGAGGAGGTTGCACGCGTTGTTGACCCGCTTTTGACAGCGGCAGTTACAACGAAAACCGGTAATACGGCGAACCCCGTTCCCGCCCCAGTGATGAAAGCGCCTGCGGTGTCTGTGCCTGCGCTAGTCGCGCCTGATCCGGTTCAAAATCCGCCGCGTCGCTCATCGGCGCTGGAGGCCTTGGCACAGGCGCAAAGTCTTTGGCAAGCAGGCTCAACCGAGGCGGGAATTAATCTCCTGCGTGATGCCGTGGCCGTGATGGAACGGGCTAGTTTGCGGGGCACGCCGCCGGTCAACTCTGCGGTTTTAGCCTCAATGGCGCGTGAACTGGCGCGTATGGAATTGGCTGAAGGTCAGGTCAGTGAGGCGCTGGCGATGCTGACGCAGCTGGAGCCTCAACTGGCCGGTTTTGCCGATGTGTGGGCGATTCGCGGCAATGCCGCACAGCGTTTGGGGCGTTACCCCGAGTCAACGGCAGCTTATTTAAGAGCGTTGAAGTTGCGCCCCGATGAGGCCCGCTGGATGCTGGGCGCTGCCGTCTCGCTGGCGGCTCAAGGGCAAACCGCTGCTGCGGCTGAATTGGCGGAAAAAGCCCGCCTTGGCGGCGCCTTAAGTCCTGAAGTCGCCCAGTATCTGCGTCAGTTGGGCGTTCTTTTACGCCCCAACTAATATTTTTTTAGCTATCACTCTCACTCTTTTTATGCTTAAACGTATCCGTGCTGATCAACTGATTTTGGGTATGTATGTCAAAGAATTTTGTGGTTCCTGGATGGAGCACCCATTTTGGCGCTCCTCTTTCGTCCTGACCGATACGAAAGATATTGAAGCGATTTTTGCCAGCAGCATTCAACAGGTGTGGATTGACTGCGATAAAGGCTTTGACATTGCTGCCGGTGAAACAGCGGTGTCTGTCGCCGAGTCTGAAGCTCAGATTGAAGCCCAACTGGAATTGGTCGTCATCGATGGAGGTAGGCCACGTCAACCCATCCATGTTTGTGCTGCTGTTGAAATTGAACGTGCCGTTCAAATATGCAAGCAGGCCAAAAAAGCCGTAGTCGCCATGTTTGAAGAGGCTCGTATGGGCAACACCGTTGATGTGGGCGGCGCCAAGTTGCTGGTTAACGAAATTTCAGACTCGGTGTCGCGCAACCCCGGTGCTCTCATCAGTCTGGCCCGGCTTAAAACGGTGGACGACTACACCTACATGCATTCGGTGGCGGTGTGCGCCATGATGGTGGCACTGGCCAGGCAGTTGGGGTTTGATGAGACGCAGACGCGCTCTGTCGGCTTGGCGGGCTTGTTGCACGATCTGGGTAAAGCGCTTATGCCCATGGCGGTGCTTAACAAACCCGGCAAACTGACTGATGGCGAATTTACCCTGATTAAACAGCACCCGTCAGCGGGCCACAGGATGCTGCTCGAAGGTATTGAAATAGACCCGATAGTGTTGGATGTTTGCTTGCATCACCATGAAAAAACGGATGGGTCGGGTTATCCGAAAGGCTTGAGCAATCAGGACATCAGCGTTTTTGCAAAGATGGGGGCTGTATGTGATGTGTACGACGCCATCACGTCAAATCGGCCTTACAAGGCAGGGTGGGACCCGGCTGAGTCGTTGCGCAAGATGGCGGAGTGGACCAAGGGGCACTTTGACCCGCATATTTTTCAGGCCTTTGTCAAGACCATGGGCATTTACCCGGTGGGGTCGTTGGTGCGCCTGACCTCAGGACGCGTGGGGGTTGTCGTTGAGCAAACGGCCAAGTCACTGACCATGCCGTGCGTGAAGGTGTTCTTCTCGACCAAATCAAATTTGCGAATTCCACCGCAAGTAATTGATCTATCGCTAGGCGATACCCGTGAAAAAATTGTGGGCCGGGAAGACCCGAGCCAGTGGAATTTTGCCGACCTTAACGCCTTGTGGTCCGGCCTTCCTCACGCGCCTTGGTGACGCTTCAACGCCGCACTTGCAGCGCGCCGGGGTTGACGAGGTTAGTCGGCGTGCCTTCAATGAAGTTGATGATGTTGTCAAATGCGGCACTGAAATACATCTCGTAGCTGTCTTTTTCGACGTAACCGATATGCGGCGTGCAGATGCAGTTTTCCAGTCGCAGGAGTGCGTGTCCCTGCAAAACCGGTTCAGTTTCAAAGACGTCCACAGCACCCAGGCCAGGCCGCCCCCGATTGAGGGCGCAGATCAAGGCGTCAGGCTCGATCAATTCAGCACGCGAGGTGTTAACCAATAAGGCGGTGGGTTTCATACGGGTCAGGTCATCAAGCCGGACGATGCCGCAAGTCTCCTCAACCAGCCGGAGATGCAGCGACAGAACATCGCTCTGTGCAAAAAACTCTTCTTGACTGGCTGCTGCGTGGTGGCCGTCTTGCACGGCTTTTTCAAGCGAGGGGGCCTGTCCCCAGACCTGCACATTCATCCCAAAGGCTTTGCCATAGCCTGCCACCAGTTGACCAATCTTGCCGTAGCCCCAAATACCGAGCGTTTTGCCCTTGAGCACGACGCCCAGCCCAAAGTTGGGTGGCATGGAACTCGCTTTTAAACCGGATTGTTGCCAGACCCCGTGTTTGAGGTTGCTGATGTACTGCGGCAAACGGCGCATGGCCGCCATAATCAGCGCCCAGGTGAGTTCAGCCGCCGCCGTCGGTGAGCCGGTACTATCAGCCACAGCGATGCCGTGTTCGGTACAGGCGGCCACATCAATGTGCGGCCCCACCCGACCCGTTTGCACAATGAGCTTGAGTCTGGGCAGCTTCTCAATCAGCTGGCGCGTGATGGGGGTGCGCTCACGGATGAGAACAATCACCTCGGCATCTTTAAGCCGCACGGACAGTTGTCCCAGTCCTTTGACGGTGTTGGTATAAACCTTGGCCTGAAAAGCCTCTAGGCGGACGGCGCAATCGAGCTTTCGCACGGCATCCTGGTAATCATCAAGAATAACGATGTTCATCTAAAACTAACTCCGGGTTTGAAACCTCCCCTTTTAGGGGTAACCTCTTCCAAATTCGCCCTTTTCAAGGCGTGGATTGAAACATGGGCGTCATTGTGCCTTGGCATTCAACCAATCAGACATGGGATATGTGAATGAATGTTAGGCAGCAATGACGACTTGACGAGGGTCTATTTTTTGCAATCCAGCAGGAAGCGTAACGTATGACATCGAAGCAGTTTTTTGAAAAAGTTGTTGTGTTGGGTACGGGTGGCACCATCGCGGGAACCGCCACCCAGGCGGGCGACAACATTGGGTACACGGCGGCCCAAGTTGGCGTCGATCAATTGCTGGCCTTTATTCCCGGTTTGTCAGACTTGCTGTCGGGGCGTTTGCTGGTGACTGAACAGGTGGCCCAAATTAACAGCAAAGATATGAGTTTTATGCTGTGGCAACAATTAGCCTTGCGCGTCAATCACTATTTGGAGCAGCCCGATGTCAAGGGCGTTGTTATTACCCACGGCACGGATACGCTGGAAGAAACGGCTTATTTTTTGCACGCGGCGTTGCCCACATCGCTTTTGCTGCGCAAGCCGGTGGTGTTAACTTGTGCCATGCGACCTGCATCGAGCGTGGCGCCTGACGGCCCGCAAAACCTGATGGACGCCGTGGCGGTTGTTGTGACACCCGGTGCCTGTGGTGTGGTGGCTGTTTGTGCAGGTGCCCTGCACGGGGCGGTAGAGGTGCAAAAGATTTATCCCTATCGGCTTGACGCTTTCAATTCAGGGGATGCCGGGCCGTTGGGTTATATCGAAGAAGGGCACGTTAGACGGGTTCGAAGTTGGCCCATCACTTTTGTTCCCCCTATCGGAGGTGCACGCCCCATTTTTGAAAAGATAGTGAAGGCTAGCCATTGGCCGCGCGTGGAAATTGTGATGAATTACGCAGGTGCGAGTGGTGGCGTGGTGGATGCGCTTGTTAAAACCGCCGGACAGGTCGATCCCGTGCGAGGGCTTGTGGTCGCCGCTACGGGTAACGGCACGGTACATTGCGACCTGGAAGCCGCGTTGATCAGAGCGCAAGCGGCGGGTGTGGTGGTCGTACTCGCGACCCGTTGCATCATGGGGCGCGTGTTACCTAGATCGGATGCTGTTTTTCAGGATTCTCAGGGACTCTCGCCTGTGAAGGCGAGAGTCGCGCTGATGCTGGCTTTAATGCCGTGAGGCGGGTAATCGCAATCAGCTAGCCAAGGCTTCAAACGCCCGGGCGGTGATTTCGTCCACACCACCGGTGCCGCTGATGGCGCGGTACTTGGGCGCGGCGGCCGGGTCGGCCTTGGCCCAGTTGGCGTAGTAATCCACCAAGGGACGGGTTTGGGCGCTGTAAACATCTAAACGCTTCTTGACGGTTTCTTCCTTGTCGTCTTCACGTTGAATCAGGGCTTCGCCAGTGATGTCATCCACATTAGCCACTTTAGGCGGGTTGAACTTGACGTGGTAAGTACGCCCCGAGGCTGTGTGTGAACGGCGTCCGCTCATACGGTCAATGATGGCGTCAAACGGCACGTCAATTTCCAGCACGTAATCGAGTTTCACGCCTGCGGCCTTCATGGCATCGGCTTGTGGAATGGTGCGCGGGAAGCCGTCGAATAGAAAACCAGCGGCGCAGTCGGGCTGGGCAATGCGTTCCTTGACTAAATTAATGATCAGGTCGTCGCTGACCAGACCCCCTGAGTCCATAACTTTTTTGGCTTCAATGCCCAGTGGCGTTCCCGCTTTGACGGCGGCGCGCAGCATGTCTCCTGTGGAAATTTGTGGAATGTTGTATTTCTGGCAAATAAAAGTGGCTTGTGTACCTTTGCCAGCGCCGGGGGCGCCCAACAGGATGAGTCTCATGGGAGTCCTTGGAGTGGTTGAAATCAGAGCGCTTTGCCAAGGCTACGTTATAGCCAACTGGCAATGCATCGTTTCTTTCGAGAATAGCATGTGACAGCTTCTGACTGGCTTACATCCGCGCACCGTGTCAAGTGCGAAATAACTGGCGAACCCGTTCCAGATCTTCAGGGGTGTCCACACCGGGGCCAGGCGCCTGGGTTGCCAAGTGCACTGCAATGCGATGTCCGTGCCACAGCGCGCGCAGTTGCTCCAGGGATTCAGTGATTTCGACGGGAGCCTGTGTCAATTGTGGAAATTGGCGCAAAAAACCGACCCGATAGCCGTAAATGCCAATATGACGCAACGGTGCCGGATGGGGCAATGCGTTGGGCCGGTCACGTCCCATTGGGATGGGTGCTCGGCTGAAATACAGGGCCAGCCCGCGTGCATCCAGCACGACTTTGACGACATTCGGGTTCATGAAATCAGCCAGGTCATCCAGGGCGTGCGCGGCTGTGCTCATGCTGGCTTCAGGCCGCTCGGTTAGCAGCTTGGCGACTTCGTTGACCAGTCCCGGATCAATCAGGGGTTCGTCGCCTTGCACATTGACCACGATTTCGTCGTCGGCCAGGTTGAGCAGTTGGCAAGCTTCGGCAAGTCGGTCACTGCCTGATGGGTGGTCGTCGCGCGTCAGCAAAGCCTCAATGCCGTAGGCCTGACAGGCCGTGATGATGCGCGCATGGTCCGCAACCACCACCACCCGAACTGTGCCCACCATGTCTGGTGACTGCCGGATGCGCTGGGCGACACGCACGATCATCGGCACGCCGCCTATGTCGGCCAGCGGTTTGTTGGGCAGGCGGGTAGAGGCGAGACGGGCGGGAATGAGAACGGTAAAACTCAAAGCCCAAGTTCCTCGTCGGTGAGGGTGCGGGCCTCGCTTTCCAGCAGGATGGGAATGCCATCGCGCACCGGGTAAGCAAGTCGTGCGCTACGGGAGGTTAATTCCTGCTTGTCGCGGTTGTATTCCAACGGTCCTTTAGTGACCGGGCAAACCAATAATTCAAGAAGTCGTGTGTCCATGGGGAGATGATAATGTGGGTTTAAGTGGAGGCGCCTGCAAAAGGGTCAGCAAGGCGTCGATCTGCTGCAGAAATGCAGGTTCAGGCGTGAATTCCAGCGGAATCGCCAAGGCATCGGGCTGTTTTCGCCACAGCTTGATGGCATCTTTTTCAGTACAGATCACGGTGTAGTTTGTGTAGAGGTGGCTGGCCCAAGACTCAAAATCATCATGGTCGGGCAACGCCAGCGTGCGCACCAAGGTCAGACCTTGGGCGCGTAGCATGGTGAAAAATTCTTCTGGTTTAGCGATGGCGGCGACGGCCAGCAAGGGTTTGGCCTTTGGGCCGCTTAACGCAGTCAGTGCGATGGCGCTTGCATCGGCCCGTAGGGCATAGTCTGCCAAGGCCCGCTGGGCGGTGAATCCTGCAAATGCCGGATGGGCGCCGGTATGCAGCACCAAATCAGCGGCACGCGGCCAAGGCTCGCGCAAAGGCCCGGCAGGGAGTAAAAACCCGTTGCCAAGCCCCCGGTCGTCAAACACGCAAATCTCCAAGTCCCGGTGCAGGTTCAGATGCTGCAGACCATCGTCACAAACAATGACTTGCGTGTCGGGGTAGTCGGCCAGTAACGCACGGGCTGCCTCGACGCGACGCGCTGCCACAAAAACAGGCACGGCGGTGGTGTGCTTGATCAAGGCGGGTTCATCCCCCACGTCGGCGATGGCACTGCCCTCAAACACCTCGCGGCAGTCTGTCGCCTTGCGGCCATAGCCGCGTGAAATGACGCCAACCAAAATGCCACTGGCCTGAAAATGCCGCACCAGCGCCATGACCACAGGCGTCTTGCCTGAGCCGCCCGCCACCACATTACCAACCACGATGACCACAGCAGGTATTCGCTCAACTTTGAGCCAACCCGCCCGGTAGAGGCCGCGCCGAAGCCCTGCCAGGGCGCCAAAAAACACGGCCACGGGCCACAACAACCAAGCGACTAAACCCCGGTGCGGCCAGGCTTTAAGCAACGCCCCGCTCATGGGACTATTTCGTTCCAGTCTGCGTTGACGATTGGGTCGAGAACGTGATTTGTGTCAAGCCTGAGCGTCGCGCCGCCTCCATCACGGTGATGACGGCTTGGTGTTTGGCGCTGGCATCGGCGCTGATGATGACCACCGAGTCTTTGCCCGTCTTGGCGCCATCACGCAGGGCGGCTGCCAGCTCATCGAGGCTGCGTCCGGGCACAGGCACTCGGTTGATCGCGTAGGCGCCATCACTGGTGACCGTGATCAGCACCTCTTTTGGGTAGTCGCGTTGCGCCTCTGCGTCGGCTACGGGCAGCGTGAGTTGTAGTTCGGTGAAGCGGCTGTACGTAGTGGAGAGCACCAGAAAAATCAGCACAACCAGCAACACGTCAATGAACGGAATCAGGTTGATTTCAGGCTCTTCGCGCACACGGTGTCGAAAATGCATTCTCATTTGCGTAATGTGTTGAGGTGGCGCGCCAGTTGTTCCGAGGCCAATTCAAGGGTCAGCAGGTAGTCGTCCACCCGCGCCCGAAAGTAACGCCAGAAAATCAGGGCTGGAATGGCGATAACCAAACCAAAGGCGGTGTTGTAAAGCGCAATCGAGATGCCATGGGCGAGCTGTGCCGGGTTACCCCCACCGCCTGGTGTGGTTTGTGCGCCAAAAATTTCGATCATGCCGATGACCGTGCCGAACAGTCCCATTAAGGGCGCGGCGGATGCAATCGTTGCCAGGGCACTCAAATAGCGCTCCAGCCGATGCGCGACTCGTCGCCCCGCGCCTTCCATGCATGAGAGAAGGTCATCTTCGCTGCAGCGCGGATTGTGGTTAAGCGCTCGAAAGCCACTGGCCAGCACCTCGCCCAGCGCCGAGTTTTTTTCAAGCTGGGTGACGACATCCGGGGCAGGCACTGAAGTCTGCGAGATGGTCAGCACCTCTTCCAGCAATTTTGGCGGTGTTATTTTTACGGTTTTGAGGCTGATAAAGCGCTCAATGACGAGGGCCAAAGCCAAGATGGAGCAGGCAATCAGCGGCCAAATCGGCCAGCCTGCGGCTTGTATGATTGAAAACAAATGAAATCTCCAGGCAGATAAAAAAGCTTTTGCGATTATCGCCCACCCCCTTGTTTTTGAATCCAGGTCAAGTGCTTGAACCAACGTGTTGCAGAGGTCCGATGAGGCAATGTCACCCACAAAATCTGTGGATAACTTTGTGGATAAGTGGGGGGTAACGGGCCGCCAGGCCACGCCAGCCGGGCCTTGTGACAGATTGATGACTAATTAAGCAGTAAAAACACATGGCAACCCATAACCTGTACGACAGCCTCTCAAACACCCGATTTTTTGTATTCAATGTCGTGAAATGGCGCGACTGCGGAGAATCTGTCCCTCCTAACCTTGTTGAAATATTTTTATGTTTGAAGTCAAGTTACCCGTTATGACGCCCGCAATATGGCCCGTAGGCGCGCTCTGCCATGCGATTGCGCAGACCCTGGACGCTCAATTTAATCCGGTTGCAGTGCGTGGAGAGATTTCCGGGTTTTCTCGGGCCGCCAGTGGTCATTGTTATTTTTCTCTCAAGGATGAAAACGGCCAGATTCGCTGTGCGATGTTTCGCCGGGCAGCGAATTCACTGGATTTTTCTCCGCGAGATGGTGACTTGGTCGAGGTGCAGGGCCGTTTGGGCGTGTACGAGCCGCGAGGTGATCTTCAGCTGATTGTTGAAAACATGCGTCAAGCCGGCCAAGGCGCACTATTCGAGCAGTTTCTCAAACTCAAAGCCAAGCTGGAAGCAGAAGGCTTGTTTGACGCGGCTAAAAAGCGACGCTTGCCCGAGATGCCGCGTGGCATTGGTGTCGTCACGTCGTTGGGCGCTGCGGCCTTGCATGATGTGGTAACTGCTTTGCAGCGCCGGGTTCCGCATATTGCCGTGGTAGTAGCGCCGGCCTCTGTCCAAGGCAACAGTGCTCCTGCTGAATTGATGAAAGCCTTAACTTCGTTATATCGACTCGCGCCAGAAGGTCGCGCGGCAACGTCTGCGCCAACCCCGATCATTGACGTTATTTTGCTGGTGCGGGGGGGTGGCTCCCTGGAAGATTTGTGGTCGTTTAATGACGAACAATTAATACGCACACTGGCGCAAAGCCCCGTGCCCGTTGTGTGTGGCGTAGGTCACGAAACCGATTTCACGCTGGCTGATTTTGTGGCTGATTTGCGGGCGCCTACCCCTACCGCAGCGGCTGAATTAGTAGCGCAGCCGCGCGAGGTCGGGTTGCGTGCGCTTGACGCGAGCGCCCGGCGCTTGCAAGAGGCGACCTTCAGGCATCTGGATCAGCAAAGTCAGCGTCTTGATATGACACTGGCCCGACTTGGACGTCCGTCCTCCTTGGTGAGTCGGCAACGGATGCAGTTGGCCTCCAACGCGCAACGGTTGCAGCATTTGTCGCTCATCGTCTTAACGCAACGCCAACAGACTTTGCAGCAGCAACAAGTGCGTTGGCCGACGTTGATGCAGCATGATCTGAAACGCAAGCAAGACCGTCTGGAGCGCGCTGGCTTGCGCTTGAGTTTGCTGGACCCTTCACTGGTCTTGCAGCGGGGTTACGCCTGGTTAAGCAACGCGCAGGGCGTGCCCGTCACAAGCGTGTGGCAAACCCAGGCGGGCCAGCAGGTGCGAGCCACCCTTGCTGATGGCGCGGTTGATTTGACGGTATTGCCACCTGCGTAACCATTGTTTCTACAATCACATCTTCACATCAACCAACCCGAAGGACTTCATGGAACATACCCTACCTGCTCTGCCTTTTGCAATTGACGCACTGGCCCCCAACTACTCCCAGGAAGCCTTGGAATACCACTATGGCAAGCATCACAATGCTTACGTGGTCAATCTCAATAACCTGCAAAAAGGCACCGAGTTTGAATCCATGACACTCGAAGAGATTGTCAAAAAGTCCACCGGCGGTATTTACAACAACTCAGCACAAATCTGGAATCACACCTTTTTCTGGAACTGTATGAAACCTAATGGCGGCGGTGAACCCACTGGCGCCCTGGCCGCTGCCATCAATGCGAAATGGGGCACTTATGCCGCTTTCAAAGAGGCTTTCATCAAGTCAGCCGTCGGCAACTTTGGTTCAGGCTGGACTTGGCTGATCAAGAAGGCGGACGGCTCGGTTGACATTGTCAACATGGGCGCTGCTGGCACGCCGTTGACAACCGTTGACACAGCCTTGCTAACCGTTGACGTGTGGGAACACGCCTACTACATCGACTACCGCAACATGCGCCCCAAGTATGTTGAAACGTTCCTTGAAAAACTGGTGAACTGGAACTTTGCCGAAGCTAACTTCGCCTAAATTTCAAAGCATCAGATGCAAAAAAACCATCGTTTACGATGGTTTTTTTCGTCACCGGGTCTCGAACGGCTGTCCGCCCAGTTTGAAGCCTGCTTTAAGCCCTTTCTTGTCAAACCAGCCCTTATTCATTTCAAGCACATAGCGAACCGGTTGCTTCGAGCAATGCGACTCGGTCGTTTGGGGCTTCATGTCGGCTAGGTTGATGATGGTGCCATCGTCAGCGACGAAAGCGGCAGTCAGGGCGAGTTCGGTGTTTTTCATCCAAAAGCATTGCACGCTGGCTTGTTCAAAGGCAAACAACATGCCCTCTGAAGCGGGCATATTTTTCCGAAACATCAGGCCGACCTCTCTTTGGGTCGGCGTTGCCGCTATTTGCGCATCAATCAAATACATGCCTGCTGATAGCTTGACGCGCTGCAAATCCATTTGTGCGGCGGTCTGTGCGTAGCTTAAGTTGCCCAGGATGAGCGCCAACCCGATGAGTCCAAGTGAGATTTTTTTCATGACGTGATTTTGACTCAAGGCAGCAATTTTTGCCCACAGCTTAGGAGGGGATTGCTGATAGTTGACAGAAAACAGTAATTTTTTGAGACTAGAATTCGGGCGAGCCTTCGACCCAACTGGAACAAAGGTTTTCGGCTGGTTCAGGCATCAAAAATTGCACAGATTAAACCAATTAACGGAGACTCAAGCAACATGTACCAGCACATCAAGGTGCCTTCAGAAGGCCAAAAAATTACCGTCAACGCTGACTTTTCGTTGAACGTTCCTGATCAACCCATCATTCCCTTTATTGAAGGCGACGGTACCGGCGCAGACATTACGCCCGTCATGATGAAAGTGGTTGATGCCGCTGTTGCCAAAGCCTACGCTGGCAAGAAACAGATTCACTGGATGGAAGTCTATGCCGGTGAAAAATCAACCAAAGTTTACGGCCCCGATCAGTGGCTGCCCAAAGAAACGCTAGACGCTCTTCGCGACTATGTGGTGTCCATCAAAGGCCCACTGACCACGCCCGTGGGCGGCGGTATTCGCTCCTTGAATGTGGCGATGCGTCAGGAACTTGACTTGTATGTCTGCCTGCGTCCTGTCCAATATTTTGACGGCGTGCCCAGCCCCGTGAAAGAGCCACAGAAGACCAACATGGTCATCTTCCGTGAAAACTCTGAAGATATTTATGCCGGTATCGAGTTCGAGGCCGAGTCTGCCAACGCCAAGAAACTCATCAAGTTCTTGCAGGACGAAATGGGCGTTACAAAAATTCGTTTCCCTAACACGTCAGGCATCGGCATCAAGCCAGTCTCGCGTGAAGGCACTGAACGTCTGGTGCGCAAGGCGCTGCAATACACGATTGACAATGACAAGCCAAGCCTGACTATCGTGCACAAGGGCAACATCATGAAGTACACCGAAGGTGGCTTCCGTGATTGGGCCTACAACCTGGCCCAGAAAGAGTTTGGCGCTGAATTGATTGACGGCGGCCCCTGGATGAAATTCAAAAATCCAAAAACAGGCAAAGAGATCATTGTCAAAGACAGCATTGCCGATGCGTTCTTGCAACAAATTTTGTTGCGTCCTGCTGAATACAGCGTGATCGCAACCTTGAATTTGAACGGCGACTACATTTCAGACGCCCTGGCAGCCCAAGTGGGCGGCATTGGCATTGCACCCGGCGCTAACCTGAGCGACACCATTGGTGTGTTTGAAGCCACACACGGCACAGCCCCTAAATACGCAGGTAAAGATTACGTGAACCCCGGTTCTGAAATTCTTTCCGCTGAAATGATGCTGCGCCACATGGGCTGGAACGAAGCCGCTGATGCCATCATTAACTCTATGAAAAAATCTATCGACAGCAAAAAAGTCACGTATGACTTTGCCCGCTTGATGGAGGGCGCTACGCAGGTGAGCTGCTCCGGTTTTGGACAGGTCATGATCGACAATATGTAATTGTTGTCAGATTATTCCTGACAAGGTTGAGGCCTTGTCAGACTCTCAACCGCTCTGGCTAACTGGCTTGAGCGGTTTTTTTCTTGGCTTTTTCTTGAATGTCAAAAAAATGTCACCAAGTCTCCTGCATCGTGCCGACTTCGGTGCGCTCGATAGAATGAAATTATGGTAACCAAATCTCCCGTCGTCCCAACTGTTACGCCCGTCCGTCAACCCGATCAAGACGGCGGCGCTGTTGTTTTGGAGCGCCGAACGCAAAAAACACAGCCACCGCAGATGCATCAAGTGGTGTTGCTCAATGATGACTACACCCCCATGGAGTTTGTGGTGGTGGTTATTCAAGAATTTTTTGCCAAAGATTTGGAGTCTGCGACTCAAATTATGCTAAAAATTCATCTGGATGGGCGTGGCGTTTGCGGGGTTTACTCCAAAGATGTTGCGGCCACCAAAGTGGATCAGGTTCTGGATGCAGCGGCCAAGGCCGGACACCCCTTAAAGTGCATCAGTGAACCTGTTGATTTTTAGCTAAAGAATCACATGTAGGCACAGCTGATATTGAAATCAGATTACAGTTAAACATCAAAGCAAGGCTAAAAAGGAAACCCTATGATCGCTCAAGAATTGGAAGTCAGCCTTCACATGGCGTTTGTCGAGGCACGTCAACAGCGTCATGAGTTCATTACGGTGGAGCATTTGTTGCTCGCCTTATTGGACAATCCCAGTGCTGCGGAAGTGTTGCGGGCCTGTTCTGCCAACATTGACGATTTGCGCAAGTCTTTGTCCAACTTCATCAAAGACAACACCCCGCAGGTGGCTGGTTCAGACGATGTGGATACACAGCCTACCCTTGGATTTCAGCGTGTGATTCAACGTGCGATCATGCACGTCCAGTCCACGGGCAGCGGCAAGAAGGAGGTCACGGGGGCCAATGTGCTGGTGGCCATCTTTGGTGAAAAAGATTCCCATGCGGTGTATTACCTCCATCAGCAAGGCGTGACCCGGCTGGATGTGGTGAACTTCATTGCCCACGGGATCAAGAAAACTGATCCGCCAGAACCCACCAAAACAGGCGAAAGTCAAGCTGAAAGCGAAGAGGGCGGTGCAGAGAAAAACGAAAAGGCGTCACCGCTTGAACAGTACACCATCAATTTGAATCAACTCGCCAAAGACGGCAAGATTGACCCGTTGATCGGTCGTGAATACGAAGTTGAGCGGGTGATTCAGATTTTGTGCCGCCGGCGTAAAAATAATCCACTGCTAGTCGGTGAGGCGGGCGTGGGCAAAACGGCGATTGCCGAAGGTTTGGCATGGCGCATCACGCAAAAAAATGTGCCTGAAATCCTGGCCGATTCTGTCGTTTATTCGCTGGATATGGGCGCGTTGCTGGCTGGTACCAAATACCGGGGCGATTTTGAACAGCGACTCAAAGGCGTGTTGAAGTCGCTCAAAGACAAGCCCAATGCCGTCTTGTTTATTGATGAAATACACACGCTGATTGGTGCGGGTGCGGCTTCAGGCGGCACGCTGGATGCGTCTAACTTGCTCAAGCCGGGTTTGAGTTCCGGTGCCTTGAAATGCATTGGGGCCACGACATTTACCGAGTACCGGGGCATCTTTGAAAAAGATGCGGCGCTATCACGGCGCTTCCAGAAAGTCGATGTGGTCGAGCCTACGATTGAACAAACTGTAGAAATCCTGAAAGGCCTGAAATCTCGTTTTGAAGAGCACCACAATGTCAAATACGCGGTTGCTGCCTTGCAGGCTGCGGCAGAGTTGAGTGCCAAGTACATCAATGACCGTCATTTGCCGGACAAAGCCATTGATGTCATTGACGAGGCGGGCGCTGCACAACGTATTTTGCCGCCGTCCAAACGCAAGAAAATTATCAGCAAGACCGAGGTTGAAGAGATCGTGGCAAAAATTGCCCGCATTCCTCCTGCCAATGTCTCCAACGATGATCGCGGCAAACTCAAGACGCTGGAGCGTGATCTCAAGAACGTGGTGTTTGGTCAGGATAAGGCCATTGACATGCTGGCGTCTGCCGTGAAGATGGCGCGTTCAGGCCTGGGCAAAGGCGATAAGCCGATTGGTTCGTTCCTGTTCAGCGGCCCAACGGGCGTTGGCAAGACCGAGGCGGCCAAACAGTTGGCCTACATCATGGGCATTGACCTGATTCGTTTTGACATGAGCGAATACATGGAGCAGCACGCGGTTAGCCGCTTGATTGGTGCACCTCCAGGCTATGTGGGGTTTGACCAAGGTGGTTTGCTGACCGAAGCCATTACCAAGAAACCGCATTGCGTTTTGTTGCTTGATGAAATCGAAAAAGCGCATCCAGCCATTTTCAATGTGCTGCTTCAAGTGATGGATCACGGCACTTTGACGGACAACAATGGGCGTAAAGCTGATTTCCGCAACGTCATCATCATCATGACGACCAATGCGGGGGCCGAGTCCATGAACAAAACAGTCATGGGGTTCACCAATATCCGCGAAGCCGGTGATGAAATGGCTGACATCAAACGTTTGTTCACCCCTGAGTTCCGTAATCGCCTGGATTCGGTGGTCAGCTTCAAAGCGCTGGATGAAGTGGTCATCATGCGTGTGGTTGACAAGTTCTTGCTGCAGCTCGAAGCCCAGTTGGCTGACAAGAAAGTTGATGTCACTTTCACCGATAAGCTGCGTAAACACCTGGCCAAGAAGGGTTTTGATCCGCTCATGGGTGCACGTCCGATGCAACGCCTGATTCAGGACACGATTCGTCGTGCACTGGCCGATGAGTTGCTCTTTGGTCGCTTGACCGATGGCGGTCACTTGACGGTGGATCTCGATGACAAGGACGAAAGTAAAACCGAGGTGTTGCTTGAAATTCACCCCCTGACGAAGAAAGAGGGAAAACCCAAGCCTGAGGCCCAAGTCGCAACCGCAGGCTAAAAGCACCAGCGAGACAGGCCAAAACTAAAAAGGGCGCAGATGGAATCAATCCATCTGCGCCCTTTAATCCGTCCAGGTTTCCTTTATTTGAAGCCGACGCGATCCAGCATTTGCTGAACCTTGACTTGGTTCATGCCTACCGCACTGATTGGAATAGTTTCGGTCTTGAAACTGCCACCCGTCATCGCCTGTAAGGCCGGGTTGTTGATTTTGATGCCTTTCGTTGCTGGCCACTCGTTGTTGCCGTTCGCAAAATGCTCTTGTGCTGACGCACTCGCTAAATATTCCAGAAATTTAATCGCGTTAGCTGGATTCTTGGCATTCATTGCCACCGCCCCGCCCGCCACATTAACGTGTGTGCCCCAAGTCGATTGATTGGGGAAAACAACGCCAACCCGATCCATGATGGCTTTGTCCTCAGGCTTGTCCGAGCGCATGATGCGCGCCAGATAGTAAGAGTTGGTGACGGCAACACCGCATTCACCGGCGGCAACCGCCTTGATCTGATCCGTGTCGCCGCCTCTGGGCGAGCGGGCCATGTTGTCAACCATTCCTTTGAGCCAAGCTTCTGTTTTTGGCTCGCCTAGATGCTCAAGCACGGCGCCAAATAAAGACAGGTTATAGGGATGTGAGCCTGAACGAATGCAAAGTTTGCCTTTGTTTTTGGGGTCACCCAGTTCTTCATAGGTGTCAACGTCGGTTTTTTGAATTTTAACCTTGTTGTACACAATTACGCGGGCACGGGTTGAAAAGCCGAACCAGGGTGAGGCACCATCAGCGGTGGGTTTTCCGCGTAGTTGTGCGGGAATTGCCTCGTTCAATATTTTGGAATTAATAGGTTGAAACAGTCCCTCTACTTCACCTTTCCATAAACGCGAAGCGTCCACCATCAAAATAATGTCGGCAGGCGAGGCCGTCCCTTCGGCCTTCAGACGGGCGAGAATGCCGGCATCATCCGAATCAACCCGGTTAATTTTGATGCCGGTGGTCTGGCTGAATTGGCTGTAAAGCGCCTCATCGGTCGGGTAATGGCGCGCAGAATAAATATTGAGAACCTGGTCTTGCGCTGATGCTGCCGCGCACGCGAGCAAAATGGTGCAGGCAATGGGAATATGTTTTTTGAGCATGTTGTGGCCTTTTATCAATGATGCAATTATCTTAACGCAAACGCGAATTATTCTCAATTAAAAGTATGAAATTTTCTAAATTCAATTATTTTTTAACATTGGTCAGTGCTTTTTTTATGGTCGGTTGTGCCTCTGTTTCTGTGCCCATCCGGCAAATTGATGCGCCTCCTGCGGTTCAGATCATCCCTAAAAAACCTCTCAAAATAGGGTTGGCTTTAGGTGGTGGCGCTGCCCGTGGTTTCGCCCATATTGGGGTGATTCAAGTGCTGGAAGAAGCGGGTATTCATCCTGATTTGGTGGTTGGAACTTCGGCAGGCAGTCTGGTCGCCGCCTTTTACGCCAGTGGGAAAACGGGGACGCAATTGCAAAAAATAGCTGAAACCATGGAGGAGGCAACGTTTGCCGATTGGACCCTGCCTATTTTTAGTCGAGGCATGTTGCGGGGTGAAGCTTTTGCGCGTTATGTGAGCGCGCAAGTCAATGGTCGGCTGATTGAAGGTATGTCCTTGCCGTTGGGGATTGTGGCAACAGACCTCAACAGTGGACAGGGAATTTTGTTCCAGCGGGGCGATACAGCTACTGCGGTGCGGGCTTCAAGTGCTGTTCCTGCGTTGTTTCAGCCCGTCAAAATATCAGGACGCGAGTATGTCGATGGCGGATTGGTCTCGCCCGTGCCAGTGCGTTATGCCCGCCAAATGGGGGCGGATTTGATCATTGCCGTTGATATATCCAACGCGCCAGAAAGCAACGCAGCCAACGATACTTTGCAAATTTTGATGCAAACGTTTTCAATCATGGGAAAAAGCATCAACAACTTTGAGTTGCGCGATGCGGAGGTGGTGGTGCGTCCGCTATTGCGCGACATTGCGAGTTCTGATTTTGGGGCACGGCGTCGCTCCATTGAGGCAGGTCGGGTCGCCATGCAGGCCATGCTGCCGCAGTTGCGCGCCGCAATCAAGCGTCAAAATTAAGAGATTTTTTAACCGATTAGTCGTCCGTCGGCTGTGACCATGGTCTGTGTGACGTACGCGCCACTTCGTCCCTTGGCATTGAAGCTCACGCGAAAACCTTTCATATCAACGGTTTGACGCTGCTGAAAGGCCTGCAAAGTCGTTTGTCGAGTTGGCAAGCCCGCGACTGTTTTTAAAATTTCGCCGGTGTAAGCGGCGGCAATGTAGCCTGCCAAACTTTGGGGGGTGGGTGGTTCATCAAAAAATCGGGCCAGCGCTGCACGGTAGTTTCTGACCACAGGCAAGGCCGCGTTGACCATAGGAACAACTTGCGTTGCCATCACTGGCGTCAGACGCGAAGCGCCCATTTGCATCAAGGTTTGCAGGTTGACATCGGCGGTGGCAATGATGTAGCGCTGACGTGCCTGCGTTTGAATACCCTGCGTCAACTGAACCAGTTCAGGGGTGCCGCCGATAAACAGCAAAATCCGGGGCGTATGCGTGCCCAGACGACGACCCAGTTCAACCAGATCGCCCGTTGATTGGTATGACATTAGCTTGATCTTCAAGGCGGCGCTGGCCAGTTCGACATCATTTCGGTACAGCACAAATTCTTGTGCCGACGCATAGACGGCACCAATTTCAACCACACTCATGACCGATAGTGAGGCCAGTGCTTGTGCTATTTGGTCCTGACGAGCCGCAAAAATTGGAAATGTGCGGCTATCTCCATCTAAATTTGAATTCAGTAGCCAAGGTGCGACGTGGGCGATGTCGTATTGATCGCGCTGCAGCAAGGCGACGAGGTCGCTGGCGACTCGCTCGCCTGCCGTGCCTGATAGCGCCATGCAATTAGGCATTTTTTTGACTGATTCAAAAGCGACTTGCAGACTGGCCGCGCTGCCGTCAACTTCCAGAACCCGGTGTTGGACAAGGCGCCCATGGATGCCGCCTTGGGCATTGATGTCTTGCCAGGCGGCGCGTGATCCGATCAAAAAATCTCTGGCTACATCGATCTGGCTCGCCGTGTTATCCACAATCTGAGCGACAACCAGTGCGCGTGACGCACCCGATAAATTTTCTTGCTGGGACCAGACGGATGTTGCCAAACCGGCGGCCAGCCCGATCCCGCTTTGCAGGACACGGCGACGGTTCAATATTGACGGATGAGTCATTAATTCAATGCGGGGGTTTGAGTGTGGAAACAACGTTAAGCGTAGTTTTTAAAAGTGACATCCTCATGACCACGGCGCGATCTGCCTTCTTGACGAATGTCATTTGGATATAAAAATGTCACATCATTGTCACAAAATGTTCTTATATTTAGCGAGGTTCACAGGTGAACATTCATTCAACCCAAAAGGAATTCCGATGAAAACCAGTTTCAAAATTGCGTTGATCAGCATGGCAAGTGTCGCCTCTCTGTCATACGCCAGCTTGGCCAGTGCGCAGCAAATCACCGGCGCGGGCGCCAGCTTTCCAGCGCCCCTGTATTCAAAATGGGCGGCTGAATATAACAAAGCTACCGGCGTTAGGGTCAACTA
The DNA here is from genome assembly GCA_903823025.1 of uncultured beta proteobacterium. GTDB lineage: Bacteria > Pseudomonadota > Gammaproteobacteria > Burkholderiales > Burkholderiaceae_C > Rhodoferax. Next base: position 28,696 of record CAIJRK010000087.1, read on the forward strand.
TCAGTCCGTGGGTTCGGGCGCTGGCATCAAGCAAATTGATTCTAAAACCGTTGATTTTGGCGCCTCGGATATGCCGCAAACTGACGAAGTTCTCAAAGCAAAAGGGCAGATTCAATTTCCAGCGGTGATTGGAGGCACTGTGCCGGTAGTCAATATCAAAGGGATTGCACCTGGCCAAATGAAACTCGATGGTCAAGTGCTGGGTGATATTTACCTAGGCAAAATCACCAATTGGAATGATGCGGCCATTAAAGCGCTGAACCCCGGTTTGGCGCTGCCTGATGCCACCATCGCCCCGGTTCGCCGGGCAGATGGTTCTGGCACCACGTTTAACTTCACCAATTATCTGAGCCGTGTCCATCCTGAATGGAAAGCCAAAGTGGGCGAAGGCACAGCCGTGAACTGGCCGGTCGGTGCGGGTGGCAAGGGTAACGAAGGCGTGGCCGCTTTTGTGGGCAGACTGCCCAACTCGATTGGCTATGTTGAATACTCGTATGTCAAACAAAACAAAATGACTTACGCACTGATGAAAAACAAAGACGGCGTATTTGTGTCTCCAAACGATGATTCGTTCAAAGCGGCTGCCGCTGGCGCTGACTGGAACAAGTCTTTCTATCAGCTCATTACCGACCAGCCTGGCAAAAACGCATGGCCTATTTCAACCGCGACCTTCATCATGGTGCACCTGAAACAAGACAAGCCTGCCAATGCTGCTGAAGTGTTTAAGTTCTTTGACTGGGCCTATAAAAGCGGTGCCCCAAGCGCTACGGCATTGGATTACGTGCCCATGCCAGACAACGTGATTGGGTCGATTGAAAAAGCCTGGAGCCAAGTCACGGACGCTTCCGGCAAGCCAATTGCCTGGAAATAAGCTGTTTTTAAAACCATAGCGTCGGTATAAAAGGAGTAACCCTATGTCATCTACACTTCCGGCCAGCAAAGTATCTTTTAACCAAACGACCAGCGCCTCCGGACGTGCTATGACTAATCCTCCTCATTTAAAAAAAGCCCGCTCGGGTCCGCTCGCTGACCGTATTTTTGGCTGGTTAGCCAAAAGTGCGGCCTACTTCACGTTGTTGATGCTCATCGCGATTTTGGCGTCGCTGACCATCAGCGCCTGGCCTGCCATCGACAAGTATGGTTTGGGCTTTTTGACCAGTACAACCTGGGATCCGGTCACCGAAGAGTTCGGGGGACTGGTCATGATTTACGGCACCTTGATGACCTCGTTCATTGCGTTGCTGATTGCCGTTCCGGTCAGTTTTGGTATTGCCTTGTTTTTGACAGAGTTGTCACCGGCCTGGCTCAAACAACCTTTGGGCACAGCCATTGAGCTGCTGGCCGCGATTCCTTCCATCGTCTATGGCATGTGGGGCTTTCTGGTGTTTGGCCCGGTGCTGGCAACCTATGTGCAGCAGCCTTTGCAATCTCTCTTTGAGGGCGTTCCTTACCTGCAAGCCCTGGTTTCAGGCCCCCCTGTCGGTATCGGCATTTTATCCGCCGGTATTATTTTGGCGATCATGATTATTCCGTTCATCGCTGCGGTGATGCGCGATGTGTTTGAGGTCACCCCGACCTTGCTTAAAGAGTCGGCCTACGGGCTGGGCGCTACCACTTGGGAAGTCGTCTCCAAAGTGGTGCTGCCCTACACCAAGGCAGGCGTGATTGGGGGCATTATGCTGGGCTTGGGTCGCGCTATTGGGGAGACCATGGCGGTGACTTTTGTCATTGGCAACTTGAATCAACTGGATTCACTCAGCCTGTTTCAGGCCGCCAACAGCATCACTTCGGCCTTGGCCAATGAGTTTGCAGAAGCCGGTGAAGGCTTGCATCAAGCCGCCTTGATGTACTTGGGTCTGGTCTTGTTCTTTATTACCTTTGTGGTGCTGACCTTGTCCAAAATATTACTCTCCCAACTTAAAAAGAATGAAGGAGCCAAGACATGACCAGCGGTGAACTTTTGTTGCAGGCTGCCGCCTTGGATCGGGTTCGTCAAACCCGATATAACCAGCGCAAATTTGTTAATCGGCTGGCACTGACCTTGTCCCTGCTTGCCATGGCTTTTGGTTTGTTCTGGCTGTTCTGGATTTTGTTCGACACAGTGCGCTTGGGTATTGAGGGTCTGACCATGGACACCTTGACTCAAATGACGCCACCCCCTAACGATGCAGGGGGTCTGGCAAACGCCATTTATGGTTCGTTTTTAATGGTGATGCTGGCCGCCTTTGTAGGAACCCCGATTGGGGTGATGGCGGGCATTTACCTCGCCGAGTTTGAAACCAAAGGCTGGCTTTCTTCGACAACGCGTTTTGTCAATGACATTTTATTGTCGGCACCCTCAATTGTGATTGGGCTGTTTGTGTACGCTGTGGTGGTGGCGCAATTCAAGACCTTCTCTGGCTATGCCGGCATTTTGGCGCTAGCCCTGATTGTTATTCCCGTGGTTATTCGCACGACTGAAAATATGCTGCAACTGGTGCCACCGGGTCTGCGCGAAGCCGCTTACGCATTAGGCGCACCCAAGTGGAAGGTTATTTTAAGCATCACCTTGCGGGCGGCTCGTGCCGGTGTGGTGACTGGTATTTTGTTGGCCGTAGCCCGCATTGCTGGTGAAACAGCGCCGCTGTTATTTACGGCCTTGAACAACCAGTTTTGGACCTCTAGCCTGGGCGAACCGATGGCAAGTTTGCCAGTCACAATTTTCAAATTCGCCATGAGTCCTTATGAAAATTGGCAAAAGTTGGCTTGGGCCGGCGTGTTCCTTATCACGATAGGTGTTTTGGCTCTCAATATTTTGGCTCGGGTTTTAACCCGCAGCAAAATCTGAGCGAACCACAACTAAAGACAAGAGAAAAGATTAAACATGAATGCTGTTGTTACCGCCACCTTGGAGAAATCAAAAATCTCCGTCAAAAATCTTAATTTTTATTACGGTAAGTTTCACGCACTTAAAAATATCAATCTGGAAATTCCAGAAAATAAAGTGACCGCTTTTATCGGTCCATCAGGCTGTGGCAAGTCAACGCTGTTGCGTGTTTTTAATCGTATGTTTGAGTTGTATCCCGAGCAGCGCGCTGAGGGTGAAATTCTGCTTGATGGTGAAAATCTGTTGACCAGTAAGAAAGACGTCGCTCTGTTGCGAGCCAAAGTGGGCATGGTTTTTCAGAAACCTACGCCTTTTCCGATGTCAATTTTTGACAACATTGCCTTTGGTGTGAAACTGTTTGAGTCGCTCAATACGTCCGATATGGAAGAGCGCGTGGAGTGGGCTTTACGCAAAGCAGCCCTGTGGGGCGAGGTTAAAGACAAGCTTAACCAAAGTGGCTCCAGCCTCTCGGGCGGACAGCAGCAGCGTCTTTGCATTGCGCGTGGTATCGCTATCAAGCCAGAAGTGCTGCTTTTGGATGAACCATGTTCAGCACTTGACCCGATTTCAACCGCCAAAGTCGAAGAGTTGATTGTGGAACTCAAAAGTGACTACACCGTCGTGATCGTGACACACAACATGCAGCAGGCCGCCCGTTGCAGTGATTACACTGCCTATATGTACTTGGGAGACTTGATGGAGTTTGGTTCGACTGAACAGATGTTCTTCAAGCCCACCCGTAAAGAAACTGAAGATTACATCACCGGCCGATTTGGTTAAGGTTAAGGTTAAGGAAACAACATGCCCGAAAAACATCTCTCTACCCAGTTCGACACTGAACTCAGTGCGGTCTCTACCCGCGTTATGGAACTTGGCGGGCTGGTTGAGTCGCAGATCCGTCAGGCGATTTATGCGCTGTCCCAGTTCAGTGTTGATGTGGCAAACGAGGTCACCGCGACTGAGTCCCGCGTCAATGCAATGGAGATTGACATTGACCGCGAGTTGTCCAGCATCATTGCGCGCCGCCAGCCCACGGCGGTTGATTTGCGATTGTTAATTGCAATTTCAAAAGCAACGGCCAATCTGGAACGTGTCGGTGATGAAGCCGAAAAAATTGCACGCATGGTGCGCTCCATCATCAACAGTGGCGCGCCACGTTCATTGCCTTCGCTGGAGTTGCGTGTCGCCTCTGACTTGGCCTCCGGGCTGCTGCGCAAAGCGCTGGATGCCTTTGCGCGTCTGGATACGGCGGCGGCGGTTGCCATTTTGAAAGAAGACGATTTGATTGACAAAGAGTTCGATGGTTTTGTTCGCAAGCTGGTGACCTACATGATGGAAGACCCACGCATGATTTCACCGAGCCTGGATTTGCTCTTTTTGGCCAAAGCCATTGAGCGCATTGGTGACCATGCCAAAAACATTGCCGAACTCATTATTTATGTCGTCAAAGGCGCTGATGTTCGTCACACCACCATGGAACAGATTGAATCTGCGGTGAAATGAGGCATCAACCCGGCGTCCTGATCGTTGAAGATGAATCGGCCATTGCGGAGTTGATTGCTGTCAATCTGCGTCACAGCGGGTTTCGCCCGACTTGGGCGATGGACAGCGCCACAGCCCAGCGCGAGCTGGATGCGGTGTTGCCGGATGTCATTTTGCTGGACTGGATGCTGCCGGGTGAAAGTGGCTTGTTACTGGCCAAACGCTGGCGCGCCAACCCTCGCACAAAAGATGTGCCCATCATCATGCTGACAGCCCGGGGTGATGAGTCAGACCGGGTTGCAGGTTTGGATGCCGGGGCTGACGATTACATTGCCAAACCGTTTTCGACCAAAGAGCTATTGGCCCGAATTCGTGCGGTGCTCAGACGACGTGCACCGGAGCAGGTCAGCGGCGTGGTGTCGATTGGCGCCTTGTCTCTGGATGCCTCCACTTACCGTGTTTCGTTCAATGAACAGATGCTCAAACTCGGCCCTACCGAGTTCAAACTGCTGCATTACTTTATGAGTCATGCAGAGCGGGTTCATAGCCGCTCGCAACTGCTCGACAAAGTGTGGGGCGACCATGTGTTCATTGAAGAGCGCACGGTCGATGTTCATGTGAAGCGACTTCGAGAGGCCTTGGGTTTGATTGCCGGACAAATGATCGAAACCGTGCGAGGTGCTGGTTATCGCTTGACGGCTCAGTCAGCGTTAGCCTCAGTGCCATCGCCCCGTGTTTGATTTGATGAGACGAATCAACGCTTTATCTGGCGTTGTCATTTGAGCATGTTCTGGCGGTTTTTTTTGTTTGTCGTCTGCCAGTTCGCTGGTGGCTTGATAGGCTGGTACTTGGCCTTGCCCGTTCCTGCTGGCATTGGCGCTTTGGTCGGCATGGGGCTAGGCGGGATAAGTTGGTTTTTACTTGATCTCTACCGTGCTAAACAATTTTTGCGCTGGCTGCGCATCGGCGAAACCTCGACAGTATGCGTGTGCAATGGCCTGTGGGGTGAGGCCTCGGCTCGCGTCAAGCGCCTGGTTCGCAGCCGGGAACAAATGACGCGAGACAGCCAACAACAGTTAAAAGACTTTTTGGCGGCGTTTCAGGCATCCCCTAACGGGGTAGTTCTGTTGGATTCTCAAGGGCAGATTGAATGGTTCAACCAAATGGCAGCGACGCATTTTGGTTTTGATGCCCAGCGCGACATGCGCCAGCAAATCGGTAACCTGGTTCGTGACCCTGGGTTTGCAAGCTATTTTTCAAGTCACGACTATCGGCGTGAACTCATCATGCGGGGGCGTGAAAACACGCCCGCCAGACCGGTCAAATTATCAGTTCATCTGCATCCTTATGGCGAAGGAAAACAGATGTTGCTCACGCGCGATGTCACTGCCATGGAGCAGGCAGAGGCCATGCGTCGTGACTTTATCGCCAATGTATCGCACGAAATTCGTACCCCTCTGACGGTCTTGGCCGGGTTTGTGGAGACCTTACAAACCTTGCCTTTGGATGAGCAGGATCGTCAGCGCTATCTGGCTTTGATGGCTTTGCAGGCAGAGCGCATTCAGACGCTGGTGAGTGACTTGCTCACGTTGTCACGCCTGGAGGGAAGTCCGCCGCCGGGTGATGCAAACTGGGTGTGCGTCCCCACGCTTATGTGCGAAATTGAACAAGAGGGACGGGCTTTATCAGCTGCACTCAGTACGAGCCCGGATCAGTTGCACACCCTCGAATTTGAGTCGCTGCTGACCGTAGAAATCGCGGGTATCCGGCATGAGTTACTCAGTGCCATGAGCAATCTAGTCGCCAATGCCATCCGCTACACCCCGCCAGGCGGCCACATTTCTGTTCGGACGCTTTTAATGCCGGACGGGCGTGCCAAGTTTTCAGTGTCCGATACAGGGCTTGGTATTGCCCCTGAACATTTGCCCCGGTTAACCGAACGTTTTTACCGGGTTGACCCCAGCCGTTCGCGCGACACGGGCGGCACGGGACTCGGTTTGGCGATTGTCAAGCATGTGGCACAACGCCACGGTGCCGAGTTAAAAATTGAAAGTACGCTAGGCAAAGGCTCTGTCTTTTCAATAATTTTCCCGACCAGTCGGCTGCACCCCATACCGGGGGCAGCGCATGAAGGCCATCTTTTATCGCTTAATGGGTAGGCACAATTTCAACTAAATTGTTATAGATATCAATTCGTTTGTCATACAAGGGAATCGTCGTGCCATTGACGCGGTTGCTCACAAGCTTGCTTAAATCGACATCGGCGATGACGATTTGCTCCATATTGGCAACCCCTTCAGCAGCAATGCCATCCCGTGCAAACGGAAAGTCAGAGGGGGTAATGATGGCAGCTTGTCCAAAATGAAGTCCCAAGCCTTCGACGGCCAAGTTGCCCACTGTTCCGGTTACCGCCACATAGACTTGATTCTCAATAGCACGCGCATGACAACAGTAGCGAACCCGCCAAAATCCTTGTTTATCGTCGGTACACGACGGGACAAAAATAATGTCAGCACCCTGTTCGCAAACCATGCGCGAGAGTTCGGGAAACTCAATGTCGTAGCAAATCAGGATACTGATACGGCCATACGGCGTGTCAAACACTCTTAAGTTATGACCTGGATCACCCTTCCACTTCTCTTTTTCCCAGCGGGTGAGGTGAATTTTGTCTTGGGTAAACACCTTGCCCTCGGGTGTGAAAAGATAGGCGGTGTTGAGCAATTTTCCATCGGTAATCGTGGGATGACTGCCGCCGATGATATGGACGTTCCAGTGCGCGGCGAGTTCCTGAAATAAGGCGATGTAGCGGCTGGTGTAGTCGTGCATTTTGCGCACGGCTTGCCCCAAGTCGCTGGTATCCATGAACGACAGCAATTGGGTGGTGAAAATTTCCGGAAACATCACAAACTGCGGCTTGTAATCTCCCGCCGCCTTCATGACGAACCGAACCTGATTTTCAAAACCATCCCAGTCATCAATCGAGCGCAGAAGGTACTGCACGGCGGCAATGCGTACCGTGGTTTGTTTGGGTTTGTGTGCGGGTTCTTGCGCGAGGTTGGTCATGGTTATGTGGTTGATTTGATGCGTTCAAGCGTTGAATGTTGCAGGATTGTTCTTTTTTCGGGGTCGTAGTCGGGGTTAATCCAGACAATCAGGGAGGCTTGACCACAGGACTCTTTGTCCTCGGGCAAGTAGTCGTTCATTATTCCGCAGTAGCGAAAGTTCTCGCGCAACTGAAAGCTGAGAACCGGATCAGTCAGGTCGCCCCACAATACTTTTTTTGCATAAAACTCCACAGACATTTCATGCGACAAGGTGTGATAACCCGGCAATCGGCCACAGGCGATGATGCGACGCAGGTTAAGTTGCTTGCAAAGCTTGCGCCGCCCTTCGTACAAGGCATGGCCCAGTCGTTTGCCTCGCAGGCGAGGATCTACAAAAACCTCGGCACCATACAAAGTAAAACCTGCCGGGTTGTGGGTGTTGAACGTACCAGCTGCCGTAATTTCTTTCCAGCTGTGCTCTTCAGCCCATTCATCCCACAAAATAACCAGTGAACTAGCGCAGCCCACCAGACGATCACCAAGGACGGCGACGAGTTGTCCCTCCGGGAAAACCTCTAGCTGATGGGCCAGTTGGTCGCGCTTCCAAGGCTCAATGGACGGATAAACATCCGCTTGTAGTTTGAGCAAAGCATCAATATCAGTTGAATGTGTGGGTCGAACAAGAAGTTTTTTCATGTGGAAATAGGAGTACGTGAACCTGATCTGCGTATGTTTTACGAACCTGTTTTATTTTTACGTTTGTAAATTAATAAAGTTTCGTTTCGATCAGACGGGTGACGCATTGAGCTGTGAAAAGTCCATTTTGCAAGATCAACCGAGTTTGTTGCTGGGCTTATGGCATCTTTGTCCGCGATCAGCCAAGGGCAATGGTCTTGTGCGCGCAGGGGCGTGAGTACTAAATCGCCATGAAATTGAAAGGCCGCAATTTGGGCGCGGCTCAAACCATATGTCTCGACGCAGCGAGGTTGATGCTGCATGATGATCATTGTGCGGTGCACGAGAGGGGCGTAGCTTCGGGCGAAATCAAGCAGCGGCAGCCACAAAGTCATCAGCAGCAGCCAGCATAGCGTTGCCCCGCCCGCTGGCAAAACCAGGCTTTTCCAGATAGCGGTGCGGTGTCGGCCAACCCGCCATTTCACCAGCCAGGCCCAAGCCAGGGTCGCGGCCACGGCGATTAAAAAAGGCAGGAAAGAGAAGCTGTGTTCAAACCCTGGCGCTAATCGTGCAACGTTGGCCGCAGGTTGCGCCGGGATGCCGGTTTGCATGGCAATCCAGATGACCCAGACAATCAAGGCGCCCCCCGAGAAAAATAACAAGGTAAACCAGTCAACCAAGGCGGCCACACTGCGGCCCAAGGTCGGCAGCGCAAAGGCGGAGAGTGCAGCCAGCGCGGGCAGCGCCAATAACAAAGAGCGATCAGCTGACCCGGTGGTTAAGGTGGCCCCTATCGCAACACCTGCAAACAACAAGGGCAACGCCAGATGCCGACTCGGTGTGCTGCCCCGAATTAACTGACGCCGCCAGCGCCACAGTGTCCAGAGTGCCAGCGGCCAGGCCGGCCAGGTAAACCACAAAAGCAAGCGCCCCAAACTGTGCCAGTCACTCCCTGACGCCGGCAAGGTAATGCGCCAACGCCACAAACCCAGCCCAACCGACAGTAAGGCCACCAGCAGGGTCAGCAGCGCGATGCCAACAACCCACCCGCGCATATGCGTAGGTTGACCAGACACCGGGGAGCGATCCAGCAGATGAATAACAGCCCCGCCAACGCCAAGTAGCGCGGCCATGGTTGGCGCGCCAGACAAGGCGAGTCCAGTCAAGCCAATCATGCTACTGATGGCTGGCGTGAGGGTGCGGTAAGGCAAAGCGGCAAATGCATAAAAAGACAAAGCCGTGAAGCAGAGTTGGGCTAGCGCAGGCGTGGTTTCGTGCGATAACTGAGCCAGACCCAGACAGGCCATAAAGGCTAGCAAGCCACCATCAGCCAAGGCACGCGCATAGTCAGACGGATGCGCCTCTCCGCCGAAGGCAAACGCTACAGGCTGTGCCTCGGGGCTGCGTGCCAGGTAATAAGTGCCATACCAAGTGGCAAACAACGTCAGGATTAGCAGTCCTATAAAAGGAATACGGGCAGCCAGGTCGGGGGTGAGCCAAGGGGCAAGTTGTATGGCCCAAGCGCCCAGCCAATAAGGGAGTAGGGCGTCAACCGCAGGCACAAGCCCCAACAATTGCGGTGTGAACCAGCTGGTGTCACCGCGCGCTAATTCAGCCATGTAGCCAAACGACGTGATGTCGGCATTTTTCCAGGGGCCACGGCCAATAAAGCCTGCCAGCACATAGGTGGTACAAAGCAAGAGCAGAACCCAGCGTGGCAAACGGTGCACGGCACTTTGGGCCACGATAGCAGGAGTTGTTTGATTCACGCGCGGCGATGCTGACAAAAGTAAAAAGTGATTTTTAAATCAAAGAAAAAGGCAGCGCGGAAACCCGGGCTGCCTTTTGTATGAAGCGGTTGCTTATTTATTCAGCAGCAACTTCTGGAACTTCTGCGGCTGGTGTTGCAGCTGTTTTGGTCTTGCCAAAACGGTTGCGGAAACGCTCAACACGACCACCCATGTTGTCCACAGATTTTTGTGTACCCGTGTAGAAAGGATGTGACTCGCTGGAAGTTTCCAGTTTGTACAGTGGCAACTCGCGGCCATCTTCCATCTTGATCATCTCTTTTGTGCTTGCGCATGAGCGCGTCACAAATTTGAAATTGTTGGATACATCCACGAAACAGATTTCGCGGTAATTGGGGTGAATGCCTGCTTTCATATCTTCTCCATCAGTTGCACTAGCCGCGACGAGCCCTTGTGCAAACCATTGCGCAATTCAAAGCCCGGCGTACTTGTCGCGTAAAGCGGCAGATTATAACTTAGCCACCCCGGCGCATCATGTCAAAAAACTCGCTATTGGTCTTGGTTGCGCGCATTTGCTTGAGTACCATTTCCATGGATTCGATCTCGTCCATGTTGTATAAAAACTGGCGCAAAATGCGGGTTTTTTGCAGAATTTCAGGTGCCAACAACAACTCTTCGCGACGCGTGCCGCTGCGGTTGAGCTGGATGGACGGGAACACGCGCTTTTCGTACAAGCGACGATCCAGATGAATTTCAGAGTTACCGGTGCCTTTGAACTCTTCAAAAATCACCTCGTCCATGCGACTGCCGGTATCAATCAGCGCGGTGGCAATGATGGTCAGCGAACCGCCTTCTTCGACGTTACGGGCCGCGCCCAAAAAGCGCTTGGGCCGTTGCAGGGCGTTGGAGTCAACCCCGCCGGTTAACACTTTGCCGCTTGAGGGCACCACATTGTTGTAAGCACGTGCCAGACGGGTGATGGAATCCAGCAAGATGACCACGTCTTTTTTCAACTCAACCAGACGCTTGGCACGCTCGATCACCATCTCGGCGACGTGGACGTGGCGGGCGGCGGGTTCGTCAAAGGTAGACGCAATCACTTCGCCCTTCACGGTGCGCTGCATTTCCGTCACTTCTTCAGGACGCTCATCAATGAGCAGCACCATCATGTGGCTGTCGGGATAGTTGGCTGAAATAGCGTGGGCAATGTGCTGCATCATCACGGTCTTGCCGCTCTTGGGCGGGGCCACCAGCAAAGCGCGTTGGCCTTTACCAATCGGGGCGATGATGTCGATGACGCGCGCGGTGATGTTTTCTTCAGTCTTGGTGTTGTCGCGTTCAAGCCGCATCTGCTCGTTGGGGAACAGCGGCGTCAGATTCTCAAACATGACCTTATGTTTGTTGTCTTCCGGCCCACCGCCATTCACCTTGTCGAGCTTGTTCAGGGCAAAGTAACGCTCGCCATCTTTGGGGGTGCGTACTTCGCCTTCAATCATGTCACCGGTATGCAGATTAAATCGGCGTACCTGGCTGGGGCTGATGTAGATGTCGTCGGTGCTGGCGGTGTAACTGGTGTCGGGGCTGCGCAAAAAGCCAAACCCATCGGGCAAGATTTCCAGCACGCCGTCGGCAATGATTTGCTCGCCGGTACGGGCTCGTTTTTTGATGATGGCAAACATCAGCTCTTGCTTGCGCATACGGCCAGTGTTTTCAATCTCAAGCTCTTCAGCTTGCTTGAGGACTTCCGACACGTGCAGTGCCTTGAGTTCGTTTAAATGCATGGAATGGCCCAGAAGGGTGTTGAACGAAATACGGGGGGAGGTTTGGGGGAGAGGCGGGACGGTAGCCTTAACCTCAAGGTACTAAACCGGAAACTCGAACTGACTCAGGGTGATAGTCAGCAAGTGTTTGTAATTATGACAGGAAAAAAGAAGCCTTGACTCAGAACCAAGGCGTAGAAAGCAAGTCAGGCCAATGAAGTCTTCCCCCGCTGACTACGGCCTCGGTCTTGAATCAGGGAACACGCAGTCGGATCAGTCTGCTGCGCGCTAAGCCCACTGCTGGACTATCAGCACCGCAAAAAATCCAAAGGCACTGAGCAACACCCACTTGAGCGTGAGCAGGCCGTAGCGTTTAAAGCGCGGCTGGCCCGTGATCATAAAAAGAACAAAAGCGCCGATAGCGCTCAACAACAGCAACAAAATAAGCCAGCGGAAAAAAATCATGGATCAGATTCGGCTTGGTTTACCAAGCCCGTGCCAGTTGTGCAAAACCCTTGGGGGCAAGATTTTCATCCTCAAAAGTCACCACATTCCAAGCGTCGGTACGCACAAGCAACTCGCGCAGCAGTAAATTATTCAAAGCATGGCCCGACCGATGCGCGCTGTAGCTGGCCAGAAAAGGTTTGCCAATCAGGTAGAGGTCGCCCATAGCATCAAGAATTTTGTGCTTGACAAACTCGTCGCCGTAACGCAAACCCTCCACGTTCAAAATTTTGTAATCATCCATCACGATGGCGTTGTCCAGTCCGCCGCCCAAGGCCAGACCGTTGGCGCGCATCATCTCCACGTCTTTGGTGAAGCCAAAGGTGCGGGCACGGGCAATGTCTTTGGAATACGAGCCAGTGCTCATGTCAAACACCACACGCTGTCCCGTAGCATCCACCGCCGGATGGTCAAAATTGATCTCAAAACTGAGTTTGTAGCCGTGATAGGGCGATAGCCGTGCCCACTTCTCAGCGATACCCTGCCCTTCACGCACCTCCACCGTTTTGGTCAGCTGGATGAACTGTCGGGGGGCGTTTTGCAACGCAATACCCGCGCTTTGCAGCAAAAACACAAAGGAGGCCGCCGAGCCGTCCAGAATCGGAATTTCTTGTGCCGTCAAGTCCACGTAGAGGTTGTCAACGCCCAAGCCCGCGCAGGCAGACATCAAGTGCTCCACCGTCAGCACCCGCACGTCGCCGTTGGACAAAGTTGAGGCTAGTCGGGTATCGCTCACGGCATAAGCTGACACCACAATCTCCACCGGTTGCGGCAGATCAATCCGCCTGAAAATAATGCCGGTGTCGGGCGGCGCCGGGCGCAGCGTGATTTCGACACGCTGGCCGCTGTGCAGCCCAACGCCAATGGCGTGGGTCAGGGTTTTAAGCGTTCGTTGCTGTAACACAGGCTTAGTCAGCCTGCTTTCTAAGGAAGGCGGGGATTTCAAAATCATCCATGCCGCCTGATGCCAGTGCATCAACCTTGGCCGCCGCGTGAGTCCGATCCTGGGGCTTGCGCCAGACGCTAGGCGTTGCCATGGCGTTGTAATCAGGCTGCGAGCGTCCACCCGTACCGCCTACTGAACTGATGCCAGAGGACACGCCTGATGGGCTGCTATTGCCAGAGGACGCACTGAAGCCCGACACCTGAAAGGGCGTATTGTCTGTGCCAGTGCGCAGCAACACTTGCAACTGCGGCTTGGCACGCACAACACCTTGACGGCTCAAACCAGTCGCCACCACAGTGACGCGAATTTCATCACCCAGCGAGTCGTCGTAAGCGGTGCCGTAAATCACATGCGCATCAGGGGAAGCGTAGGCACGGATGGTGTTCATCGCCAGCTTGGATTCGCTCAATTTGAGTGAGCCTTTGGCCGCCGTGATCAGCACCAGCACGCCCTTGGCACCTGACAGGTCGATGCCTTCAAGCAGCGGGCAGGCCACGGCTTGTTCTGCAGCAATGCGGGCGCGGTCAGGGCCGGCGGCCACTGCTGTGCCCATCATGGCTTTGCCTGGCTCGCCCATCACGGTGCGCACGTCTTCAAAGTCAACATTGACGTGGCCGGGCACATTGATAATTTCAGCAATGCCGCCCACAGCATTTTTAAGCACGTCATTGGCATGGGCAAAGGCTTGGTCTTGCGTGACATCGTCACCCAACACTTCAAGCAGCTTCTCATTGAGTACCACAATCAGTGAATCAACGTTGGACTCCAGCTCGGCTAAACCGCAGTCGGCATTGGTCATGCGGCGCCCGCCTTCAAACTCAAACGGTTTGGTGACGACCCCTACCGTCAAAATACCCATTTCACGCGCAACGCGGGCAATCACAGGCGCCGCACCGGTGCCAGTGCCGCCGCCCATGCCTGCAGTAATGAACAACATGTGCGCACCATCAATGGCGACCCGAATGTCATCCACCGCCAGTTCAGCTGCCTCGCGGCCTTTGTCTGGCTTGCTACCCGCGCCCAGACCACTGGTGCCGAGTTGAATAGTTTTGTGGGCACGGCTTCGGCTCAAAGCTTGAGCGTCGGTGTTGGCGCAGATAAATTCGACGCCTTGCACCTCACTCTCAATCATGTGACCGACGGCATTGCCGCCGCCGCCGCCGACACCAATTACTTTAATTTGAGTGCCTAAGTTAAAGGGGACTTCTTCAATCATTTCTATGGGCATTTTTATTCTCCGGAAGTTTCAATTATTTAATAGTTCTTGTAGGCGCTGACTTGTTTTTTATCATTAATTGCGTCAGGGTTATGCAAGACACCATGGCAGTCGTCCTTTGGGCAGGCTCTCACACACGAAAGCAGTTTATTTTCATAGCTAGAAATTCCCTACAAACCAGTCTTTGACCTGCCCGAATGCTGTCTTCATGGAGCCATTCTTTTGTGCCACCTTGAAGCCACGCAGACGCGCCATGCGGGCTTCTTCCAACAGGCCCATTACAGTTGCTGCCCGGGGCTGCGCCACCATGTCAGACAGCGCTCTTGAGTATTTGGGAATACCGCGACGCACAGGCTTCAAGAAAATATCTTCACCCAACTCCACCATGCCAGGCATGATACAACTCCCGCCCGTCAACACGATGCCACTAGAGAGCATTTCTTCAAAACCGGACTCTCGCATGACTTGGTGCACCAGCGAAAAAATCTCTTCCACACGCGGCTCAATGACCCCGGCAAGCGCTTGCCGACTCAACATACGCGGACCACGGTCACCCAAACCTGGCACCTCGACTTGGGCGTCGGGGTCGGCCAACAGCTGCTTGGCGTAGCCACTTTCGACCTTGATGTCTTCGGCATCCTTGGTGGGTGTGCGCAGCGCCATGGCAATGTCGCTGGTGATCAGGTCACCCGCAATCGGAATAATCGCGGTGTGACGAATCGCCCCGTTGGTAAAAATCGCCACATCGGTGGTGCCTGCACCAATGTCAATCAGCGCCACGCCCAGCTCGCGTTCATCTTCAGTCAGCACCGACAGGCTGCTGGCCAGCGGATTGAGCATGAGTTGCTCGACATCCAGACCGCAACGACGCACACATTTAATGATGTTCTCAGCGGCACTTTGTGCGCCGGTCACGATGTGAACTTTGGCCTCCAGACGAATGCCGCTCATGCCAATCGGCTCTTTCACGTCTTGGCCGTCGATGATGAATTCTTGCGGCTCTACCAACAAAAGGCGTTGATCGGTTGAGATGTTGATAGCCTTGGCGGTTTCCACGACCCGCGCCACATCAGCGGCGGTGACTTCACGGTCACGAATGGCGACCATGCCATGCGAATTAATGCCCCGAATATGACTGCCGGTGATACCGGTGTAAACACGGGTAATCTTGCAGTCGGCCATCAACTCGGCTTCTTTTAAGGCCTGCTGAATACTTTGAACCGTGGCGTCGATGTTGACCA
The DNA here is from genome assembly GCA_903823025.1 of uncultured beta proteobacterium. Taxonomy (GTDB): domain Bacteria; phylum Pseudomonadota; class Gammaproteobacteria; order Burkholderiales; family Burkholderiaceae_C; genus Rhodoferax. Next base: position 44,178 of record CAIJRK010000087.1, read on the forward strand.
CCACGCCCCGTTTAAGGCCGTTGCTGGGCGCAATCCCTAACCCTGCCAGCTTGAGTTCGCCATTGGGCAGCACTTCAGCGACCACGACCATCACTTTAGAAGTGCCAATATCCAGCCCTACGACAAGATCTTTGTATTCTTTCGCCATATGTTTACCTATTACTTCTTGTTAGCGCTCTTGCCATTATTTTTTTGAGCTATCCAACACCAGCGTGGTCACGCCCCGCAGGCGAATGGCATAACCGTCTTGATGTCTCAAATCTGCTGTTTCCAGTGCTTGTGGCGTTCGACCATAGCGAGCCGTCACTTGTGTCAGGGTTTGAAGGAATTGCTGGGTTCGTGCCAGCACCTCGGCAGGGGAGCCGCCCCCAAATTCAATGAGGGCATCGGTGTTAAGGCGCGCGCGCCAGCCGCCATGCCCGTTTAACTCAAACTGATCAAGCGCCAAAGCCGCAGGCTTGAATTGTGACTGCAGCGTCTGGTACATGGTCAGCACTTGGGCGGCCTGACCTTCGGGGCCGCTCAAACGAGGCAACGCCTCTTGTTCGACCTCGCCCACGTTCGCTTCAAAGACTTCCCCAAAGTTGTTCACCAGTTTGGACTCACTCTCCGCCCCCCAATAAGCGGCGGCTTGGTGCTCTTGCAACTGCACATTGAGCTGATTGGGAAACGCCCGATGCACCACCGCCTGACGCACCCAGGGTGCCGCTTCAAAAGCGAGTCGGGTGCGCGCGAGATCCATCGTGAAAAAAGTGCCACTGAGTTGCGGCACCACATGCGTGCGCAAAGTCATGGCGGTGCTATGCGTGATCTCCCCTGTCACGGCAATGTGGCTGATGGCAAACAAGGGATGGCGCCAGGCCCACCCCAGCACGGCGCCCACCACCAGCGCGACAAACACGATGAACAGCGCGGAGGCGGTTCGGTTCATGAGCGTCACATCAATGGGCACAGGCATATCTCTTGTCATGGCGTCACCGCATAGTCCAGGGTCGCATGGCGCAACACCTCAACACACAGGGCCGGGTAATCAATACCGGCGGCTTTGGCCGACATGGGCACCAGCGAATGACTCGTCATGCCGGGCGAGGTGTTGATCTCCAGTAAATAAGGCTGGCGCGTGCGGGCATCAATCATCACATCGGCCCGCGCCCAGCCCCGGCAACCCAGGCTTTTGTAGGCTTGCAACACCAGCGATTGAATGTGTGCCTCTTCGCCTTCGGGCAAACCGCAAGGCACCAGATACTGCGTGGTGTTGGTGAAATACTTGTTCTGGTAGTCGTAATTGCCATCGGGGGCGACGATGCGAATCACGGGCAGCGCGCGGGCCGCAGCCCCTGTGCCTAGCACCGCAATGGTGACCTCATCGCCGCTGATGAATTGTTCACACAAGACTTCCGTGTCGTGTTGGGCAGCTTGCTGGTAAGCCTCGGCGCATTGCGCCAACGTGGTGACTTTGGTCAGGCCAATCGTGGAGCCTTCACGACCCGGCTTCACAATCATCGGGCTACCCAATTCGGCAAAGGCCTGCTCTGTGGCGGCAGCACTGTCCACCTCTTGCCAAGCGGGTGTTGGCAATCCTTTGGCGCGCCAAATGCGCTTGGTCATGACTTTGTCAATCGCAATGCTGGAGGCCATGACGCCCGAACCGGTGTAGGGTATGTGCAGCAACTCCAGCGCGCCCTGCACCGTGCCGTCTTCGCCAAAGCGGCCATGCAAGGCGACAAAGCAACGGGCAAACCCTTCGCGCTTAAGGTCCACCAGATCGCGTTCAGCCGGGTCGAACGCCTGCGCATCGACCCCTTGCGAGCGCAAGGCCTGCAACACACCCTGCCCGGACATCAGGGAGACTTCGCGCTCGGCGGAGGCGCCGCCCATGAGCACCGCCACTTTGCCTAGATTTAAATTTAAGGAACTCATAGATCCAGTATTTCCTGCGTTAAATGCTCTGAATTTTGCAGCATATCAACCACTTGGCCCGACACGGCGCCAATTGAACCCGCACCCATGCACAACACCACGTCGCCACCCTGTGCATTGTCCACAATGACCTGCGCCATATCGGCTATATCATCCACAAAAACAGGCTCAATGCGACCGGCCACACGCAGGGCGCGTGCCAAACTGCGACCATCAGCGGCAACAATTGGCGCCTCGCCAGCGGCATAGACCTCGGCTAGCAACACAGCATCGGCCGCTGCAATCACTTTGACAAAGTCTTCAAAACAGTCGCGTGTGCGCGTAAAGCGATGCGGCTGAAAGGCCAACACCAAACGCTGATCCGGAAAAGCACCCCGGGCGGCAGCCAGCGTGGCCGCCATTTCAACCGGATGGTGACCATAGTCATCGACCAGCGTAAAGACGCCACCATCACGCGCGGGAAGATCGCCATAACGCTGAAAGCGACGGCCCACGCCCTTGAACTCAGCCAACGCTTTTTGTACCGCCTCATCGGGCAGGTTCAGTTCAACCGCGATGGCAATGGCCGACAGCGCGTTGAGCACGTTGTGTCGGCCCGGCAGGTTGAGCACCACATCCAGATCAGGCAGCACCACGCCGTTGCGACGCTGTACCGTGAAATGCATTTGTCCACCGGCGGCACGAACATTGACGGCCCGCACTTCAGCCCCTTCTTCAAAGCCGTAACTGGTGATGGGGCAAGTCACTTGCGGCACGATGTCGCGCACGGCAGGGTCGTCGGTACACAAAATGGCGTTACCGTAAAAAGGCATCCGGTGCAAAAAATCGACAAAGGCCTGTTTAAGGCGACCAAAATCATGCCCGTAGGTTTCCATGTGGTCGGCGTCGATGTTGGTCACGACGGCCATGACCGGCATCAGGTTCAAAAACGAGGCATCCGACTCATCGGCCTCCACCACGATGTAATCGCCCTTGCCAAGCCGGGCATTGGCGCCCGCGCTGTTCAGGCGCCCACCAATCACAAACGTGGGGTCCAGCCCGGCCTCGGCCAACACGCTGGCGACCAGGCTGGTAGTGGTGGTTTTGCCGTGTGTGCCCGCAATGGCAATGCCTTGTTTGAGGCGCATCAACTCGGCCAGCATCAGCGCTCTGGGCACCACAGGAATGCGCTTGTCGCGGGCGGCGAGCACTTCAGGGTTGTCGGCTTGCACGGCGGTTGAGGTCACGACCGCATCAGCGCCATCCACGTTAGTGGCGAGATGGCCCACGTAGGTCTGGATGCCCAGACTGGCAAGACGCTTCAGCGTGGCACTGTCCGCTAAATCAGAGCCTGAAATGACATAGCCCAAGTTAAACAAAATTTCAGCAATGCCGGACATGCCGACGCCACCGAGGCCTACAAAATGGATATGACGAATAGCGTGTTTCATGAGGTTAATTCTTCACAGGCGGCCACGATTTGGGTAGCGGCCTCAATTTTTTCTAGTTTTTTAGCTTGTAACGCACACGCCAAAAGCGCGGAACGTGGTGTGTTTTGGAGCAGGTCGGCCAGTCCTTGTGGTGTCAACTCGGACTGCGGCACCAACCAGCCAGCGCCTTGGTTCACCAAAAAGCGGGCATTAACGGTCTGATGGTCGTCAACCGCAAACGGGAACGGCACAAACAAAGCCGCAGTGCCCACCGCCGCGAGTTCGGTCACGGTGCTGGCGCCTGCGCGGCAAATGACCCAATCGGCCTCGGCAAAGGCTTGCGCGGTGTCGTCAATAAAGGGGGTGAGTTGGGCTTGTACGCCAACGGCGGCGTAGTTGGCTTGCAGCGCCTCAATCTGTTTGGCGCCGCTTTGGTGAATGACCCCCGGACGCACCGCGACAGGAATCAGCGCCAGCGCCAGCGGCACGATGTCGTTCAAGGCGCGCGCACCCAGACTGCCGCCCACCACCAGTAACTGCAACGGCCCGCTGCGCTCGGCAAAACGTATTGCCGGATCGGGCACGCCCATGAACGCGCTGCGCAAAGGGTTGCCCACCCAGCGGCCTTTTTTAATCACATCGGGAAAAGCCGTGAAAACGCGCGTGGCTATCTTTGCAAGCACTTGATTAGCCATACCCGCTACTGAATTCTGTTCATGCAAGATCAGCGGTTTACCCATCAGCACGCTCATCAGCCCCGCCGGGAACGTGATGTAGCCGCCCAGCCCGACCACCACATCAGGCTTGACGCGACGCAACACCTGAATGCTTTGCCAGCACGCGCGCAACAAGCGCCAGGGCAACCTCAACAACGCGGCGCGGCCTTTGCCCCGCACGCCTGAAAAATCAATCGTCTCAAACGGGAAATCTTGCGCCGGCACCAGGCGGCTTTCCATACTCGGCGACTCGCCACCCAGCCAATGCACGCGCCAGCCGCGCTCACGCAGCGCTTGCGCCACCGCCAGCCCCGGAAAAATATGCCCGCCCGTGCCCCCGGCCATGACAAGCGCACAGCGTTGACGTTGCGGTGCTGATGAACTCGCTGCTGGACTCATATGCGTCCTCCCTGCATCAATAATCTGTTTTCATAATCAATGCGCAACACCACGGCCAGCGCCACCAGGTTGACCAGAATCGCCGAGCCGCCATAGCTCATGAGCGGCAAAGTCAGTCCTTTGGTTGGCAAAGCGCCCAGATTGACGCCGATATTGATGAAGGCCTGAAACCCCATCCAGATGCCTACGCCTTGCGCCACCAGTCCGGCAAAAACCCGGTCCAGCGCAATAGCCTGACGCCCGATTTGCATCAGGCGCCGGGTCAACCAAAAGAACAGGCCAATGATGCAGACCACGCCCACCAGTCCAAACTCTTCGCCAATCACGGCCAGCAAAAAGTCGGTGTGTGCTTCGGGCAGCCAGTGCAATTTTTCAACACTGCCGCCCAACCCAACGCCAAAAATTTCGCCGCGCCCGACAGCAATTAACGAATGGGTCAGTTGATAGCCTTTGGCCAGCGCGTTCTCGTCACTCCAGGGGTCGAGGTAGGCAAAAATGCGTTCACGCCGCCACTCGCTTGAGGCGATCATCAGCGCAAAGGCCGAGACCAGCACCGTGGCAATCAAGAAAAACATGCGGGCATTGACACCACCCAAAAACAAAATACTCATGGCGATCACGGCAATCACCATAAAGGCACCCATATCAGGCTCCAGCAGCAACAAAACACCGACAACCCCGACGGCAACCCCCATGGGCAGCACCGCCCGAAAAAAACGCTCTTTGACCTCCATCTTGCGCACCATGTAGTCGGCGGCATACAACAAAACAGAAAATTTGGCTAGTTCGGAAGGCTGAAAACTCAACGGCCCTAATGAAATCCAGCGGCGCGCGCCATAAACAACTTTGCCAACGTGCGGAATTAATACCGCAACCAACAGGGCAATAGAGATCAAAAAGAGCCAGGGCGCCCACTTCTCCCAAGTCCTCATCGGAATCTGAAAAGCCAGCAGCGCGGCCACAAACGCAATGCCTATCCACAGCACATGGCGCAGCAAGAAATAGGTGTGGGTGTAGTTGGCAAATCGCGGGTTCTCCGGCATCGCAATCGAGGCCGAATAGACCATGACCAACCCCCACGACAGCAGCGCCACCGTGACCCATATCAAGGCCTGGTCAAAGCCCATCTCGCGCGTGGGCTGACTGCCTGTTGCGGCGCGCCGCGCTGCGCCCAGGCGTATCGGCAAGACCTCGCCGGGCTTGGTCAACGTGCCCCACCAATCCGACAGACGTTGTGCCGCTTCAATCACAAAGCGCCCTCCATTTGAACGCCCGCAGCGCTGGCAATCTCGCTGACCGCTTCAACGAAGACACGGGCGCGGTGTTCGTAGTCATCAAACATATCAAAGCTGGCGCAGGCCGGTGACATCAGCACAGCATCACCAGCGTGCGCTTTGGCATTGGCCAGCGTGACCGCGTGGGCCATCGACTCAGCGTCGATCAGCGGTACGCCCACATCCGCCAGCGCTGAACGAATCAGCGCCGCGTCCCGCCCGATCAACACCACCGCCCGCGCGTGACGGGCCACGACTGCTGCCAGCGGCGAGAAGTCTTGCCCCTTGCCTTCTCCGCCCAAAATGACCACCACTTGACGATCAGCACCCAGACCGCTCAAGGCGGCCACCGTGGCGCCGACGTTGGTGCCTTTGCTGTCATCAAAAAACTCAACCTCATTGAAAATGCCAATCGGTTGCACCCGGTGCGACTCACCCCGATAGTCGCGCAAGCCGTAGAGAATCGGCCCCAAGGCACAACCTGCTGCCGACGCCAGGGCCAGTGCGGCCAGGGCATTAACGGCGTTATGACGGCCCCGAATGCGCAAAGCATCAGCCGGCATCAGGCGTTGAATATGCAGCTCTTCGACCTCGTCTTTGCGTTTTTTGCGTGTCTCATCGGCTTCCAAAGCGCGCACCAGCCAAACCATGCCGTTGACCCGCTCAATGCCAAAGTCGCCTGGCCTCTGCGGCATATCTCCGCCAAATGTGACGTAAGGACGAACCTGCGGGCGCTGTAACTTGACACGAACCGGCGCTGGCAACATGGCCATGACAGCCGGGTCTTCGCGGTTAAGCACCATCAAACCTTGTTGCCCAAAAATATGCGCTTTGGCCCCGACATAAGCGGCCATGCTGCCATGCCAATCCAAATGATCTTGCGTCAGGTTGAGGACCGTGGCGGCGCTAGGCTCAAACGTTTTTTCGTCGTCCAGCTGAAAGCTCGACAGCTCAATGACCCAGACCTGCGGCAACGCATCCGTGTCCAGACAGGCCGACAAAGTATCCAGCAAGCTCGGCCCGATATTGCCGGCCACCGCCACAGTTTTACCCGCACGACTAACCAGCTGCCCGGTCAGCGAGGTGACGGTGGTTTTGCCGTTGGTGCCCGTCACAGCCAAAACGTGGGGGGCGTAATCGCGCCCGGTTTTCAGGTGTTGCAGCGCTTGTGCAAACAAGGTCAACTCTCCGGCGACCCGCACGCCATGCGCTTGCGCGGCATCGCTCACGCAGGCGATGTCCCGGGGCGCCAGACCTGGACTTTTGAAAACAGCGTCTTTATCGCCGCCTTCAACCAGCGCCGCTTCCAAGGCGCCGCTGACAAAGCGGGCACTCGGTACATCGTGCTGCAAAGCCGCTAACTGCGGCGGGTTGGTGCGGGTATCGGCCACGGTAACTTGGGCGCCGCAACGGGCGCACCAACGCGCCATCGCCAAACCGGACGCGCCCAGACCCAGAACGAGAACGTGTTGATCTTTCAAATAATCCACGTCTTACCTCAGCTTCAAAGTGGACAGACCAATCAGGCACAAGAGCATGGTGATGATCCAGAAACGAACGACCACCTGGGTCTCTTTCCAGCCGCTTTTCTCAAAGTGGTGGTGCAACGGCGCCATCTTCAAAATACGCCGCCCTTGGCCGTAGCGTTTTTTGGTGTATTTGAAATACGTGACCTGCAGCATGACGGACATCGCCTCGACAACAAAAATACCGCCCATGATGGCGAGCACGATTTCCTGACGCACGATCACAGCAATGGTGCCTAATGCGGCGCCCAGCGCCAGCGCGCCAACATCACCCATGAAAACTTGCGCCGGGTGGGTGTTAAACCATAAAAATGCCAGACCCGCCCCAGCCATGGCCGCACAAAAAATCAACAGTTCACCAGAGCCTGGAATATGCGGAAATAACAGGTATTTGGAGAACACCGAACTGCCCGTCACGTAGGCAAAAATACCCAGCGCCGAGCCGACCATCACCACCGGCATGATGGCTAAACCATCCAGACCATCGGTCAGATTCACGGCATTGCTGGAGCCCACAATCACCAAATAAGTGAGGATGACAAAGCCCAACATACCCAGCGGGTAACTGATTTCCTTGAAGAACGGCAAGATCAGATCTACTTTGGCGGGCAAACTTAAGTCAAAACCCGATTGCACCCAGGCAAAAAAGAGTTCCAGCACGCCCATGTTGGAACTCTCCGAAATACTGAACACGAGATAAAACGCAGCCACCAGTCCAACCAGCGACTGCCAAAGGTATTTCTCGCGTGAGGGCATTCCCTCAGGGTCTTTGTTCACCACCTTGCGCCAATCGTCCACCCAGCCAATCGCCCCAAAACCCAGCATGACCAGCAACACAATCCAGACAAACCGGTTGCTCAAATCAGCCCACAGCAGCGTCGAGATGGAAATGCACATCAAAATCAACACACCGCCCATGGTGGGCGTGCCGCTTTTGCTCATGTGGGATTCCATGCCATAACCGCGAATCGGCTGACCAATCTTTAATTCAGCCAGACGGCGGATGACAAAAGGCCCGGCGATCAGCCCCATCAGCAACGCAGTTAGCGCGGCCATGACGGCCCGAAGAGTCAGGTACTGAAAAACCCGAAAAAATCCAAACTCAGGGGTCAGTGTTTGCAGCCACTGCGCCAAAATTAACAGCATGAAGGCGTCCTGAATTTAAAGCTGAACATGATTTTTTTCCTTATTTTCTTGTTTTTGTTCCGGGGCCATGATGGCCTCGACCACCCGCTCCATCTTCATGAATCGTGAACCTTTGACCAGCACACTGCCGACCTCGGGCAAGGCCGCCAGGACGGCGGCTTGCAGCGATTGATTGTCCGTAAAATGTTGGCCGCCAGCGCCAAAGCTTTCGCTGCTGGCACCCGACAAATCGCCCAGGGTGAACAGCTGCTCAATACCGAGCGTGCGGGCCAGTTGACCCGCTTGCGCATGGAATTCAAGGCCTTGATCACCAACTTCACCCATGTCACCCAGCACCAGCAGACGCGGCGCGGGCAACGACGCCAGTACATGCAGAGCGGCCTGAACCGAATCGGGGTTGGCGTTGTAGGTGTCATCGACCAGCGTGAGGGTGCGCGCGCCGTGTTGTACCGTGATTGCGCGCGAGCGACCTTTGACCGGTTCAAACGCGGCCAAGCCACGGGCTATCGCGTCCAGCGGAACACCGGCGGCCAGTGCGCAGGCCACAGCCGCCAATGAATTTTTGACGTTATGCAAGCCGGCAATGTGCAAAGCGTAGTGCAGCGCTCCAAGCGGCGTGTGAACCTCGACTTGCCAGGCGTCACCGGCCCAAACAGCTTGGCTGCTACGCACGTCTGCCGCATGGGTAGCGTCTTCGCCAACACAAAACTGAAGCACCTGACGCGGCCCGGCTTTAGCCTTCCACAGATCACGGTAAACGTCATCGGCGGGCAGCACCGCGACGCCGTCATCGGCCAAGGCCGCCAGCACCGATCCGTTTTCTTGCGCAACCGCCTGCACGGTGGCCATAAATTCAAGGTGCTCACGCTGGGCGTTGTTGACCAGCGCAACCGTTGGCTGCGCGATGGCGGCCAGTTGCGCAATTTCACCGGGATGGTTCATGCCCAACTCAACCACGGCGAATTCATGGTGATGGCGCAAACGCAGCACGGTTAAGGGCACGCCAATGTCGTTGTTGAAATTGCCTTGGGTCGCCAGAAAGTTTTGCGGCTTGAAGGCGCGCAGGATGGCGGCAATCATTTGTGTCACGGTCGTCTTGCCGTTGCTGCCGGTCACGGCGACCAGCGGCAGTGTGAATTGCGCGCGCCAGTGAGTCGCCAGTGCCGCCAGCGCCAGCTTGGCATCAGCAACGACCAGACCCGGCAAGCCGGCAGCCATTAAACAGGCCTCGGCGTCGTCACCCTGACAAATAGCGGCGACGGCACCGCGCGCCTTGGCCTCTGCTAAAAAATGATTGGCATCAAAATGCGTACCCCGCAGCGCCACAAACAGATCACCGGGTTCAATCGTGCGGGTGTCGGTGTGCACGCGCCGAAATGTGACTGCGCTGCTGTTGACGTCGGTCTCGACACAATACGCGGGTTTCAGCCACGCCAGCGCTTGCTGCAGCGTCATCATGTTACGCATCCAAATCTCCTGATGGCACCAGGGGTGAAACCCAGTGACTCAAGGCCAGGCGAACATGTTCAAAGTCAGAAAACGGCAAACGATGGCCCGCGATTTCCTGGTAATCCTCATGGCCTTTGCCCGCGATCAGCAGTACATCGTTGGAGGAGGCCAATGCCAGCGTTTCAGCAATCGCCCGCGCACGGTCGGGCTGCACCGTGACCGGCAAATGACCGATCAACCCCAGCAAAATTTGACAGATGATGGCGTCCGCTTTTTCGCGGCGTGGGTTGTCACTGGTCACCACCACACGGTCAGCATGACGGGCCGCCATGGCGCCCATCAAAGGCCGCTTGAGCGCATCGCGGTCGCCACCACAGCCAAAAATGCACCAGAGTTGCCCGCCGCGCTGCGCCACCAGAGGCCGCAAAGCCAGCAAAGCCTTGCCCAAAGCGTCCGGCGTGTGGGCGTAGTCCACAGCCACCAGCGGTTGACCCGGCGCGCCCACACATTCCATGCGACCCGGCACGGGCGTCAAATCAACACACGACGCCACAGCAGCCGCGAGGGGCACGCCCTGCGCCCGCATGGCGGCAATCACGCCCAGCAGGTTGGAGATGTTGTAAGTCCCCATCAGCTGGCTATGCAATGTTTGGCGGTCTGTGCCGCCCAGCTCGCTATCAGTCCAGTCCTCTATGACCGTAAAACGCATGCCTTGCGCGTCATAGCTGATGTCGCAAGCCTGCAGTCGTGCCGGGCTACCTTGGCAGGAAACGGTCCAGATATCAGGCAATTTTCCACTCAACTCGCTCGCCAGCGCGGCGCCCTGCACATCGTCAATATTGATCACCACCGACTGCAAACCCGGCCACTGAAACAAGGGCGCCTTGGCTTGCCAATAAGCTGCCATCGTGCCGTGATAGTCCAAATGATCTTGTGTGAAGTTGGTAAAAATAGCGGTGCGAATACGGCTGCCATCCAGTCGATGTTCCTGCAGGCCAATCGACGAGGCCTCAACAGCACAGGCTTTGAGGCCGGCCTCGACAAAGCGTCGGTAGGTGTGTTGCAACAACACTGGGTCAGGCGTGGTCAAACCCGTCGCCACCAGTTGAACGGTGTCGCCTGGACGCTGGGTTTGCTGGGGGGCAGGCGGTTGTCCGATGCCTAGCGTGCCCACCAGGCCGCAAGGTATTGCGGCGACTTGTTTGAGATTGGACAAGGCCTGAGCAAGCCACCAGGCAGTCGAGGTTTTGCCATTGGTGCCGGTCACGGCCAGCACATCCAGATATTCAGAAGGGTGCTCAAAATAGGCCGCCGCAATCGGGCCGCTGGCCGCTTTGAGCGCCCGATAAGCGGAGACACAGTCGCTGTCAAAGACGAAGTCTTCAATCCCCGCCAGCTCCACCAGACAAGCCGTGGCACCTTGGGCCAGCGCGCTCGCTACATGCTGACGGGCATCAGTGGCAGCACCAGGCCAGGCGATAAATCCGTCACCCGCCTGCACTTGACGGCTGTCTGTGCAAAGCGTGCCGGTGACGCGGCTTTGCAACCAATGCGCCGCCTCTAAAGGGGTTTGAAATATGAGCATTAAAGACTCTCCTCTTCTGCCTTGGCCACAATCTGTGGCTTAACGGCCATATCGGGCTGAACACCCATCATGCGCAGCGTCTGCTGCACCACTTCACTGAACACGGGCGCCGCGACCGCGCCGCCGTAATACTGCCCCGCTGTCGGTTCATCAATCATGACCGCGACAACAATGCGCGGTTTGTCAATCGGGGCCAGTCCCACGAACCAACCCCGGTATTTGCGATTACCCGCCGAGCCATAACCCTTGCCGATTTGTTTGTAAGCCGTGCCTGATTTGCCGCCCACCGAGTACCCGATGGTTTGCGCTTTTTGGCCCGTGCCGCCCGGCCCTGCCGCCATTTGCAGCATCGCGCGAACCTGACCGGCTGTGCGCGGTGAAAAAACCGGCACACCGACAGCGTGCTCGGTATTTTTGAGCAGCGTGACCGGAATAATCTGCCCGTCATCAGCGAACACGGTATAGGAGCGAGCCATTTGAAATAAAGAAGCTGACAGGCCGTAGCCATACGACATGGTGGCCTGCTCAATCGGGCGCCAGGTCTTGTAGGGGCGCAACCGTCCCGACACCGCCCCCGGGAAGCGGACTTGGGGTTTTTGTCCAAATCCGGCATTGGAGAACAGCTCCCACATTTCACTTGCCTGCATTTGCATGGCAATTTTGGTGGTACCAACGTTGCTGGATTTTTGAATCACGCCCTCGACCGTCAGCACGCCATTGGCGTGTGAATCAGAAATTGTTGCGCCATTGATAGTGAGTCGGCCATTGCCCGTATCAATCAAGGACTGTGGCGTGACCCGGCCCGTCTCTAGGCCCAGTCCAATCGTAAAAGGCTTCATCACGGAGCCGGGTTCAAACGTGTCTGTCAGCGCCCGATTACGCAGCTGCCCACCGCTCAGGTTTTGTCGGTCCGAGGGCGAAAAGCTGGGGTAATTGGTCAGCGCCAGCACTTCACCAGTCACAACATCCAGCACGACCACGCTACCGGCTTTGGCTTTATGCTGCAGCACGGCGGCGCGTAGTTTTTGGTAGGCAAAAAACTGAACCTTGCTGTCAATGCTGAGTTGAATATCTTTACCATCGGCGGGCGGCACGGTCTCGCCTACCGCCTCCACCACCCGACCCAAACGGTCTTTGATGACACGACGCGAGCCGTTACGCCCGGCCAGGTCGTCGTTAAAAGCCAGCTCAATACCTTCCTGACCTTTGTCTTCAACATTGGTGAATCCCACCACATGCGCGGACGCCTCGCCTTCAGGATATTGACGCTTGTATTCCTTACGCTGATAAATGCCCTTGATGCCCAAGGCCATGACCTCTTGTGCAATCGGCTCATCGACCTGGCGCTTGATCCAGACAAAAGTCTTGTCCTCATCTTCCATGCGCTTATTCAGGTCTGCCAGCGGCATGTCCAGCAAACGCGCCATTTTTTGTAGTTTGACCGGGTCCCGATCCACATCTTCAGGAATAGCCCAAAGGGCACGGGCCGGAATGCTCGATGCCAGAATCAATCCATTACGGTCCAGAATGCGCCCGCGATTGGACGGCAGCGCCAGCGTTCGGGCAAACCGCACTTCTCCCTGTTTTTGAAAAAAGTCATTTGCAATGACCTGAATGTAGGCCGCGCGTGCCGCCAGACCGACAAACCCCAGCCCAATAGCGGCCACAATAAATTTGCTGCGCCACATGGGCGTCCGGCTCGCCAGCAGTGGGCTGGAGGTGTAAGCAACGCTGCGGCTCATGGCGTGGACCCCGGTACTTGTCCACCAACGGCATCTTTTACCGTGGACAAGGCGGCGCCAAGCGACATATAGTGCGTAATGGCAGGCGTCACAAGGCGCATTTGCAGGCGCTCCTGAGCCAGTTTTTCGATGCGTGAAGGGTTGGCCTGATCGCGTTTTTCTACCTGCAAACGCTCGTTATCGGTCTCGATACGACGCGCCTGTGAGCGCGCCTTATCAAGATCAGAAAACAGGCGACGCGACTCATACTGCACACTCACCAAGTACAAGGCACTGGCCAACACCGCCAACAGCAACACAATGCTGAGACGTGTCACACCGCCGTCCTTTGTGCCACACGCATGATGGCGCTGCGTGAGCGAGGGTTGCCCGCCACTTCAGCCGCACTTGGTTTGATGCGATTCAATGCTGTGAGTTGCATAATTTTGGGCGCAGCAAAAGGGGCGCGCCGGTCATATTCATCCCGTGAGTGTTTGGCAATAAACTGCTTGACGATGCGATCTTCCAGCGAATGAAAGCTGATCACCACCAAACGCCCGCCCGGTTGCAATACCTGCAAACTGGCGGTTAGGGCTTGTTGCAGTTCCTCCAGCTCGCCATTGATGAAAATGCGAAAAGCCTGAAACGTGCGCGTTGCAGGATTTTGGCCTTTTTCACGGGTTTTGACGATGTCGGCGACCAGCTTAGCCAGCTCGGTGGTGGTGGTCATCGGCCCGCGTTCGAGGCGACGCGCCACGATGGCTTTGGCAATCGGCCCGGCAAAGCGTTCTTCACCGTAGTCCCGGATCACCTCCGCTATTTTGTCCGCCTCGGCCATAGCCAGCCACTGCGCGACGCTTTGACCTCGCGTGGTGTCCATGCGCATGTCCAGCGGGCCTTCAAAGCGAAAGCTAAACCCCCGCTCCGGGTTATCCACTTGCGGCGAGCTGATGCCCAGATCCAGCAACACCCCGGCGACGCTTGCGGGTGCGAGTTCGCCCAAATGCGAAAAGCCCTGATGCCGAATAGAAAAGCGCGAGTCGTCAATACGGGCAGCTTCAGCCAAGGCCTCAAGGTCTTTGTCAAAAGCAATTAACCGCCCTTGTGGCGCCAGCTTGGAGAGAATCAGACGTGAGTGCCCGCCACGACCAAATGTGGCGTCCACATAGGTGTGCGTGCCCGCATCCAACTCATCGGGTTGTGTCGCCGGATTGTTGAGAAGCGCCTTGACGGCCTCATCCAACAAAACGGTCGTGTGTGTCCATGTGGTATCCACCGCTGCCTTTAGAAAGAGAAGTTCCTGAATATGTCGGGCCTATCGCCCTGCATGACCTGTGCCTCTTGGGCGTTATAAAAAATGCGTTTTTGCCACGGGATGCACAGCGCTGGCGTCGCCACCCGTTCTCGCCATTGTTTGCACTGAGGGCGCGAAAAAACCATCAGGCAACTGTGGTGATGTTGCGTGATGGTGAGCGGGTCGGAGACGGCGGTACCAAGCGCGTTACGGTATCGGGCTGGCGCTGACCGCCGACCCTTGGCATCCAGATTGAGTGATGAAGCTCCTTGAAACACAACAGCGCAACCTTTTTGAAAAACGCATAAAAATGGAAGTGTGAAGACACTTTTCACCACTTAGCTGCACATTTTTGCACTGTACCAGCAAAACAATCACTACCGGTTCAATGCCAAAGATTTTTTCCAATGGAATCAAGGACTTATAAATAATTGACAAAAATCAAAAAACAAAAATATGTTTTAGATTAAGCACTTAGCAAGCATTCTAAAAATTGAAACTTTTAAAAAAGTCCCTATCGCCCCGTGCAATTTTTACAGAATGTAACGCGAAAGGTCTTCGTTCTGACTCAACTCGCCCAGACGCATGTCCACATACGCGGCATCCACCTGAATAGTCTGCCCGCTCAGATTGACCGCATCAAAACTTACCTCATCGAGCAAGCGTTCCATGACGGTGGACAGGCGCCGCGCACCAATATTTTCAGTGCGTTCATTGACATCAAATGCAATGTGCGCCAACCGTGTAATGCCCGCCTCTGTAAACTCGATGTGTACATTTTCTGTCGCCAACAAGGCTTGGTATTGCTTCACCAGCGAGGCATGGGTTTGCGTCAAAATCGCCACAAAGTCCTGTACCGATAGCGACTGCAGTTCTACGCGAATCGGAAAACGACCCTGCAACTCAGGAATCAAATCGCTGGGCTTGCTCATTTGAAAAGCGCCCGAAGCAATGAACAAAATGTGATCCGTCTTGACCATGCCGTATTTGGTGGACACTGTGGTGCCCTCCACCAGCGGCAGCAAATCGCGCTGCACGCCCTGGCGCGACACATCAGCGCCACTGCCTTCACTGCGCGAGGTGACTTTGTCAATCTCGTCAATAAAGACAATCCCGTTTTGCTCCAGCATCCGCAGAGCCTGTGTCTTGATCTCCTCTTCATTCACCAGTTTGGCGGCCTCTTCATCGACCAACAGCTTCAAGGCTTCAGAAATTTTGAGCTTGCGGGTCTGGCGCTTGGTTTGCCCCATTTGTCCAAACATGCCGCGCAGTTGTTCAGTCATTTCCTCCATACCGGCTGGCCCCATGATCTCCAATTGATGCGCCGGTTGGGCAACGTCAATTTCAATCTCGCGATCCGCCATTTGTCCTTCGCGTAATTTCTTGCGAAAGGCTTGACGCGCGGTGCTCTCAGGCTCGTCAGTTCGCATCACGCCAAAGTCACTTCGGGGCGGCGGCACCAGAATATCGAGCACGCGGTCTTCGGCGGCATCTTCCGCGCGGGTGCGCACTTTTTTCATCTCGGAAATACGGGTTTGCTTGACCGCGATATCCGCCAAATCACGGATGATGGCGTCCACGTCTTTGCCCACATAGCCGACTTCAGTGAACTTGGTGGCCTCAACCTTAATGAAAGGCGCATCCGCCAAACGGGCCAAGCGCCGGGCAATTTCAGTTTTGCCGACGCCTGTCGGGCCAATCATCAAAATGTTCTTGGGCGTTATTTCAGCACGCAGGCCCGGTTCGACCTGCTGGCGCCGCCAACGGTTACGCAGCGCAATGGCCACGGCACGTTTGGCCTGATTCTGACCCACGATGTGCTTGTCGAGTTCACTAACAATTTCTTGAGGGGTCATGGCAGTGTCTCGATGGTGTGGTTCATGTTGGTGTAAATGCAGATGTCAGAGGCGATTTCCAGGGATTTTTTAACAATATCCTGCGCCGACATTTCGGTGTGGTTGAGCAAAGCCATCGCCGCTGCTTGCGCATAGGCGCCGCCTGAGCCAATCGTCACAATGCCGTTTTCAGGCTCCAACACGTCACCGTTGCCGGTAATGATGAGGGAGGATTCGCTATCCGCGACGGCCAGCATGGCCTCCAGACGGCGCAACACCCGGTCGGTTCGCCAGTCTTTGGTAAGTTCAATGGCGGCGCGCACCAAGTGCCCCTGATGTTTTTCCAGCTTGGCCTCAAACCGCTCGAACAAGGTGAACGCATCCGCCGTCGCCCCCGCAAAACCCGCGAGAACCTTACCGTGGTAAAGCTTGCGCACTTTGCGTGCTGTGCCTTTAACCACAATACTGCCCAATGTGACCTGCCCGTCGCCGCCAATGGCAACTTGCACGCCTTCAGGGGTTTTGCGTCTAACGCTGATGATGGTTGTACCGTGAAATTGTTCCATATTTTTTCTAAATCAGGACACCCCACCCGAAAACAAGTCCGGGCTGGTGTGTTTATAAAAACCAGATCAACTGGACCGCAAGGCAACGCGCGCGTGCTCGTTAATGCCGATGACCTTGAAAAAAGCCGCCACCAGACACGGGACATCACGAAACTGAACCTCGCAGCCCTCGGCTTCGCGCGCGGCCACCCAATTAAGAATGCTGCCAGCTGCTGAAAAATCGACGCGAATCAATTGTGCGCATGAGATGACAAGCCGATCCGCCGTTTGTAACCGGCTCTGTAAGTAATCAAGCACTTCTTGCGCATCCCCCACCACCTCGCCCGTCAACGCAACCCCGCCAGCTACGTCATCCATGACCGCAACATTGACAAAATCAGAGGTTTTTTGAGTGGCCATTGCGGGGGTGGCGTCATCAAGGACACACGCGCACAGCGCAGGCTGCCAAGCCGGGGGCGAGACTTCATAAGTGACGCAGTAATCCAAGGCTACAGCTTCAAACGCATCATGCAGGCACAAAATGCGCAACGCATCCAGACGCAGTTGCCAGCAAGCGACTTCCACGCTTTTGTCGCCTAGCGGAGTTAACGATTGCAAGGTTTTTTGAAGACTGTCAGCCCCGATGAAATGCAATGACACCGGTTGCAGGCACCATTGGGCCATGATGTCGGCCAAGGGTTGAATCGCCTCGGGGGAGATGGTTTGCAACGATTGCCAATTGATTGACCCAGGCGCGGTGGCAGCGACCCAATTGGCGGGTAAATTTTTCAGTGCCAACACATCCAGTACGGCGGGGCAAACCCAAACGACCTGCTCCCTGGGCTTTGACGCCACGGGCTTGGCTCTGGGAGATGTGGCTACTTTGTAGCCCAAAATATCTGGTGTCGAAAACCAGGCGGGCGCAGAACGACCAAAGCGTTGGGCGTAGTCAATTGCCACGCAATCAAAACTGGCCTGCTGCCCGGTCGCCCGGTAAAGGTCAAACAAACCGGCGGCCCACCGACTTGCCAAATCAGCCGACACCTCGTCGGCCTGCAAAGCCGCCAAAAGCCCTGCCTCAGCCCCTGCCTCATCCCCATTGGCAAATCGAATAGCCGCTTCTTCCAAATCCGGATCAGATAGTTGGTCGTCGCCTTCATTGAGTCTCAATTTCAGCGACGCTGTGGGGTTGGCAACAAGGTCATGAGCGACTTTTTCGCTCATTTGTGTGGTGACGTAATCAGTCTCATCCAGTGGATTGGCGTCTGGCAGTTGTAGGGCAGCTTGCGTGGATGCAAAGGTGCCCGTCCCCGTCCCTTTGGCGGTCGTCTGCAAGGGTGGTGGGCGTACCGCTGGAGCCCTGAGCACACCGACCGGTGTCGCGTCCGTCTTGCCCCGCCACCATTGCTTGGACATTTGGGCTTCAATATCATCAATCTTTTTGAGGGTGATGGCGCGTTCCCCGACATTGGAGAGAATGCTGGTCTGAAAAGCAGACGGGTGACCTGCTGCGTCCGGGCTGATAAAAGGCCCGTTGCGCCGCAGTTTGCGCAAATACTCAAATTCACGGCTGCGAATCAGGTCGTTTTTCCGCTTGCGCTCAATCACGGCCTTGAGCGCTTTTTTACTGTACTCACTTTCTTGCATCAATGACTCAGGCGCCTCCGAATCAAACCAGCTTTTAGTCGGATGACGAACAAACTGCGCCATCTTGGACAGTAAACCGGAAGGATTATCGTGCGTTGCCATGATTTGAGTGAGTCAGTGAGTGAGGTTTAGTCCCCGAACATTTTTTGCCGGAGTTCGCGCCGCTGCTGGGCCTCCAGCGACAAGTTGGCCGTAGGTCGTGCCAGCAAACGCCCCAAACCAATAGGCTCACCGGTTTCGTCACAGTAGCCATATTCACCGGCGTCAATGCGGATGATGGACTGTTCAATTTTTTTCAATAGCTTGCGTTCACGATCCCGGGTACGCAATTCAAGGGCATGTTCTTCTTCAATGGTTGCCCGGTCGGTTGGGTCAGGAACCACCACAGTTTCTTCGCGCAAATGCTCGGTCGTGGTACCCGCATTACTTAGAATTTCTTGCTTGATGGCAGAGAGTTTCAGTCTAAAAAACGCCATCTGCGTTTCATTCATGTAGGCCTCGTCTGGCATGGCGATGATGTCGTCATCGGTGAGTTGCGCGACGGGTTTCAATTTCCAGTTGTTGGCCAGCTTGGGGTCTTTTTTAAGTGACGAAGCAAGCGGGGGAACAATAATCGGCTCAGATGCCATTTGTGTAAAGCTGGCCTTGGCTGCAGTCGAGGCGACCGATTGCGCCATCGAAGGCACGGTTAACTGTGCCAACCGCGAAGAAGGACGACCTGCTCTGACCGGCACAGCGGGGGCGGCTGTTTCGGCGTGAACGGGGGCCACCACAACGGGCGCGACAACAGCTGGCGCCGGTTTAAGAGGTGCATGACCTGTTGCAATCGTGCCGCGTTTGACGGAGTGCGTCACTTTGGGCTTGGGCGCCACCACGTCGGGCTGAATCGTTTTCACAGTCGTTGTTTTCACGGATTCCTTTAATTGAACTTGATCGTTGACGGCCGAATCGACCCCCTCGGTAGGGATGGGTTTGGGCATGGACGCCTTTCTGACCGTGGTTTTAACCGTTAGAACTGTCACTTTAGGGACGGGTAGTGCTTTCATTTTTTGCCTCCTCGCAAAATAAGCCTGCACATGTGCTTCGTGGATGAATGGGTGCGTGTATTGACAGCAAAATTGAGCATCTCGGGCCTGATGCCGTTGGCGCCTGCTCTTAAGGGCGGGGTTTCTACAACCTCAATGGCGCGCGAGTTTACAGGCTTAACCACGAAAAAATCTCATAAGTTGCAAAAGTGCGACAAACAATCAAACCAGACTTTGCGTCAGACCTTGCAAAAAGATGTCTTTAGGCAGGTCAAGGCCAATAAACACCATTTTGCTCAAACGCGGCTCACCTTCAGCCCAAGCTGGCCCGAGATCACTGCCCATTAATTGATGCACGCCTTGGAAAATCACCTTACGGTCGGTGCCTTCCATGAACAAAACACCTTTGTAGCGCAACATGCGCGGGCCATAGATGTTGACAATCGCCCCCAAAAAGTCTTCCAGTTTGGCGGGGTCAAAAGCGCGCTCGGATTTAAAGACAAAGCTCTTGACGTCATCGTCGTGATGGTGGTGATGCCCGCCTTCATGCTGGTGCGAAGGATGGTCGCAATGTTCGCCCTCGGCATGGTCGTGGGCTTCTTCTTTGAGAAAATCAGGATCAATATCGAGTTTGCTGTTCAAATTAAAACCGCGTAGGTCAAACACATCAGACAGCGCCACTTCGCCAAAATGAACCGCTTTTTGCGGCGCACGCGGGTTCATGTGTTTCAGCCGGTGCATGAGCGCATCAACTTCTTTTTGTGCCACCAAATCGGTCTTGCTGATGAAAATCTGATCGGCAAAACCAATTTGACGACGTGCTTCCTGGCGGTCGTTGAGTTGGGCCGTGGCGTGTTTGGCATCCACCAACGTCAGGATGGAATCCAGCAAATAGCTTTCGGCAATTTCATCGTCCATGAAAAAGGTTTGAGCGACGGGGCCGGGGTCGGCCAAACCGGTGGTCTCAATCACGACCCGGTCAAAGTGCAGTTCGCCTTTGCGTTTTTTCTCAGCGAGGTCGCGCAAGGTGGCGCGCAAATCTTCACGAATAGTGCAACAGATACAGCCATTGCTCATCTGAATGATTTGCTCGGTGGTGTCGGACACCAAAATATCGCTGTCAATGTTTTCCTCACCAAACTCGTTCTCAATGATGGCAATCTTCTGGCCGTGTGCCTCTTGAAGAATGCGCTTGAGGAGTGTGGTTTTACCGGAACCAAGAAAGCCCGTCAGGATGGTTGCAGGAATGAGGCTCATCGTATTTTTTCCCTTGAATTGCAGTAATTGGGGTGCGCTACCGACCGGTTGGACAGTGAGGCGACTTGGCCGCGCCCAAACCCCTGATTTAACAGGGGGGGAGTGTAGCGGTCAACAGGCCTGCGGCTATTTGCGCATGACCACTAAACCTTTGAGGTATTCCCCTTCCGGGAAATTAATCGTCATCGGATGGTCTGGCGCACCGCCCATGCGCTCGCTGATGTAGCCATCTATTTGGGCGTCAAGACCCGCAGAGGCGACAATTTTATGGAACAAATCAGCACTCACTCCGCCGGAACAAGAATAGGTAAACAACACCCCGCCCGGCGCCAACAACTTGAAGGCCAATCGGTTGATGTCTTTGTAAGCGCGCGCCGCCCGTTCGGCGTGCGCGACCGTAGGCGCAAACTTTGGCGGGTCCAGCACGATGGCATCAAAGGTTTGACCCGCAGCGGCGAACTGGCGTAGTGAGGCGTTCACGTCCGCATCCATAAAAGTGGCCCGGCTCGCTTCAAAACCATTTAAAGCGACGTTGGCTGCTGCTTTTTCTAGCGCCGGCCCGGAAGAGTCGATGGAGGTGACGTGCGTGGCCCCCCCCGTCAACGCCGCCACCGTGAAGCCGCCGGTGTAGCAATAACAGTTAAGCACGCGTTCAAATTTGAGGCGCCGGGTGTCATCCGCAAACTTTTTGCGGCTGTCGCGCTGATCCAGATAAAAACCGGTTTTGTGGCCGGTCGCCACATTGACGGCCAATTGCCAGTCATGCTCACGCAGGACAATCTCCGTTGGCCCGTCATCGCGCAGCCAGCCGCTGACTTCGGGCAAACCTTCCAGGGCACGACCTGCCGCGTCAGAACGTTCGTAGAGTTTGGAGAGTCCGGTGGCCGCGAGCAAGGCGTCGGCTAGCACCGATTTCCAGCGCTCGGCACCAGTGGAGAGGAATTGGGCTACCAACGTGTCGCCATAGCGGTCCACGATCAATCCGGGCAAGCCGTCCGACTCGCCATGCACCAGTCGTAGGCTGTCGCTCTGAATGTCAAACCGGGCGCGGGCCTTGACCGCCCGTTCAACGGCTTGGGTAAAAAATGCCGCGTCAATCGACTGCGCCTCGTCAAAGCTCCATACGCGCGCCCTGATTTTGGAGGTCGGACTGAAGGCGGCCCAAGCCAAAAACTGGCCTGTGTCAGACGTTATGCGTACAGTTTCGCCAGCATCTGCCGTGCCGTGGCCGATGGCGGACTCAAATAACCAGGGATGGCGGCGCAAGAGCGAACGCTCTTTACCAGCTCTTAATTGGATCGTTTTCATCGGCCAATTGTGGGGCTTTTTTGCCGCATTTCCGGGTCAGCGCCGCCGGTAAAAAAACGCGGCGTCAATAAGTGACGGCCATCGCAGGCACATCAATCCGAATCAGTGGTTTTTTGAGGGCACCATGAACGGCGCGAACATAGTCAGCGGCCCATTGCGGGTCGGCAAACAGGGCCGCCCCCGCCGCTTCGGTCACGCGCAAAACCTTGTCAGCGGTCAACACCTTGCCGCTGGCCCGTAAAGGTTCGCAGTCCAAGGCCGTGAACTGGTCGTCCAGCCAAGTGCGGGCGACATCGCTGGCAAAAGGCGAGGACTCGTCCACGGTGAAGTTCAATTCAATCCCTTTGTCCAATAAAACAACTATTTGACTGCGCATGAGTAACCCTTTTTTGTAAATGCCGCAAAGTGTCGCTGAATTAGCTGACAAACGAATCGGGACTTTCCCGAAATAAGCTTATTTTGTCCATATTTCAATCCACGCCCCTTTCGGAGCGAATGTGGAAGAGGTTACCCTCTCCCAAATGAATCCTATCCCCCTGAAGGGGGAGATTTCAAACCGGAGTTAGTTTTTGATGAATGCAGATCAGACCGCACAGATTCAACGCAGACGCGACAACGAGGCGCTGGCCAATTCGGAAATACGCGCCAGAAAATCAGTAGCCATGCTGTTGTTAAAACGCTGGGCATCGGGCGAGGCCAGCACCAACATGCCAAAAGCGGGGGTTGTACTGCCGACCAGCCCCATGCGCAAAGGCAAAATCGCCAATGAAGTGACGGCTTGCGGATCGGGCAACCAGTCAATCGCTTCAAACCCGGTGTTGAGGCCGCAAAACGGCTCCATCAGCGACGTGGCGAACAGCTTGGCGTTGTCGCTCACGCCTTGGGCAAAGTCAGACTGGGCAAAGGCAGGCATCACGTCCCACACCTTGATGCCCGCTTGGGGAATCGAAAATTGCTCGACCAACTCTTCGACCATCTGGCCCGGTAGCGACCATGGGTCTGTCACCAAAAACAGCGTGCGTGCCCACTTCAACAGCTTGTCGGACAGAACCACGTTTTCATTGCCGTTGCGAACCATGTCCATCACGCGCTGCTCCAGCACCTTGATCTTGTCGCGCAACATGATGGCCTGACGTTCTTGCAAACTAACCGCCCGATGGCTGTGCGGGCTGGTGAGTTGCACCGCCGCCAGCAACTCGGCATTGCGCTCAAAAAAGTCGGGCGTAATGGCAAGGTAATTGGCGATGTCTTCCTCGGTAATCGGGTTCGTGATGGGGTCGGGAAAAGAGGTTGTCATAAATGATCCGGTAAATTGATTTCGCCGTGAAAAACTGTCGTGGCCGGGCCGGTCATCATCACCGGTGAGGTGGCGCCCGCCCAGGCAATCGTCAAGGTGCCGCCGTGGGTTTGCACATCGACCACGCTGTCGAGCAGCCCCAGCCGAATGCCCGCTACCACCGCCGCGCAGGCGCCGGAACCGCAGGCTAGCGTCTCGCCAGTGCCGCGCTCGAACACCCGCAGGCGAATTTGACCTCTCGCCACGATTTGCATAAAACCTGCATTCACGCGCCGGGGAAAACTGGCATGGCGCTCAATCAGCGGGCCTTGCGAAAGCACCGGGGCCGTGTCCACATCGTCCACCACCTGCACCGCGTGGGGGTTGCCCATCGAGACGACAGCGACCCAAACCGTGGTCGTTTGTGTGCCCTCTTGAATAGCCAGTGGCCATTTCAGCCATGAACCCGCCACTTGAGGTTGCAAGCCAGAAGCATCAAAAGGAATATCTGCCAACTCAAAAACAGGCGCGCCCATGTTCACCGTCACCCGGCCATCGGGGGTGAGTTGAGGCTCGATCACGCCTGCGCGGGTTTGCACCCGAATCGCATCTTTGGTGGTTAAGCCCTGGTCGCGCACAAAGCGGGCAAAGCAGCGTGCGCCGTTGCCGCACTGCTCCACCTCAGAGCCATCGGCGTTGTGGATGAGGTACTCAAAGTCAATATTGGGGGCGGGTGACGGGCGCACTGTCAAAATCTGGTCAGCGCCGACGCCGAAGTGGCGATCAGCCAGCCATCGGTAGTGCGCGGTGGACAAGCCCAGCCGTCTTTGGGTTTCGTCAAGCACAACAAAGTCGTTGCCTGCGCCCTGCATTTTGGTGAATGGAATTTGCATTGGGGAATTATCCCTGCATCGTTGATTGGATCTTCTGTAATTAACGGCAAAATCATGCCATGCCACGCTCCACCCAACTCCTGCATCCCCCTCGCGAACTCGCGCCTCTGCGCTCCGCCGCCACAGTATTACTGCTACGCGACAGTGCGGGCGGCCTTGAAGTGCTGATGACGCGCCGCTCCACCACCGCCAGCTTTGTCCCGAACGCCTATGTCTTTCCGGGCGGCTGCGTTGATCTGGCTGACGCCAGCGCCGCCAGCCACGCCCAAGCTCAACGGCGAGCCACGCAAAACGACCTGCACCTGACGCAAGCCATCGCCGCCATCCGTGAGAGTTTTGAAGAGGTGGGCGTCTTGCTGGCCCACCGCGCAGACGGCACGCCCGCTGACCAAAGTGACATTGCCAAACTGGATCGCAGTGCGCCCTTCATCGCCCAATGCCAAGCCCTTGGCCTGACGCTGACGGCGCATGACGTGTTTGTGCTGGCCCACTGGATCACCGACCGCAACCTGTCCCGCCGTTTTGATGTGCCTTTTTTAGTCGCCCGGATGCCTGAAGGCCAAACGCCCGTGGCGGATGAAACCGAGCAATTCGAGCCCGTGTGGATTCGCGCTGCCGAGGCGCTGGCGCGACACGAAGCGGGTCAGTTTTTCATCATCTACCCGACCATTCGCACATTGGAACGGTTGCAAACCTACGCCACAGTGGATGATGTGCTGCAAGCCTGTGCCGCCACCGAACAGCCGCTGTGGAACAGTTGCCCGCGCACCGGTTTGCTGGCAGGTCATGAAGCGCGCTACATGGAACACGAACCCCCTTATGGCGAACTGGCGCTGGTCTGCCCCGATGGACAAATCGCGCACCCGCTGGATTGGCAATCAGCGCAACCGGTGGCATTGCTGAAAAACGTGATGCGACTCACAGCGCCCAACCCCGGCGTCATGACCGGCCCCGGCACCAACAGTTATCTGGTGGGCGACCCGCACACCGGCTTTATCGCCATCGACCCCGGCCCCGCCGATCCCGAACATCTTGAAAAACTCTGGCGTGCAGCGGGCGGCGACATCCGCCTGATTGTGTGTACCCATTCCCACCCGGATCATTCGCCCGGCGCCCGACCCTTACAAGCTTTGTGTACGCCAAAGCCGCCGATTCTGGGCTTGCCTTCCGCGCCCACTTCGCGCAAAAACAGCGAATTTACGCCTGACAGAATGCTGCAAAATAATGAGCTACTTGTGTTAAGCGCAAAAGACCCAGCCCTTAACTTAACGCACACCTTGAAAGTCATTCACACGCCCGGCCATGCTGCCAACCATTTGTGTCTGGTGCTGCTGGAAGACAGTCTCTTGTTTAGCGGCGACCACATTCTGAACGGCAGCACCACCGTGATTGACCCGCCCGATGGCGACATGACCGCGTACCTTGACTCAATCGACCGTTTAAGCGCCGCATGTGAAACGCATCACCTTGAATTCATCTTGCCCGCGCACGGCTACGTGATCGGCGGTTTTGTGGGCGAGGTCGCTGCCGCCATGGCGCACCTGAAAGCCCATCGCCTCAAACGCGAAGCCAAAATTATCCAAGTGATGCAGACGCATCCTGATGGGACACTCGACGACTGGGTCGCGCATGTTTACGACGACATTCCACCCCGTATGTGGCCGGTCGCCAAACGCTCGCTGATGGCGCATGTGGCGCGCATTGAGTCCACTCTCTCATAACAGGAACGCCTTTGCCCGCCCTCATCATTGCCTTTTTAGCGCTGCTTTTTATTCTGTGGCTGATCGGTCAGCCCTACCTGACGGAGCGCAAACGCCAACAAATTCGCGCCCAGCCTTTTCCTGCCGCCTGGCGCGACATCCTGAAACGGCGTGTGCCTTATGTGCGCGCCATGCCCGTCGATTTGCAGCTTCAACTCAAGCAGCACATTCAGGTTTTTGTGGCCGAAAAAACCTTCATCGGCTGTGATGGGCTGGAGATTACCGACGAAATGCGGGTGACGGTGGCGGCCCAAGCCTGTTTGCTGTTGCTCAACAGCCCCCGAGGGTATTACCGTAATTTGCGCCAAATTCTGATTTATCCGTATGGCTTTCTGGTCAACCGGGCGCAACCTGATGACAGTGGTGTGACGCATCCGGGACGTCAGGCGTTGTCGGGAGAATCATGGTCGCAAGGGCAAGTTATCTTGTCGTGGCACGACGCGTTGCAAGGCGCAGCCATGCCGCACGATGGTCAAAACGTGGTTATTCATGAGTTTGCCCACCAACTTGATCAGGAAACAGGCGCTGCCAACGGTGCGCCGATACTGGCCCGTCGCGCGCATTACGCCCGCTGGTCGCAGGTACTGGGGGCCGAATTCAAGCACTTGCAGGCGCGCACCTCGCACCACCAAAGCTCTTTGTTCAGCGACTATGGCGCCACCGACCCGGCTGAATTCTTTGCGGTGATCTCCGAGGTCTTCTTTGAGCAGCCGCAACGCATGGCCACCGAGCACCCGGCGCTGTACCAGGAACTCTCCACCCTTTATCACCTTGATCCGTTGAGCTGGTAACGCCCTAGGACGTTAACATCCTGCCCATGATTCCGAATAAAAACCCTGTATCCCGTGCCCCGCGCCTAGATGAGCGTCTGGCCAAGCGCGTCGCCGAAATGGTGCCCTGTTCACGCCGCGAAGCCGAACAATATATTGCAGGCGGCTGGGTGAGTGTCAATGGTCAAGTGGTAGAAGAACCGATGTTTCGGGTCGCCAACCACACCGTTGAAATAGACCGCAACGCCAGCCTAATGGAACTCGTGGATGTGACGATTCTGTTGCACAAGCCGCCTGGTTTTGATGCCATGGCTGCGCCGGGCGAGGCCAATCGACACATCAAACCCGCACAGCAATTATTGACACCTGCCACACACGCCGCCGATGACGCCTCGGGCATCCGCCTGCTCAAGCGACACTTTGCCAGTCTCACCGCCGCCGTACCACTGGAAACAGCGGCCAGTGGTCTGATCGTCTTCACCCAAGATTGGCGCGTGTTGCGCAAGCTCAGTGAAGACTTGAACGTGATTGAGCAGGAAATCATTGTGGAGATTGAAGGCGACGTGTCGCCCGCCAGCCTGGATCGACTCAACCACGGGTTAGCCTCCGATGGCCATCCACTGCCGCCGGTCAAAGTCAGCCTGAACAGCACCAGCGACACCTCAAGTAAGCTGCGTTTTGCCCTCAAAGGCTCACACCCCGGCTTGATTGCTTATCTGTGTGAGCGCATGAGCTTCAAGATTTTGAGCATGAAACGCCTGCGCGTAGGACGCGTGGCTATGACTCAGTTGCAGCCCGGTCAGTGGCGCTATCTGCAGGCGCACGAGCGGTTTTAAAACCTGCCACAGACACCGGGCGCGCCATTCTGGCACTGAAAAGCTGCTTACGTGCCGCATCTGTAATGGCCACCACGCAAGGGTGTGTGATGCGCCGCTCCACCGACACCGCATAAAACTCTTCCACCAACTCAGCGGTGCAGCCAATTACAACCACCCCAAACTGCGCCATCGTTTCTTCCTCCAGTACGGTCGGCGCCATAAAAACGCCCCGCCCTTCGCGGCCAAAAGCCTTCATCAAGGCCACATCATCAAATTCTCCGATGATTCGGGGGTGAATCTGATAGCGGGTCATCCATCCTTCCAGGTGTCGCCGCACGGAAGCCGATGCCCCCGGAATCAGCATGGGCATGTTGTTCATGCACTGGGGAAAGTCGTCTTGAAGCTGTGCTTTAAGCCCCGGCGCACAGAAAAAGCTCATGGTGGTGCTGCCTAGCGCATGGTTAAACGCTTTGACGCTGACATGGCTTGACATAGGCTCATCGGCAATCACCAAATCCAACCGGTGCAAAGCCAATTGCGCCAATAAATCAGGAAATTTGCCTTCACTGCAAATCAGTCGAACCGGCTCGGCGATCGTCAAAGCAGGCTCCAGCAAGCGGTAAACCACTGATTTGGCGACCGAATCAGCTACACCTACCCGAAACTCCAACACCTGCTGCCCCCCTCGCGCCTCACGTAAGGCGGTCTCCAACTCAGCGCCCAAGGTAAATATCTGGTCGGCATAACCCAGCGCCAGCCGGCCGTCTTCAGTCAATTCAAGTTGACGGCCACTTTTACGAAATAGTTTGCGATCCAGTGCCTCTTCGAGCAGCTTGATCTGACCGGACAATGTTTGAGGCGTCGTGTGTAACTGCTCCCCAGCGCGCATGACGCCCCCGGCTTTGGCGGTCACCCAAAAGTAATGCAAATGCTTGAAGTTCATAAATATTTTCTCAATCTATTGTTAATCTATTCGTATTTCTCGAAGTTAAATTGTAAAAAAAACGAATTTACGCGAAGTAATTTAAGCACTATAGTTAATCAGGTCACTAATTTTGTGGCGCTGTCAGGAGATAAAAATATGCGATTAAGTACCAAAGGTCGATTTGCCATTACCGCGATGATTAACGTTGCGCTCCGCGAGAGTTCAGGCCCCGTTCCGCTGTCAGATATTGCGGTGCGTCACAAAATTTCGCTGTCCTATTTAGAGCAGATGT
Source organism: uncultured beta proteobacterium (assembly GCA_903823025.1). Lineage (GTDB taxonomy): Bacteria > Pseudomonadota > Gammaproteobacteria > Burkholderiales > Burkholderiaceae_C > Rhodoferax. Next base: position 72,968 of record CAIJRK010000087.1, read on the forward strand.
TCAGCAAACTACGCCAACACGGCTTAGTTGAAAGCACACGCGGCCCTGGCGGCGGCTACGCTTTGGGTCATCGCTCTGACAGCATTACCGTTGCCGACATCATTGGCGCGGTTGAAAGCAAAGTCGGTCAAGGTAGCCCTAGTGTGAATCAGCAGGGTGAACCCATGACGCAAGATATGACCCAAGATTTGTGGGAATCCTTGAACTCAAAAATGGTAGGTTATATGCAGTCTATTACTCTGCGTAGCCTAGCCGCAGAACAAAAAGCCAAAGGGTTTGACGTCGAAGAACGTAAGGTCGCCAACCGAGGTGTCTTTAAAAAGCCAAAACAGGAGCCGGTACGTGCCAGCACGCCAAACTCTGTTTTCGCACTTGGACGCGCCCTGCAAGCCAGAGGTTAAAGGCCGCGCCGTCTAGGCGCGACCTCTGATAAAAGTGTGAAGCCTGCCGATAAGCCGGATTCTGTGCATGAAGACCGATCTTGCGATTTTTCTTCAAGTGACTGCCATTAATCTGGGCTGCTGGTCACCCAACAGCTCGGTGCTACCTACCCGCACACTCCGGGGGCCCCATCAACGTGTGCCTATTTGGTATTGCTGCGCGTAGAGATTGCCCGTTTCACCCGAACTTAATCGGCTCGTCTCTGTTGCTCTAATCCTCACCTTATACCGCTCACTTACGCAAGCGGCTTTCAATGGACAGCCGTTAGCTGCTACGCTGCCCTATGCAGTCCGGACGTTCCTCCAGTGCGGTGTTTCCACCCGACGCCTAAGCGTCGTCCTTGCGGCTTGCACCAGCGACAGTCTGGCGGGCTTCACTTTTTCATTATCGCTGCTTTAAGGCCGTCTCTGGCCTCTGGGGCAACGATAATTTGAAAGCCATCTACGAAGTAGCTGAAAATAGACAGAGCGCAGCCACTTGCATCTATATCAAGATGCCATCCATCAAAGCCGACAATATCCTGCTAATCATTGCAAAAATCCGCCACTGAGCGCCACATCTGCTTGATAACCACGAGCCATTGACGTAACTCCCATGATCCGACTGACCGAACTCAAACTTCCCCTCGAACACGCCGCAGACGCCCTGCCCCACCTGATTGCCAAAACGCTAGGCCTCGCGCCCGACGACTTGCATGGATTCACCGTCTTCAAGCACAGCATTGACGCCCGCAAAGCCGCCTTGATTCAGGTGTACATCGTCGATGCCAAGCTGGACGCCACCCTTGAGGCGACGTTGCTGCAACAGTTCGAGGGCAACCCTCACGTCTTTGCCACGCCCGACATGCGCTACCACCCAGTCGGCCAAGCGCCCGCCCATGTGGCAGTCCGCCCGGTGGTGGTGGGCTTTGGCCCGTGTGGCATTTTTGCGGCGCTGGTGCTGGCGCAAATGGGGTTTAAACCGATCGTGCTGGAGCGTGGCAAAAAAGTACGCGAGCGGACCCAAGACACCTGGGGACTGTGGCGCAAGCATGTGCTTAACCCTGAATCCAACGTGCAATTTGGCGAAGGCGGTGCGGGCACATTCTCGGACGGCAAGCTTTACAGCCAGATCAAAGATCCGCGTTTTCTGGGCCGCAAGGTGATGGACGAATTCGTCAAAGCCGGTGCGCCACCTGAAATTTTGGTGGATGCACACCCGCACATTGGCACGTTCAAGCTGGTGAAAGTGGTTGAGCATTTGCGCGAGCAAATCATCGCCTTGGGCGGTGAGATACGCTTTCAACAACGGGTGACGGATGTGCTGATTGAAGGCGATTCGGAGAATCGGCAGGTGCGCGGCCTAACCGTTCTGGACCAAGCCACCGGCCAATCCTACGAGCTGCGCGCTGACCAAGTCGTGATGGCGTTGGGCCACAGTTCACGCGACACCTGCGCCATGCTGTACCAGCGCGGCGTGGCCATGGAGGCCAAGCCGTTCTCCATCGGATTTCGCATTGAGCACCCTCAAAGCGTGATTGATCGCGCCCGTTGGGGTCGCCATGCCGGGCATCCGAGTTTGGGGGCCGCAGATTACAAACTGGTGCATCACGCCAACAATGGCCGTTCGGTTTACAGCTTTTGTATGTGTCCCGGCGGCACCGTAGTGGCGGCCACCTCAGAGCCGGGCCGCGTGGTGACCAACGGCATGAGTCAGTATTCACGCAACGAGCGCAACGCCAACGCGGGCATCGTGGTCGGCATTGACCCCAGTGATTACCCGACCGAAGCGAGCGCTTTTGAAGCCGCTTTTGGTGAGAATGTGTCGGCCCAACCGACGCCCGGCACAGCGCATCATCCGCTGGCGGGCATCGTGCTGCAACGCCAGCTGGAATCCAACGCGTATGTCATGGGTGGCGCCAACTACCAGGCACCGGGGCAATTGGTGGGTGACTTTTTGGTTGGCCGCGCCTCCACGCAACTCGGGGGAGTGGAGCCGTCTTATCAACCCGGCGTCAATCTGGTGGATTTGGCCGGTGCCTTACCGACCTACGCCATCGATGCCATCCGGGAAGCGCTACCCGCGTTTGCGTACAAGATCAAAGGCTTTGATATGCCTGACGCAATGTTGACGGGCGTCGAAACACGCACCTCGTCGCCTTTGAAAATTCCACGCGGTGCTGATTTTCAGAGCACCAACACACGCGGCTTGTACCCCGCTGGCGAAGGTGCCAGTTACGCGGGGGGCATTTTATCGGCGGGGGTAGATGGCATCAAAGTCGCGGAAGCGTTGGCGCGCAGCTTGTTGGGCTGAACACGCCTGCGCTTGAACCTGAACCTTTAAACCTGCGCGTTTTGCAGCCGCCCGGAGCTGAAACAACACGAAGCTAAATTTCAAGGTGTTGGCACTGCACGTCTCGCGCCTCATCTCGCTCACAAAACGTCGAAATCTGGCGTCCCGCTTTATGGACGCTTGCTAGATTTCGGCTGGGCGGGCAGCGGCAGTACTGCCAGCGCCAGCACTGCGGTCATGGCATGGCGCCTGGCCTGCGGTGCAAGCTCCGTTTCCCTGTCATTGCCACGCAGTATCGAAAGCCCCTCGATCAGCGCGACAATGAGCACGGCTCGTTCACGCGTGGAATTCGCGCAAGTCGCATCAGGAAAATTATGGCGGACGAGTTCGCACACCCGATCCGTATAGCCAGCGTAGAACGTCCTTAGAGCGGCGTCTGCGGCCTCATTGCGACTCGACATCGCCCACAACTCCCAGAGTAGCTGGCAGTCACCATTCTCAAGCTGGCTTTCCAACAAGAAGTCCAGCGCCTCAGCCAGGTTGGCAGGCGCACCGGCCATCAGTACATCCCAGTCTTGCAGATAGCGGGCCATGACCGCTTCGATCACCGCATCAAGCGTCTTGTAGTAGTACTGGACATGGCTGATGCCAACACCAGCTTCTGCCGCAATGGCCCGCATCCGCAAACCGTGCGCCCCATCGCGAACCAGCACGCGCATCGCTGCACGCAAGATCAATTCACGTCGGTCTTCCCCTTTTGTTGACATGGCGCTTTCCTTTCATCAATCACCGTGTGCGCCATGTTAATTGTTCAAACGAACAACTTCATGTTTTAATATTGGTCAAACGACCAACTAAGGATAAAACATGATCTCTCAAACTGTCGTACTTGTCGGTGGTAGCGGCGTAGTCGGTGCGCAAGTGGCGGCCTTGCTGGCCCGGCGCAGACCAGAGCTGAAACTTGTCATCGCCAGTCGCCGTCTTGAAGTGGCGCAATCCGTCGCCGTGCGCCATGGTGCCGTCGCGATTGCGATGGATGTGGATGCGCCGGTCCTGCCGGAAAACTTCGCCGGTGCGCTCATCGTGGGATTGGTCAACGATTCGCACAACCGCCTGTTGCATCTCGCCTTGTCGCAAGGCCACGCCTATATTGACGTGACGCGATGGACCGAACGGCTGAAGCAGGCGCTCGTTAGCGTCGCCGGTTACGGGCGTCTGAACGCGCCGGTGGTCTTGTCCTCGGCCTGGATGGCCGGCATTGCGGGTCTGATGGCGCGTGATGCAAGCAGAACTTTCAACAGTGTCGAACGTATTGGTATCGACATCCTTTTTGCGATATCTGATCAGGCAGGGCCGAACTCAACCGCTTACATGGATCGTCTGTCTGAACCCTTCCACACGATGGAAAACGGCCTATGGGTCAAGCGCAGCGGCTTTCTCGACGGTCAAACGGCAAATTTTGGTGAAGCCGGTCGTCATCAGGTTTACCGTTTCGATACGCCTGATCAAGCGAGTCTGCCCGCCATCACCGGGGCAGCCAATGTAGATGCGCGGATTGGCTTTGATGACCGCAAAGCCACCGCATTGCTGCATTGGCTGGTGCGCAGTGGCGTATGGCGAGTCCTGTCACGCCCCATGTTTGATAGCACACGGCGTGCGATTCTCTATAACCCTGGACCAGGTGCAGATCACCGTATTCGAATTGCAGTAGAAGGCAAAGACGCCAATGGTCGGCCATGTCGCAAAGTGGTGCAGGTGGTTGATCCTCTGGGGCAAACCCATTTGACCGCGCTTGGCGTAGTGCTGCAGATCGAGAATTTGCTGGGGCCGCACGCGCCGCCCGCTGGTATTTACCTTGGGGAAGCGATGGTTGATCCGGCACATGCTCGCCGACAGCTACAAGCGGAAAATGTGCGCCTGTTTGATGAGTAGCTAATACGACGCACTCGCCAAGGAAGAATGTAAATCACCGCAGCGGCGCTTCATTGGGTAATGAAGGCATCCTCTGCGTAACATCATCAGACCTTTACACCTGCGAATTTTGCAGCGCTGCGATACGCTCTTCAATCGGGGGGTGCGTCGAAAACAACTGACCAATACCGCCCGAAATGCCCATAGCGGCCATCTCCTTGGGCAACTCAGCGGGGGTCATGCCACCCAGACGCGCCAGCGCGTTGATCATGGGTTGCTTGCGGTTCATGAGTCGTGCGGCACCGGCATCCGCCCGGAATTCGCGCTGACGTGAAAACCAGGCCACCACAATCGCGGCGGCAAAACCCAAGATGATGTCCAGCACAAAAGTGGTGATCATGTAACCAATGCCGGGGCCTGAACGCTCTTCGCCTTTGTGCAAAAAGCTGTCAATCGCGTAACCAATAACGCGACTCAAGAACACCACAAAGGTGTTCATCACGCCTTGAATCAAGGCCATGGTAACCATGTCGCCGTTGGCAATGTGGGCAACTTCGTGGGCAATCACCGCTTCGATTTCTTCGCGCGTCATGCCTTGCAATAAACCGGTGGACACCGCAACCAGTGCCGAGTTTTTAAAAGCGCCTGTGGCAAACGCGTTGGGTTCGCCTTCAAAAATACCGACTTCAGGCATCCCGATGCCGGCGGTGTTGGCCAGTTTGCGCACAGTCTCGACAATCCAGGCTTCATCGACGTTTTCTGGCTGCTTGATGATGCGCACGCCCGTGGTCCACTTGGCCATCGGCTTGCTGATCAGCAGCGAAATGATGGCGCCGCCAAAACCGATGACCAGCGCAAAGCCCAACAACTTGCCTAAATTCAAGCCGCTGGAGGTGAGGTAACTGTTGACGCCCAACATGCTCGCCACGATGCCGAGCACCGCAACGACCATGACGTTGGTCAAAATAAACAAAATAATGCGTTTCATGATTTCTTTCAAAAGAGATGGGTTCAACTCAGTGAACCATTGGCACCAATGTTAGGGGCGAGCGACTTAAGTTCAAGATGACAGACTCTAATTGTCCCTGAACTTTACGGTCATTTAGGCAGACGAAACACGCTGGCATCGGCGTAAAACGTCGGATTTTCATTGGCCGCCCACCAACCCGGCACGCCCAACACCGGCAAATGCGCAAATGGCTTGGTCGCCAGCTTGTCGGCACTCACATCCAAGGCGATCCAGGCGTCTAAATCGGTTAACGAATGGCTCGCGGCCTGCGCCCGATAGACGTGGGCGGTGATGGGTTTTCTGGGGTAAACCAGCTTCTCCAGCAAGGCGTGTCCGAACAGCACCAAATGCGCCTCGCGCCATAGCGGGCGCAAATCAACAAACAGGCGCTGCCAGTCTTTCGCCGCCAAGGCGTTCCACAGCAGGTCGGGCGCTTGCAAGAAGGCTGCATTTTCGTCAAACACCGTCAAGCCGTCACGCGCCGGGCCGCGCACGGGTTGAATGCCGGTGTGGGCGATCTGTGCGACATGCAGCTGATTGAGTCGCCGCTTGGTCAAGGGAAACTTGAGCCAGCACAGGCCATTAAAGAAGTCGTGCAGACCTTCGCGGGTCGGGCAACAGTTACTGGTAAAAATATAGCTTTCATAAGCTTCACCCGGCGGCAAATCGCTTTGCGGCACAAAACGCACCGGGGTGGGTTGAGGGGCCAGCGCCGCATTCAAGGCCGTCGCGCTGGTCGCGCCCCTCACCACTTTTTGCGCAACGCTTTGTCCGACGGACGCATAAGGGGCAAGCCAAGGCGCGGCCCAGTCAATAGCGGCGATTGGTTGGGCGCCAAGTGGCTGGACTAGCCGATTAGCCTGCGTTTCTTTCGCCAGCGGCAAACTCAAACGGTGTCCTGCGTCGGGGTGTATTGCACGGTTATTGGTTTCTCAGGCGGCAGCAGGGCAAAGTGATGCGGAAACTTTTTGAGCAACTTGGTTGACGTGGTGTTTTTGCCCCGTAGTTTGGCGTCCAGCAGCGCTTTGGCGACGGCGGCAAGGGGTTGGGGTTGCCCTGTTTTCAAGGCGGGAACTGCCAGCAAAATAGCGGCCACATCGACACCGGGCATCTTGACAACAGCGCTTTCAACAGCAATAGGCTCGACTTTTTGCGTAACCTCATAAGGCTGCGTAACTTTTTTAACTGCCGTTGTTTTGTTCACAACTTTTTTAGCGGGTACTTTTTGAGTGGCTTTCGGCACGTCTTTTTTGACAGCTTTGACAAGCGCTTTTTTTGCCACTGGCGCTGCGACCACTCTGGCTTTTTTCACGGCTGTTTTTCTGGCGACAGTTTGTTTGACAGGGGCTGCAACGGTGGGCGCGGCTAACACGGCAGCTGCGGCCAATTGTTGTGCTTCATACAGCGCCTGTTCAGCGCCCACCAAAATCACGCGGTCATAAGCCGACACCGCTTCGCGCCCCATTTTTCCGCGCTCGGACACACACACCATGCGGATGCCGCGTTCACGCAAACGCACCACCAGCGGCAAAAAATCAGCATCACCCGACCCAATGACGACCATTTTTGGCATAGGTGTTTGGCAGGCAAACGCCATCGCATCAACGGCGAGAGCGATATCGGTGGTGTTTTTAGTCAGGGAAAGATTGACGAAAGGGCGCACCGCCCAGACGCGAAGCATATCGGCCAAGCCCTTTAAATTTTCAGCGCTGCCGTAAGCGCGCCGAACTGGCATCGGGCCTTCAGAGGCTTCGAGAATGCGAAACGCTTCGTCCACCCAAGCGCCCGAGTTCAGGTTATCGGCATCAATTAAAAAGACGTTCATTTCAATTCCTTGGTATGGAGCCATGCGTTGAACAGCCCGCTTGTTTTCAGTTCACCAATTTCCATGGCAACGATTCGCCAGAACGCAATGGTTTGAGTTGCGCCTCGCCAAAGGCAAAGCTCTCGGGCGGCGTCCACGTTTCGCGCTTTAACGTAATGTGGCCGGTGTTGCGCGGCAAGCCATAAAAATCGGCCCCGTGAAAACTGGCAAATCCTTCGAGCTTGTCCAACGCCCCGACTGAATCAAACGCTTCGGCGTACATCTCGATGGCGGCATGTGCGGTGTAGCAACCGGCGCAACCGCTGGCGTTTTCTTTCAGATGCGCGGGATGCGGCGCACTGTCGGTGCCCAAAAAGAATTTGTTGGAGCCGCTGGTAGCCGCCGCCACCAAAGACAGGCGATGCGTTTCGCGCTTCAACACCGGCAAGCAGTAGTAATGCGGGCGAATGCCGCCGGTAAAAATGGCGTTGCGGTTATAGAGCAAATGATGCGCCGTGAGCGTTGCTGCGGTGAAGCGATCCGACGCCTGCACATACTGCGCGGCCTCGCGGGTGGTGATGTGTTCAAACACAATTTTCAGTTCAGGAAAATCACGACGCAAAGGGATCAGTTGCGTGTCGATAAACACGGCTTCGCGATCAAACAGATCAATCTCGGGCGATGTGACTTCACCATGCACCAGCAACAACAAGCCTTCGCGTTGCATGGCTTCCAGCGTTTTATAGGTCTTGCGCAAGTCGGTGACACCGGCGTCGCTGTTGGTCGTGGCCCCTGCCGGATAGAGCTTGACGGCGACGATACCGGCGTCGCGGGCGCGTTTGATTTCATCGGCGGGCAGCTTGTCGGTGAGGTAAAGCGTCATCAGCGGCTCAAACGTCACGCCTTCGGGCACAGCCGCCTGAATGCGGGCTTTGTAGGCCAGCGCGGCCTCGGTCGTGGTCACAGGCGGGCGCAGATTGGGCATGATGATGGCGCGCCCAAACTGGGCGGCGGTGTGCGGCACCACCACGTTCAGGGCGTCACCATCGCGCACGTGCAAATGCCAGTCGTCAGGTCGGGTGAGGGTGATTTTTTGTGTCATGTTTTGTATTTTCGTTTGCAAAACCAAATAATCCCACAACGCACGGCGTGACGCTGACAAAAGAAATTTCTGTCTGAAACAGGCCTTGGCGGTTTACTTGCCCGCGTTCGGGAAAAACAATTGTTCGCCGCCAATTTTGTAACCCGCAATCACCGCTTGTCCGGGCGCGGACACAACCCAGTCCACAAACTTCTGGCCGTCGGCGGCTTTGACGTGCGGGTGTTTGGCCGGATTAACGAGCATCACGCCGTACTGGTTGAACAGCCGGTTATCGCCTTCGACCAGCACAGCCATCTCGCCCCGGTTTTTGAAATTGAGCCAGGTGCCCCGGTCTGCCAGCACATAGGCTCCGCTACTGGACGCAATGTTGAGTGCTGGTCCCATGCCACAGCCGCATTCCTTGTAACCACTGCCTTTGGCGTCGGACATGCCCGAGAGTTTCCAGAAGCGCAATTCGGCGGCGTGCGTGCCGCTTTTGTCACCCCGAGAGATGAACGCCGTGTTGGTCGTGGACAACTTCTTGAGCGCCTCCACAATGTCATTACCGCGTGCTTTAGCCGGGTCGCTAGCCGGGCCAATCAGCACAAAATCGTTGTACATCACGGGGTAGCGTTTGACGGCAAACCCGTCTGCCACGATTTTTTCTTCCGCCACCTGGTCATGCACAAACAACACATCCGCGTCACCCCGACGGCCCATGTCCAGCGCCTGACCAGTGCCCAAGGCCACCACTTTCACATCAATGCCACTGGCTTTTTTGAACTCGGGCAGCAGATAAGAAAACAGGCCGGATTGTTCGGTGGACGTAGTGGAGGCCACCACGATGGACTGCGCTTGCGCGTTCACAGCGGCGACAAAAACAGTCGTCACCAATGCGTATTGCATCAGCGCGCGTGGCTTAAAAGACATCAAAATTTTCATACAAGTTCTCCTTTAACAAACAAATGGGCCGCCGGATACTGCGCTTGCAGAAGCGACCCGCCAAAAAAATCATCAACCGGCAAATCAGCCAGCACCCGCCCGTGTTCCAGATAAATTACCCGACTGGCCAAACGCTTGACCTGGCCCAGGTTGTGACTGGCAAACACCAGCGTCATGGCGGGACTCGTGGCCTGATGCGGGTTGGCAAACTCGTTAATCAGCGCTTCGACTTCGCGTTTGGCATGGGGGTCCAAACTGGCGGTGGGTTCGTCCAGCAACAGCACTTGCGGGGCCAGCGCCCAAGCCCGCGCCAGCGCCACGCGTTGCTGCTGACCGCCCGAGAGTTTGCGGGCGCTACGCTGCGCCAGTTCAGTCAAACCGACTCTGGCGAGCGCCGCCAGCGCCAACACTTTCGCCTCGCGCCAGCGTGTGCCACGCAGCCAAAGCCCAAGCGCGATATTGCTCTGCACCGACAGGCGCAACAGATGCGGATGTTGAAACAACATGGCTTGGCGCGCCGCCGGATCACAGCGCACCTGGCCTGCCGTAGCTTCGGCCAAACCATGCAGCAAACGCAACAACGTGCTTTTGCCGCAGCCGTTCGCCCCGATCAGCGCCACCCGTTCGCCGGGCTGAATCGTCAGCGTCACGTCCGACAAAGCGCGCACCGCATGAGCCGGGCGCCCAAAATGCACACTCGCCTTCGAGAGCTGAAACACTGGCGTCATACCGCCGCATCCACCGGGCGCACGGCCGCAGGATGGCCGTCTTCACGACGCGCTTCATCACACCATTCGCTACCGCCTGCGCCCAACTCGGAACGTTCGCGCCAATGCCGCACCAGTGCAATCAACACGTTCAGCAACAGCACCACGCTTAACAAAATCAGCCCCAGTCCCAAGGCCAGCGGCAAGTCGCCTTTGCTGGTTTCCAGCGCAATGGCGGTGGTCATGACGCGGGTAAAACCGTCGATATTGCCGCCCACAATCATCACCGCGCCCACCTCAGACACCGCCCGCCCGAACGATGCAATGCCAACCGTGAGCAGCGCGTAACGCTCGTCCCAAGCCAGCAACAAACTGCGCATCAAAGGCCGGGCGCCCAGCGAACGCAAGGGTTCGCCATGAATGTTTTCCGCATCTTCGACCGCTTGCCGCGTCAAGGCGGTGACGACCGGCAACACCAACAAGGCTTGCGCCAGCACCATCGCTTTGAAACTAAAAAGCCAACCTAAAAAGCCTAGCGGCCCGGTGCGCGACAACATCAAATAAACCACCAAACCGACCACCACCGACGGCACCGCCAAAAAGGTATTGAGCAGCGTCAGCACCACACCACGACCCGCAAAACGGGCCACGCCCAACCAAGCGCCCAGCACCAACCCCAGCCCGCAGGCCAGCCCGCAGGCCAGCGCACTGACGGCCAGAGAGCGACCCACAATCGCCAGCAGGCCGGGGTCAAGAGACAGGATGAGTTGCAGCGCCGTGGCCACGCTATCGGTGATTGAATTCATAACTTGCGGTATGGTAGCCATCGACTTAATTACCTGCGATATGAACCGCCGTGCATAGGCTCCAATTCCACTACACCCTCTCGCGTGACAGCAGCCCGGCGCTGGTGCGCAATCCGTTGATTGATTTGCTGCAAGCCGTCAGCACACAAGGCTCGATTTCAGCAGGCGCTCGTGCGCTGGGTTTGTCGTATCGCCATGTTTGGGGTGAACTCAAGCGTTGGGAAAAAGAGTTGGGCAATGAACTTGTGGTGTGGGAAAAAGGCCAATCGGCGCGTCTGACTGAATTTGGTGCCAAGTTGATGTGGGCCGAGCGGCAAGCGCAAGCCCGGCTGGCACCGCAAATTGAAGCCCTGCGCGCCGAACTGGAACGCACCTTTGCCGAAGCCTTTGACGACTCTGTTCATGTCGTCACGCTGTACGCCAGTCACGACGACGCGCTCACGGCGCTGCGTGAACATGCGCTGCAGCAAGCCCATGAAAAAGAACCCGGCCAAAGCCAGCTCCACCTCGACATTCGTTTTACCGGCAGCGTGGACGCCATTCGTGCCTTGAACGAAGGCCGTTGCGTGATGGCGGGTTTTCACACGCTGCTTCATCCCGGCGTCAAAACCCTGACGGAGCGCACTTATAAACCGTTGCTGCAACCCGGCCAGCACAAGATCATCGGGTTTGCGCAACGCACGCAGGGGTTGATGGTGACCAAGGGCAATCCGCTGGCGCTCACGTCCTTGCAAGACGTGGCAACCCAGTGCGCCCGCTTTGCCAACCGGGCTTTGGGCACCGGCACGCGCGTGGTGCTGGACGAACTGCTGACCCAAGCCGGACTGACAACCCATGACATTCAGGGCTACAACCAAACAGAACCCTCACACGCCGCCGTGGCGCACGCCGTCGCAGCGCGGCAGGCGGACGTGGGTCTGGGCATTGCCGCCGCCGCGCAACGGGCCGGGCTGGATTTTGTGCCCTTGGCCGATGAGCGTTATCACTTGGTGTGCCTTAAGTCGGCGCTGGCGCAACCCGGCATTCAGGCCTTGTTGCAACTGCTAAAAACACCCGTGTGGCAGGCCGAAGTAGCCCGCATTGCCGGGCATGTCGCCTGCCAAAGTGGCGAGGTCTTATCGATGCGCCAAGTGTTGCCGTGGTGGGATTACCGGCAGAAGAAAACGCCACCCAAATAAAACATATTGTCCCGAAGCGCAAAGCTCTTGGCATGTTTAGCTGACACGGCTAAACAACTGCCAGAAAAACGCACTATCAGTGATCGCCCATCAGTCTTTACCTTATGCGTTCGGCGTGTCGGCTTCGCCATGGGCTTTGGCGAAAGTCAAAATCACTTCGCGGATGAGCTTGCGCTGCGGGGCTGGCAGCTTGAGGAAAGCGTCAAAAGTTTCGCGTTCCAAATAGCCCACGCCTTCGTCCCAACGCTGTTTTTGTTGCTGGATGGAATTACGAACTGCCTCGCCATAGCGCAACACTTGTGGTTCCACCTTGAGCCAGTCAGCCAACACCTGAAGTTTTTCCTGCGAAGGAATCGCCTCGCCACGCAACCAGCGGCGCACGGCCTGCATAGTCACCGAACGACCCCAATAGCGCGTATTGAACTCTCGCTCCAGCACCACAGGGCGCAATGAGTAGCCCGCTTGGGTCATGGCGTCACACAAACGCTTGGCAAATTCTACTTTTTCAGTCATGAACCAAAAGTTAAGTTTTCAGACCAACTGAATAAAATTACTTGTTCATTTCAAACTAAACTCTTTGTTCACTTTTACTGAACAGGAAGTTATGCCCAAGTCCCTGCTGGAGCAGTTGCCCGAAATCGTGGCCAATGGCCGTAAAGAAGCCGAAAAAATCCTGGAAGGGATTGAAAGCCGTCACCGCGTGACTCTGCAAACCCGCGAGGTCGTGTTACCCGCCAAAGACAGCGCGGTGCAGGATTGGGTGACGGCGCAAAACCGCACGGTTCAACGCGAAGTGTTCGCGCCCGGTCAAAGTAGCCTGATTGAAAGCACGCAGCCGATGCTGGGCGATGCCGCCACCTCCGTTCAACCTGAGCCGGTCAATGCGCAACCCTGGACTAACCGCCTGATTTACGGCGACAACTTGCTGGCGATGGCGGCGCTGCTGGCGGGCGATGAAAACACGCCTTCCCTGCGCGGCAAGGTCGATTTGATCTACATTGATCCGCCGTTTGACAGCAAGGCCGACTACCGCACCAAGGTCACGCTTCCCGGCATGGAGCTGGAGCAAAAGCCCACCGTCATTGAGCAGTTCGCCTACTCCGACACCTGGAGCGATGGCACCGCCTCATACCTTGCCATGATCACGCCCCGGTTGATTTTGATGCGCGAGTTGCTGGCGGATACCGGTTCAATCTATGTGCATCTGGACTGGCATGTGGGGCATTACGTGAAGCTGGTATTGGATGAAGTGTTTGGGCGGGATAACTTCATTAACGAACTCATCTGGAAAAGGCAAACTGCACACAGCGACTCAACCGGATCGTTTTCGGTACTACATGACACCGTTTTATCGTTCCGAAAATCAGCCGCTTACCATTTCACGGTGCAATATGAACCTTATTCGGAAAAGCACCTGAAAGAAAACTACCGTTATGAAGACGAAGTCGGAGTTTTCGCGCTAGGGCAGACCAAAGCTCCGGGCAATCGAGGACCACGCTACCTCTGGAATGGATTCGATAGGCACTGGCGGTTTACCGAAGTAAACATGCAAAAAATGCATGATGAAAAGAAGCTGTACTACTCGGACAGCGGACTACCTTGGAAAAAACTTTACCTTTCTGAAATGCGCGGTGTTGTCGTTGGCTCTGTTTGGACTGACGTTAATCCGGTTCACGCAATGGACAAAAACGAACGGGTCAACTACGACACACAAAAACCAGAAAAACTTCTCGATCGCATCATCCGCGCCTCATGCCCTGAAGGAGGCCTCGTCGCCGACTTCAACGGCGGCTCCGGCACCACCGCCGCCGTCGCAGAAAAACTGGGCCGCCGCTGGATCACCACCGACCTCGGCAAACCGGCCTGCATGATCATGCGCAAGCGGTTGATCGACCAGGACGCCAAGCCGTTTCTGTATCAAGCGATTGGCGACTACCAAGTTGAAGCGGCCAAGGCCATGCTGGGGCGCGACTTTCGCATTGGCGACCTATCGCAAATCGTGCTCTCGCTCTACGGCGCGCTGCCGCTGCCGCCGGACGTCAACCCGCAACGCAATCTCGGCCAGATCGCCGGCATGGAATTGGGCGGAAGAAAAGGCAGTAAAACGCTGGTGCTGGCCGATTCGCCCAACAAGCTCACCGGCTCGACCACCCTCAAAAAAGCAATTGCGCAACGCGATAACTTGCTGGGCGGCTGGGATCGCGTGGTGGTGTTGGGCTGGAACTTTGAGCCTTCGATTGGCGAAACCATCACCGCACTGAACGACTCGCGGCTCGAAGTGCTGGTGATTCCGCCCGACTTGATGGATCGGCTCAAGAAGAAAGGCGGCATCGACAAGTTGCGCGGTCAAGTGCGTTTTTCCTCATTGCAATATTTGACGATTCACCCGATTGAACGCAGCCTCTCAACCGATTCAGGGCCAACGCAATCCGTGGCGTCGGCGGGCGAAAGACAAGAAACGTACGCGTTCACCCCACCCCAATCGGAATGAGGGAAGGTGTTGGGTTTAAGCCGAAGTGAGCCTTCATGGCCTGGGTCATAAAGGCCAAGACGCTACGACCTTGAAGTTTGCAACTCCCCACCACGGTCATGACGCGCTC
>CAIJRK010000088.1 GCA_903823025.1 uncultured beta proteobacterium
GCTTACCTGAAGGACGTGTTGACCAAGTTGCCGACCTGGCCCAACTCGCGCCTGGCGGAGTTGCTACCCCACCGCTGGATCGCGCCTGCCTCTACTTGATCGATTGCGCACGGTCAAGATGGGTTCGCCGCGTGCTTACTCTGCAACCGTTTTTTATAAGCAGGGATGAACTGTATTTGTTTCACAAAATAAGATAAATATGCTTCAATAATATGAACTATTCCGTAATTCACAACAAATGGATAAATTTCTCGAAATGAAAACGTTTGCTGCCGTCGTGGACGGTGGCAGTTTTGTGCAAGCTGCCAACGCCTTGGCTATGTCAAAACCAGCGGTGTCGCGCCACGTGGCGGAGCTTGAGCAGCGCTTGGGCGTTCGCCTTCTTCAGCGCACCACCCGCAAGTTGTCACTCACCGAAGAAGGGCGTCTTTTTTATGGAAGATGCAAGACCGTTCTTGCTGACGTCGAGGTCGCGGAGGAGGAGATCACCGCCAAGTCCATCGCTGTCAAAGGGCTAATCAAGGTTAATGTGCCGGTGTCGTTTGGCCTCTTGGTGTTGGCGCCGCTGTGGCCCGACTTCATGACCCAATACCCCGATGTCGAACTGGATATCACCTTGGCCGATCGCATGGTTGATCTGGTGGAGGAGGGTTACGACCTGGCTGTGCGGATTGCACGCCTTCCGAATTCATCCCTGGTGAGCAGAAAGCTGGCGTCAACAAAAATGATGCTTTGCGCATCGCCGGGTTACCTTAAAAAGCATGGCAAACCCAAGCATCCTTGCGACCTTACGGAACATCCGGTTCTGGCTTACAGCTTGCTGGCCACGGGCGATCAATGGAATTTTGAAGGCCCCGAGGGACAAATCTCGGTCACCGTCAAGCCCGTCATGCGAACCAATAGTGGCGACACCTGTATTGCAGCGGCACGCAAGGGCAAAGGCGTGATCCTCCAGCCCTCATTTATGGTGAATACGGATTTACATAGCGGCGCGCTGGTAGAACTGATGCCCACGTACTGCTCCATTGAGTTCGATATTTTTGCGGTTTATCCCACGCGGCACTATGTGGCGCCCAAGGTTCGTGCCTTGATTGACTTTCTGTCGAAGGCCTTGAAGACCAAAAGTGCATCTTAAAATGGCCCCGCCTATAGTTGTTGCAACCCCTTGATTGATCACCATGACTTCTACCTCCGAACACGCCGTAACCGTTTTAATCAGTCGGCAGGTCAAGCAAGGTAGTGAGGCCGAATTTGAATGTGTGATGGCTCAAATCATGGCCGTTACGGCCACATTCAAAGGATATTTGGGTGCCCAGTTGGTCCGCCCTGGTGATGAGCAGGGGGTTAATGACAGCCTGTATCACGTCGTCCTCGCCTTTGACCGTGAATCCAATCTCAACATTTGGCACAACTCACCGGCCCGCTCTCTTGGGTTGGCAGCCACCGCGCCTTTCATTGAGGGCCAGGCGTTGGTCAGGCAAGTTTCAGGTTTAGCGCTTTGGTTCCAACCGCCAACAGAACCTAAACAAATTCCCCCACCGCGATGGAAGGTTGCCGTTGTCACCTGGTTAGGCATCTTTCCGACTGTTTACATACTATTTTTTATGCTGGGCGATTTGCTCGCACCCTGGCCGCTACTGACACGCATCATGTTTTTAACGGTGCTTGTTGTCGGCGTGATGACTTGGGTGGTTGCCCCGCAATTGACTCGGTTGTTCAGGCCATGGCTCTACGCCGCTTCAAAGAAGTAGGGATAGGGTCACCAATAGCAGCCCGATTTCCTTAAGCCGTTCCCTTGCTGATGGCGACCGTCCCGCCGCCCGAAGTTTCGGTGCGACCAAGCGGATAAAACCTATGCCATTCATAGCCTTATCTGCACCAAGTTTGTGCATAAATCGTGCAAAATCACGGGCTGAACGCAATGTTGCACGCTAGAAAGAGGAAAAAAATAGTGAAAAATCAATCGTTTGAAGATTTTTTGGGGACTGTTGCAGGCCGCAACCCGGGCCAGCCTGAATTTTTGCAAGCTGTCACAGAGGTGATGGAAAGCTTGTGGCCATTCATTCAAAAACATCCCAAATATGCTGAATACGGTTTGCTGGAGCGTCTGGTCGAGCCTGAGCGGATGATCGTTTTTCGAGTCTCCTGGGTCAATGATCAGGGCGAGGTCAAAGTCAATCGGGGTTACCGCATTCAACACAGTTCAGCGATTGGCCCGTACAAAGGCGGGCTGCGTTTTCATCCCTCCGTTAATGCGTCGATTTTGAAGTTTCTGGCGTTCGAGCAGACGCTTAAAAATGCGCTCACCACGCTGCCCATGGGCGGCGGCAAAGGAGGCTCAGACTTTGACCCTAAAGGCAAAAGTCAAGGCGAGGTGATGCGTTTTTGCCAGGCTTTTGTCAGCGAATTGTTTCGCCATGTGGGCAGCGACACCGATGTGCCAGCGGGCGATATTGGCGTGGGTGGGCGTGAGATCGGCTTCATGGTTGGCATGATGAAAAAGCTCAGTAACCGGTCTGATTGCGTGTTCACCGGCAAGGGTTTGAGCTTTGGCGGCTCGCTGATGCGCCCTGAAGCCACGGGCTACGGCACGGTCTATTTTGCGCAAGAAATGCTCAAGCAAAAAGGGCATAGTTTTGACGGTTTGCGCGTCAGCGTGTCCGGCTCGGGCAATGTGGCGCAGTATGCGATTGAAAAAGCGATGGCCTTGGGCGCCAAAGTAGTCACCGTGTCTGACTCCAGCGGCACGGTGATTGACGAGGCGGGCTTCACGCCCGACAAACTGGCTGAACTGATGGACGTTAAAAACAACCTGTACGGCCGCGTCAGCGACTATGCCAAACGCGTGGGGGTTTCTTTTCACGAAGGCGTGCGTCCGTGGCATGTGCCGGTCGATGTGGCGCTGCCTTGCGCCACGCAAAATGAATTGGACGGCACGGCGGCGGCCCTGTTGGTGAAGAACGGCGTGATTTGCGTCGCTGAAGGTGCCAACATGCCCTCCACCCTGGAGGCTGTGAAAGTGTTTGAAGGACAGGGCGTGTTGTACGCGCCGGGCAAGGCCAGCAATGCGGGCGGCGTGGCAACCTCGGGCCTGGAGATGAGCCAAAACGCGGCCCGTTTGTCGTGGTCGAGCGCTGAGGTGGACACCCGTTTGCACAGCATCATGCGCAGTATTCATGAGGCCTGTTTGCACCATGGCCGCCGCCCCGATGGCTCCGTCAGCTATGTGAATGGTGCCAACGTGGCCGGGTTTGTGAAAGTAGCCGATGCGATGCTGGCGCAAGGCGTGATTTAACGCGCTGGAATGTTGGGGTCTGCAACAATATCGGCATGACCCCAATCCCAACCTTAAACACCCCTCAAGCCATCGAATTCGAGCCTGAATTCATTGCCGGACTCACGCATATTTTTGAAGAAATGATTGTTTTCAATCAGATGCTGGGCCTGAAAATAACCTCTCTCAAACCCACTCAAGTGCGCGCGCGTATCGACATGAAGCGCGATCTGATTGGTCACTTCAGCCACAACCGACTGCACGGCGGTGTCATCAGCGCCGGGCTGGACGCCATGGGCGGCCTGGCCGTGATGGCCGCCATTGGCGCACGCCACATGGACGAGACCCCGACGCAGCGCTTGCACCGTTTTGGCAAGCTGGGCACGATTGATTTGCGGGTCGATTATTTGCGCCCCGGCATTGGTGAGTTCTTTGAACTGCGGGCCGAAGTGATGCGTTTAGGCTCCCGTGTGGCGGCCACCCGCATGGAGTTTTTGGGCGCCGACGGCAAGTTGTTGTCCACCGGATCAGCGGCTTACATCGTGTCTTGACGGTGCTCTTCTCCCCTTTGCGCTAACGCCCAAGCAATCGTTCGAAGCCTGTGCGGCGGTTGGGCTCGAAGTCTGGCACACCTGCTGACAGCAGCGCCTCAAAAGTGGCCAGCGGCGCGGGGCGGGCAAACAAATAACCTTGGTAAAGCAGGCAACCATGTAGCGCTAAAAATGCATGTTGTTCCGGGGTTTCCACGCCCTCGGCAATCACTTCCAGCCCTAAATTACGCGCCATGCCAATAATGGTTTGGACGATTACGCCGTCGGTCGGTTGACGGCCAATGTTGCGTACAAACGATTGGTCAATCTTGAGTTGGTCCAGCGGCAAACGGGTCAGGTAAGCCAGCGAGGAGTGGCCGGTGCCGAAATCATCGACTGAAAATCGCACGCCTAACGCCCTGAGTTCCGTCATTTTGGCAATGGCGTTGTCCACATGATCCAGCACCAGCGATTCAGTGAGTTCAAGCTTGAGCAGGTGGGCGCGAATGCCTGTTGTGCGGATCAGTGCCGTCACGTCGGCGACAAACGTGGGCTGGCGGAACTGGCGGGCGCTGACGTTAACAGAGAGATGCAAGTGGCTGTAAATCGGGTTTTTTTGCCACAGGGCCAATTGCTGACAGGCCGTGCGCAAAACCCATTGCCCCAAGGGCAGAATCAAATCGCTCTCTTCGGCCAAGGGGATGAAGGCACCAGGCGACACCAGGCCGCGCAGCGGATGATGCCAGCGCAGCAGCGCCTCAGAACCTTTGACTTGCCCATTATTTTCAAACTGGGCCTGGTAATAAAGCTCAAATTGTTGCTCGACCAGGGCGGTGCGTAAATCCTCCTCCAGTTGAGCGCGCGCGGTAATGATGGCTTGCATTTGAGGATCAAAAAAGCACAGCCCGTTGCGTCCGGTTGATTTGACTTGGTACATGGCAATGTCGGCTTGTTTGAGCAGGTTGGCTGCCGTCAATAGCGCATCGCCCAACAAGGCGGCTCCGATGCTGGGCGTGTTGTGATGGGTGTGCTCGCCTAACTGGTAAGGCAGATTAAGGTACGCGTTCACCCCACTACCCAACTGATTTCATAGTGTTGTCGGGATTTGTGCAAAAACAGGTCAGAATTGATAGCAATGCAAATTAATCTACGGCAAGCCAGCCCGAAACCCCAAACGCTTGAAGAAGCGCAAAA
>CAIJRK010000089.1 GCA_903823025.1 uncultured beta proteobacterium
GAGCGCGTCATGACCGTGGTGGGGAGTTGCAAACTTCAAGGTCGTAGCGTCTTGGCCTTTATGACCCAGGCCATGAAGGCTCACTTCGGCTTAAACCCAACACCTTCCCTCATTCCGATTGGGGTGGGGTGAACGCGTACGGATTAAGACGTGAAATAATTTTTTCACCAATCAGTCGGGTCATGCTGGCCGCTTCACAGCGGTCGCTGGCAAGGTCTTCCAGCAACACAACAAACTCATCACCGCCAAGCCGTGCGACGGTGTCTGCGTCCCGCACGCAAGCGGTGAGGCGCAGGGCGACTTGTTGCAGCAGCAGATCACCGACATCATGGCCCAAAGTGTCATTGAGGTTTTTGAAGTGATCCAGATCCAGGAACAGCATGGCGCCATAACGCTGACTGCGGCTATTGGCGGCCAAGGCGTGTTGCAGGCGATCCATCAACAAGCGCCGGTTGGGCAGATGCGTCAAGGGGTCAAAAAACGCCAGATTTGTAATCTCGGCATTGGCGCGTCGCAATTCAGTGATGTCGTAATAAAGAACGACCACGCCGCCATCGGGTGTGCGCTGTATGGTGATTTGAATGGATTGACCGTTTGGCAAGACTTGTTCATGGGGCGCTTGCGGGTTCGCCAGCAAGGCCATGCGACTCTCAATCCAGCTTTCAAGGTCGGCCTCGTCGGCGTCACCTAAAAAGTGCTTGACTGTCATCTCCAGAAGATACCGAAAGGACATCTGGCGTTTGATCAAGCCAATGAGCCACGGAAAAGTTTCTTCAAAGCGGCGGTTCCAGTTCACCACTTCATAACGGGTGTTTAGCAAGACAAAGCCGCTCACCATAACGTCCAAAGCTTGATCCAGCGTAACTTTAGCCTGCGCAATGGCTTGGCGGGCCTGTGCCATGCGGCTTAAATACCAGAGCGAAAAGCCACCTGCCGCCAAAATCATCAAGGCAAATAGCAGCGTGATGCCCACGATCCAGTTGCGCTGCGTGCGCCAGTCTTTCAGGGCCGCATCAATCGGGATGCTGGCGGCAATCAGCACGTCGCGGTACAAAGCGGGGCGCGTCACCACAATGGCCGGGACGCCACTGAGCCGTGCGGCCATGCGCTGCATCGTGGCCGAGACCGGTTGCAACGCCAGGGTGGGCAGTAGTTTTTTACCGGAAAGTTCGTCATGTACCGGCTCACTGGTGAGCAACTGGCCATTGCTGCGTTCCAGCGTGACCTCCAGTCCGCTGATGTCCACTCCTTGAATCAGGATGGACGTTAAGAGCGGCACTTGCACTTCGGCCACCGCCAACACTTTTGAGCTGTCTGCGAGTTTGATGTAGCGCGCAAAGTACAGCACGCGCTCAGAACTGGCAAAACTCACCAGCGGGTCGCTAATGATCAAGCTTGAGAGGGGCTGGGCCAGCGCTTCGTCCACAAAGCCGGCAGGCAAGCTCAGGTCAAGCTGCTCACCGCTGGGGTCCGACGAGGCAATGACGTGGCCTTGCGCATTGATCAGGGCGACAAAACGCACCATCATGTTTTGCTGGACGGCGCCATGCATCAGACGATTGGCGGTTTTGGGGTCAATCCAGGACTCGACCAGGCGGGACAGATCAAGCAAATCGTCCATGCTGGCGAGCAAGACGTCCACCCCCAGCAAGCTTCGGTTAAGCGAGGTCTGAGCGCCGCTGACAAAGCGCTCCGACTGTGCCTGCGCCCCGGCCAGCGTGGCTTGGCGGGTGTTCCAGATCAAGCTGGCCGCAGTCAGGCCGAGCGCGAGCAAGAACAAACTGACCAGACCAAGAACCGAAACTGTGACTTGCGTGAATCTCAGGTTTTTCATGGGATGACTGGCGCTTTGATGCCATGCACTGGGCCAAGGGTCTGGTTCCAGATCTCGGCACACCGCACATTGCAGCGTTTTAACCAGTTGGGTAATACCGTCGAGTTCAAAATTTCTTGCCGCAGGCGTTCGTCCTGCGCGGCCTTGACCTGAACCATAGCGCCTTTGGGTCGGCCATTGCAGCGTTCGTTGCCTTGGTTGCAAGCCATGCCTTCAGCTGTCTCACGTTCGCTTTCTTCCCAAATGGCGGCTTCAAGCTTGGGCAGTTCTCGGCTTAATAAGGCCCTTAAATCTGGCGCCAGGGTGGTCCATGCCGCCAAATTGACACCGAAAATGGCCAACCCCCAGGTGACAGGCAGGCTGTGCATATACGTGGTCACTTGATGCAGCCCCAGTGTGTTGCCCGACATCGTGCCAGTGATCGCACATTGCGTGTTACCCGTTGCCATGTTGGTCATGATCTGGGCAAATTTGGTGAGAACGGGCACGCCACCCAAGGCGCGCACAAAATCCGACTGCGTCGCGGACGAGACACGCACGCGCCGTCCGGCCAAGTCGCTCAGGCTCGTCATCGGATTTTTGCAAAAAATCACTTGCGCGGGATACACATAAAGAGCGAGCATTTCAATGTCATGGCGTTCACGCAACATCTTTTCCAGATAGGGTCGAAAGGCGGTGACGGACTTTTTCAAGTGAGCGATGTCGGGGTTGAGTCCCGCCAGATCCGGCGCGCCGTACTCAGGGTATTGCGCCGACACCGAGCTGACCAGCGCCGTGCCAAAGGGCACCACCCCCAATTGAATCAGCCGCAGCATATCGCCTGCGGGCACCCCGGCCCGGTCAAAAGGCACGATGTCAGCATCAAACTTGCCAGCACTGAGACGCGACAGTTCTTGCGTCCAAAACGGCTCTTCGTTGCGGGTGTACTGGTGAATGCCTGCCAGACCGCCCACGATCTGCAACCTTTGTGTCGGCTCCGATAACACTTCTGCTTGACCGACCCCAACCATCAACACGCTGAAAAGTAGCCCGATGACCTGACACCGCGCCCGCGTTCGCAAATTAAAAAAAGACCAAAGCAGGAAAAAGTTTGACATAGTGACTTGTGGGTTGCGCCCCATTCTGGCAGGAAATAAATCCATGCAGCCACACCTCAAACCGGGTGCCTCATTTCGTGGCAATATGCCAGCCTCTTCTAACTTCAGGACACGCAGCATGACCTTCACCTCCTCACGCGCCATTCGCATTGATCAGCATGGCGGCCCCGAGCAGCTCCAACTTGTTCAAGTCACGGTGGGCGATCCCGGCCCGGGCGAAATCCGCATTCGGCACCATGCGGTTGGCCTGAACTTTATTGACGTTTATCAGCGTAGCGGCCTTTACGCCGTGCCAATGCCGCTGCAATTGGGCATGGAAGCTGCGGGCGTGGTGGAGGCGGTCGGTGAGGGCGTCACGCATCTGCAGGTGGGCGACCGCGCCGCCTACGCCAGTCAGCCGCCCGGCAGTTATTGTGAACGGCGGGTGATGCCCGCCAAGTGCGTGTGCAAACTGCCCGACGCGATTTCCTTCGAGACCGGCGCGGCCATGATGCTCAAGGGCTTGACCGCCCAATACCTGCTCAAACGCACCCAGCCACAGGGCGGTTTGCAGGCCGGTGACTTTGTGTTGTTCCATGCCGCTGCCGGGGGCGTCGGTTTGATTGCCTGCCAGTGGGCGCGGGCCATGGGTTTGCAACTGATTGGCACAGCGGGGTCGGATGCCAAATGCGCGTTGGCCAAAGAGAATGGCGCCGCTTTTGTCATCAACTATTCAACCGAAGATTTTCTGGCCCGCGTCAAAGAGATCACGGGCGGCAAAGGCGTCAAAGTGGTTTATGACTCGGTCGGCAAAGACACCTGGGACAAGTCGCTGGACTGTCTGGCGCCTTTGGGTTTGATGGTCAGTTTTGGCAACGCCTCGGGCGCTGTGCCGCCGTTTGCGCCCGGCATTCTGGGTGCCAAAGGCTCGCTTTATATGACACGCCAAACCTTGTTCAACCACATCACCACGCGCGAAACCACGCAAGCCATGGCTGATGATTTGTTTGACGCAGTGACCAGCGGCCAGATCACGATTCGCATTGGTCAGCGTTACAAGCTGGAAGACGTGCAACAAGCACACCGTGATCTGGAAGCCCGCAAGACCACCGGCTGCACGATTTTGACGTTGTGAGTTGCGCAATTTATTAAAACTCTACTTTGCGCCCGCTCCCCGAACCTCCAGCCGCACCTCATCCAGCACCTTTCCTCGTTCTCCGACAATCTGCACCACATGCCGTCCCGGCCACGGCAACCACTGCGCTGAGGCGCCTTTAGCGAACACTTTGCCATCCATCAACCAGTGCAAGTTGCGACCTTCTGCCGTGAAACTCAGGCGTTGCCGATTAGGTGGAATGTCGGGGTCTAGTGCGAGGATGGTGCCGGTGGTGGGCGCAGTAATACGGGCTGGTTGGTGAGAAGTTGCGTGAGAAGTTTCTGAATTAACCGCAAAATTGGCCTGCTCCGTGCCTTCCAGAAACCATTCATGACGCGCCGCCTCCGTCGGTGCGGTGCGGGAATTTGCATCAAACCGAACCGCCGTTTGCACCAAACCTGCAGGCGCTTGGGGTGCGCGACTGGCTTGTGTTTTGTGCAGATAGTTCATCACCGTTGCCCAAATCGGTGCCGCGCCCGAGGTGCCGCTCACGTCCCACATCGGCGCGCCGCTGGCGTTGCCGACCCACACGCCAACCGTGTAGCGTTGCGAGAAACCCATCGCCCAGTTGTCGCGCATGTCTTTGCTGGTGCCGGTTTTTACGGCGGTCCAGAAGCGCGTCGCCAGCACACTGTCGGTGCCAAAGGTGCGGGCGCGAGCCAGCGGGTCGGACATGATGTTGCCCACGATAAAGGCGGCGCGGGGATCAAGCGCTTGGGCCGAACTTGTTCTGGCTAAAAGCGCTGGCACCTTTCGGGCAGTCGCGTTCCCAACCACCGGCGCAGGGCGAACCATCGAGGCGACCGGGCTGTAGCGTCCGCCGTTGCTCAACGCTCGATACGCATTACTCAAGCTCAGTAGCGACACTTCGGCGCTGCCGAGCGCCAGGCTGTAGCCGTAGTAGTCGCCCGATTCCTTGAGCGGCAAGCCCAAGCGGATGAGCTGTTTGTGAAACGCATCGGGCGAAACCATCACCAGCGTGCGCACGGCGGGCACGTTGAGCGATGCGCCTAACGCGGTGCGCGCCGACACCCAGCCCTTGAACTGGCGGTCGTAGTTTTGCGGAATGTAGAGGCCGCCCGAGGTCTGAATGTGCGTGCTGGCGTCTTCCAGCAAGGACGCTGCCGTGATGCGCCGTTCAGCAATGGCTTGCGCATACAAAAATGGTTTGAGTGTGGAGCCGGGCTGGCGCAAAGCGGTGACGCCGTCCACCTCGGCGGCGTTGCTCAGTTCGCCCGACGAGCCGACCCAGGCCAGCACCTCGCCGCTGGCGTTGTCCAGCACCACGAGGGCACCATCTTCTACATGGCGACCCTGAAGTTCTCGCAGATGTTGCTGCAAGGTTTGCACGGCAAAGCGTTGCAGCGGTGCGAGTAGGGTGGTGGTGATGGTTCGCTCGTCGCTCGTCGCGACTTGTCTGGCGAGTTGTCGGGCTACATGCGGCGCGATGCCTTCACTAGGGTCAAACAACTTGCGTTGTAGCGCGCCGGTGGTGAATAAATCCAGACTTTCGCAGTCCATGGCTGTGCTGTTGGCATCCAGAATTTTGAGAACATTGCAAGCGCGTTGCACCACTTGTGCGACTTTGGCGTTGGGGGCGCGTACCAAAGCAGAAGCCACAGCGGCTTCGCGGTTGTCCAGCCCGTGCGCGGCTTTGCCAAACAGGGTTTGGCTGAGGGCATCAATGCCGACCATCTCGCCGCGAAACGGCACCAGATTCAAGTAGGTTTCCAAAATCTGGTCTTTGCGCCAACTGTGTTCCAGCCTCTGCGCAGACACCGTTTGACCGATTTTTTGCACCACAGTGCGCCTGCTTGTTCCGCGCCGCAAGTCGTCATCGAGCAAACCCGCCAACTGCATGGTGATGGTGGAGGCTCCGCGTGTTTTGGTGTTCCACAGGTTGGCCCAAGCCGCCGCCGACACCGCTTGCCAATCGACGCCGCTGTGTTCATAAAACCGCTTGTCCTCACTCAACACCAATGCCGTGCGCAGCGCTTGCGACACATCCGCCAGCGCCACCCACTGACCGCGCCGCACTGTGTCGTCGGTCCGCAAGCGGTGCAGCAACTCGCCGTGGCGATCGAGGATCAAGGCGTCAGACGGTTTGAAGTCCGCCTTCACCTCATTGAAAGTCGGGGTCGCGTTTGCGCAATGGACGCAAGAAACAATTAAAAAAATAGCGACTATTTTTGTGGTTTTAACAAGCACGGCAGCAGTTTTCGTAATTGAAATCAATAGATTGTCGAATGAATTTTTTCACTTCGCCGCCTCCACCTTCACCCGCGCATTGGGAAATTCACCAAACATCTCCGGCGCATACATCGCTTCGACGCGTGACGGTGGCAACGAGAAATTGCCCACGTTGTTCAGCCGGAGGGTGTATTCCATCCGCGCGACGCCTTTGGGCAGGAATTGGTAATAGCTGCGAAACGACTCAAAACTGCGTTCTTCAAACGCAGGCCAGCCGTCGCCCGATGGCCGCTCACCTTGGGTGGCGATCTCGGAGTCGCGTCCCAAGCCGCTGCCCAGAATCGTAGCGCCGCCCGGCACCGGGTCGGTGACCACGGCCCAGGTCATGTCGGCGGCGGCATTCACCTCCAGCGTGATGCGCAGCACGTCGCCCCGGGTGTAGCTGCCTGCGGGCAACGACTTGTTGGCCTGCTCCACCGGCGTGATGGTTTTCTTGATTTGGTAACCGGCGTTGAAAGGTGCCTTGAGCTGGATGGCAGCGATGGACTGCAGCGTCAACCACGGTTTACCAGCGCCTTGGTGGGTGACGCTTAATGTGTCTTTGGTAGCCGTTTTGCTCCACGGCAAAAACATCGTGTTGTTGCGCCAGTTGCCTGGTGTGGCGGGCGCGCCGAACCAAGTCGTCTGGTGCGCCGCGCCTTCAGGATCCGTGGTCTTGATGCGCTCCACCTTGCGCCATTCCACGCTGGCATTTCCCGTGCTCATCGCCGCTTGGGTCGTGCCCGCGACCGCCACGGCTTCAAAGTTGGCCGAGAACTTTTCCAGTGCCAAACCGCCCCACAAATTGGCGGTGGTGGTGTGCCACGCGCCGTGCTGCTGGCGACCGATAAAGCCGTTGGCCAAGCGGCCCATGTCGTCTTTCCAGGCCGGGTCGTCCATCACGGCCAGCATCAGGCGCGCGGTGTTGACGTCGCCGTTTTGCATCAGCCACCACCAGTAATCGTCTTTCTCCGTGGAGAAAACCATCTTCGTGCCAGAGAAACTGATACGTGAACGCAGCACCTGATTCGCCTCGGCCATGCGCTTGTCCCGATCCGGCACATCTTGCACACGTTTGAGAATGTTCAGCCAGTCAATCACCGCGTGGGTCGGCCACTGGTTGGGGGCCAACGTGATGCTGGCCAACATGCGACCTTGCGCTTTGCCGTAACGCGACAGGGCTTCCAGCGCGGCGAGTTTGCGCACATCCAAGTCTTTGCGCGGACTCCAGAAATCGCGCTGAATGCGGCCCTCCACAAACGCGATCAGACCGCGTTCCATCGGGGCACGCACCTCGTCGCTCAGGGCGAAGGCGGGGTCAATCCCGGCGGCTTCGTGCGTGCTGGAGAGCAAATAGGCGGTGAGCGTGTCGCTGCCCCGATTCGCTTCACCGTCACGCGGTGGAAAGTAGTTGGACAGACCCTCGCTGTCCAAATAGTTGGGGATTTGCGCGGCAACTGTTTGCCATAACTTAGCGTCGCGCAGCCCGACCGCTTTGCTGGCTTTTTGCTCCAGACAGGCATACGGATAGTTGGCAAACCAGTCGCGCACGCCCGGCAGACCATCCGCCAGGGTGGGTTGCAGCGCCAGCTTCAAACCGCCCCGACCCGGCAAAGCATCGGCGGGCGGGTTCACGGCGAGCGCGTAAGTGCCGTCGATTTGAACCAGCGTGGCTTGTTGCACCGTGAGCGGCACGGCGGGAATGATGCGCTGGCTCGACTTCAAGGCGTCACGCGCCCCGCTGATCGTGTCCTTGGCCTCAATCTCCCACAGAATCGCCTCGGCTCGGGTCAGCGCCAATTGCGCCGGGGCGGTCACACTCCAGGCAACTTCGCGTGCATCGCCAGCGGGAATGTCCACAGTTTGGGGCTTGAGTTCCAGCAGCGTAGCACGCGGCGTTATCTCCACTTTCATCGCTTGCTGAGTGGTGTTGCGCAACGTAATTTGGGCGCGGAACTGGTCGTCCTCGCGCACCAGCGGCGGCAGGCCGCTGATGATTTGCAAATCCTGTGTGGCCCGGATTGAGGTTTGCCCCGTGCCAAACAGGCCGGTTGAAGCATCCGCCACGGCGACAATTTTGAAGGTGGTGAGCGCGTCGTTCAGCGGCACGGTGACCACGGCCTGACCGTTGGCGTCCAGCTGCACTTTGGGGTTCCACAGCAGCAGCGTGTCCAGCAACTCGCGCGTGCCGCTACGCCCGCCACCGCCACCCGCCGCGACCGCCTTGCGACCGTAGTGTCGGCGGCCAATGATTTCCATTTGTGCCGTCGATGTTTCCACGCCCCAGGCGCGCCGTTGCAACATGGCGTCCAACAAATTCCAACTGGTGTTGGGCATCAATTCCAGCAGCGCCTGATCGACCGCGGCCAGCGCCACTTCGGCCATTGCCGCCGGTTGGCCGTTGGGCAGTTTGACGGTGATCGTCACCTTGGCTTGGCCGCGCACCGGGTAGCTTTCCTTGTCCGCTTTCACGCTCACATCGAGTTGATGGGCTTGCGTGCCGACACGAATTTCAGCCAGACCCAAACGGAAGGCGGGCTTGCTCAAATCCACCAGCGCAGTCGGGGCCACGTATTCGCGGCCCTCGTACCAGAACGAGGTCCACCACTCACGCGGCGCTTTGTAGCCCCAGGTGAAAAAGCTGTACCACGGCACTTCACGCAGGCGACCGCGCAAGGCCAGCACACTCACATAGACGTTCGGCCCCCAACCTTCCTTAATTTTCAGGCTGATGGTCGGATCTTGGCCGTTGAGTTGCATCACCTGGGTTTCCACAATGCCTTCGCGCTCCACCGCGACCAGCGCCGTGGCAAAACGGAACGGCATCCGCACTTGAAACTTGGCGGTCTCGCCGGGTTGGTAACTCTTTTTCTCGGGCAACACGTCCATGCGGTCATGGTTTTCGCCACCAAACCACAGCTCGCCTTGTTGGGTGACATACACCGATGCGGCGGCCTGAATGCTATTGCCTGCGCTGTCCTTCGCGGTCACCACCAACTCGATTTCGCCGGGTTCACCCAAGCTGGTTTTGCACAGCAGCAAGCCGCGTGAATCGCTCTTGCCGCTGCATGCCGAACCCAGTTCCTTGATCTCGGTCTTGTTGTCGTAGGTGTAAAAACCGCCCACCATGCGCTTGCGGCTGGTGGTGATGAGGCGTGCCGTGGCCTTCACTTCCAGCGGCACATTGGCTAACACCTTGCCGTTCAAGTCCAGCGCCAGCGCCTGAAACTTGATCTTCTGGCTGCTCGATACCCAGCCCTCGGTTTTGATCCCTGCCACCACGCCCGCTGGCCACAAGGTGTTGACGCTGCGGATGGTTTGCACCTCGCCATTCGGGTCGGCGTAGGTGGCCTCCAGCAGCAGTTCTTGCGGCTGCCGGGCGGTGGGCACGTTGTCCAGCGTGAGCTTGCCAGCGCCGTTTTTGTCCAGCGTCAGTGGCAGCTTGTCGGCAATGACGCGAGCGTCTTGGGTGGCGTTGATTTCTTCTTCGCCCTCGGTGGTGGTTTCACTTTTGCCACGCGGCGGCTTGAAGCTGAATTCTTCAAAATCGCTGTAGCTCAAATACTTGCCACGCACCAAGGCCGACACGCGCACCGGCAAATTCACCGCGCCGCCACCGGCCACATAGTTGATCTGCACATCGACCGGCACCGTTTTCACATGGACCAGCGCCTTTTTCTCGGCAGGCGTGACGCGGCCTTCAAGCACCGGCAGGCGAAACTCTTCCACGCGGAACTGGCCGGTGGTGAAGTTGCGGTTGCGGTTGCGGTCTGAGCTTTGCAGCATGACTTCGTACACACCCAGCTTGGCACCGAGTGGAATCTGGAACGTGCTCTCCGCGCTTTGGCCGCCAGTGGCGGTCTTGCGCCAGATTAGCGGCTGCGTGTAGTGCTGACCGCTGCCCACATGGGTGACCACCAGCGTGTCGGGTTGCGCAGGGGCCAAGCCAAAACCTTGGCTGGTTTCGGTGCGCAGAATGTGTTTCATCGACACGACTTCGCTCGCCCGGAACAACGTGCGGTCAAAAATAGTGTGTGCCCGCTCATCGGGTTGGGCGTCGCGGCTGGTGGGTACGTTGAAGCGCCAAGGCTCAATGCCGCGATGCCAGTCGCTCCAGGTGAAGCTCAGGTCTTCTATGCTGCCTTCGCCGTTTTCACTGGCGGGTTGCAAAGCGCGGGCGCTGATAAAGTAGGCTTCGGTGTAGTGGCCTTCGCTGTGACACGCGGGAGGCTCAGGATTAATGCCCGCCAAGTTGGCGATGCCTTGCGCGTTGGTGGTCGCGCTGGCCACCTCACGGCCATGGCAATCGGACACGCGTACTTTGGCGTTCGGCACCGGCTGGCCCTTGTCCAACGTGGTCACCCAGGCCAGCGCGTTCTCGCGCCCGAGTTTGAAATGCACGCCCAAATTGGTCACCAGCGCCGTGGTCCGCACATACATCGTGCGGCCATCGCCCTGTCGTTCATCCAACAGCGATATACCCAATTTCTGCGACGCAATCTCGACCACATGAAAACCTGGTGACAGCGGAATGCCCACTACTTCAAACGGGCGCGGATCGTTGTTGACCGGTTTGGGTAAATCCAGCGTTTTAACGCCGGGTTGACCTTGTAGCAGCGACACCATGCGGCTTTGCACGTAGTCTTTGTCGCGGTCATCTACCGATTTGGGCAGTGGCCCTTTCACATCGGCGGCGGCTGTTTGGCGCGACACGGTGTAGTTGTCATAGCGCTGCACTTTAGTGAACCAGGCCACGATGTCGGCATCATGCGTGGGCCGGAAGTCGCTCACTTTGCCGCCCGTCGGCGCGGATGCTGGTTTCAACCCGTTGACCTGCAGCGCTGCCTCCACATTGCGCAGTGTGACGGGCAGCAGGGCGATGCCATTGGGTTCGGCAAAGCGTTCCACAATGCCAAATGGTGACGCCGCAAACTTGGCCAGCGGCGGCATGGCCCCAGTCGCTACCTTGAGCGGAAAACTGTCCGCATTGTGCAGCGGCCGACCAGCGGCATCCTTGAAATCTTTAGGCAACTCCAGCGTGAATTTCGTTTGTTCCGGGGAAACGGTTTTAAACGACACGCTGCTCACCACGTTGTCGTCATCGCTGTTCTCTTGAGTGAAGACAGGTTTGAAACTGTCCTTGTCCGACTTCAGGCGGATGCCTTCAGCCAGTTTGCGTGTCACCGGGGCGTTGAAACTCAAACTCATGGGCCGGATCGGCAAGCAATCGGTATGCGAGTTTTCTCGCTCGCAGTTAAAACTGGCCGCAAACGGCTCACGCACCGTGAAGTTAAAACGCTTTTCTACGGCGTTGGCGACGCCATGAGGCGAACCACTCGTAGCGGGCGAGGCCACACCTTTGCCGTACACGATTTGCACGGCGGCTGAAGACGTCAAGCGGCGATTGCAGGCCAGCGTCACGAGGTTCAAAGGCGTTTTTTTGGACTCCTGCTCCAGACCTTGCGACTTGAGCAGCGCCGCGCGGTCTTGGCCTTCAATCAGACGCACCGCCACTCGTTCACCCAGCCCATCCACGGCGCACCACACGTTGGCCTGCACGCTGGCCAGCGTGGCCGGGCCGTTGAGTTGCAAGATGAAGAACTGTTCTTCATCAATTTGACTGTCTTCATACGGAAGCATGTTCTGCACAAACGGCCCGCCGCTGTTGAATTTGAAGCGGGTGGTGCCGGTTAAATCAACGCCTTTGACCGACTTGAACCCGGCGCGCACTTGCACCGAACAAACGATGCCGGGCGGCAAGTCGCGTTCAAACTCAAAGGCCCATTCGCGGTCACTGATCCAGCGGCCAGAACCTTGGGTCGCTTGGGCATCGCTGCAACTCAGACTCAACGGCGCTGCGGCCTTGGGGTCGCCAAAGTTGACGGCACTCTCGTCAAATTTAGCCACCACTTGACGCACTTGTGCCACCTCGCCCTGCGGTGACAGACTGGTGATCTGGAAAGCCTGGGCGGCGAAGGCGGCCAAGGCCAAAACCACGCCCAGCAGAATTTTTTTGATGCGCACGTTGCACTCCTTTGAGTTGGCGAGCGTAGCCTAAAGTGCTGACGGCTTTTCAACGGGCAATGGTGAAGGCCAGCGGCCCGCCGTCGCACAGGCCGTCTGACAATACCAGCAGTTTGTAGGCCTGCGGCGTTTCCTCCAGCACGGTGATCGCTTCAGGTTTGATCTGCGCATCGCATTGGCGCAATTTGACGCCGCTGATGTCAAGCGTCGCCAACTGCCTGGGTTGAACCACGGTTGGGCTGCTTTGGCCGTCCCACACTGAGACAGTCCACCCCACGTCCTGATGAGCGGCGTCGTCATCCGGGCCAGCCAGCAGCAAAACCCCGGACTTGACGGCGACCATGTCGCGGATGCCACGCCCTTCGCCCAGCGCCAACCGGGTCACGGTCGCTTTTGAGTCGCCGCCCTTGAAAAACGCGTCGGCATCGACCGTCAGCACCTTGGCGACGCCTTGGATGACCGGGCCACGGAACCCAAAATACAAGCGTCCGTTTTGAACGGCCAAACCTTCAATGTTGATGCCTTGTTGCCCGGCACCCAGACATTGGCGCTCCCCCACATGCGCTTGCAGTTCAGGCTGTGACTGCATGAGGTGCCACAAACGCCCGCTGTCGGCGTAGTCCACCAGCGCCCCCTGCGCCGCACCTGCGGGAGAACGCAAGGCGCGTCCTGTGGCAGGGTCCAAACGAAAGCGAATGACGTGGCGGCTATGCGGGTTGCTGGCGCAATCAGAGCGTTTGGCCGAGTGCGAGCCGGTGACATAAAAGTAACGCCCATCCGTGGCTGCGTCTTCGCCGTCCAACTCGCCTTCGATAGTGCGAAACAGCACAGGTTCGGGATCGACATCCAGCGACTCTTTCCGCACGTAGGCGAAGCGGGCCTGCGCGCCTTCATCAAACACCATGAGGCACACGCGCTGCTTCTGGGCATCGAGCGTGCAGGCCATGCCACTCAAAGACTGGCGCATCTTTTTTTCCTTCTTCTTTTTCAGGTCAAACTGAAAACCCGCGCCGCTGTCCCACAGTTTGCCGTCAGGTTTGACCGAGGGTGACGACCGTTGTGCCAAGGCCGGGGTACCGCCCAAAATTAACGCGATGCCAAGGGTTGCCAGCACTAACGCTTTGCGACGTAAAAGTGATGCTGGGGTTGGTGATGGGGCGGAGAACAAGAGGGGATTTTGAGGGAGGTGCATTTAATGCACTTTATAGCAATCGCTAATCAAAATGCAGCCAGAAGTATAAATTTCTATCGCCGCTAAATGTGAAAATACGAGTATGCAGAAATTTCTCTCTATCAGCCAAAGATCGGCTCTCAAATCAGCCCATAAAATCGAGCGTGATCGAA